>MFLH01000056.1:6083-6776 GCA_001781275.1 Candidatus Kaiserbacteria bacterium RIFCSPHIGHO2_02_FULL_54_11b | reverse complement strand
TGTAATAATCGAAACTGTAACGCGCCTTGCCATCGACGCCGTCGCAGATATGATCGATCTGTGTCGGAAGATTCTTCACACCGACCTTGTCCACGTAGGTCTCCAAAACCCCGTGGTAGTAGCCCGACCAGCAATAACTATCGCCCGCAGCGTATGCTTCGCCGGGCGTCTTGAATTTGAGCGCAGCTTCGCGTCCGATAACGTGCGTGATGGGATGGCACTGCGCACGCACGTATGCATCCTTCGCGTACCGCGCTTTGAGATCCACGAACGCGGCGGGAATGCCTTTGTTCTTTATCAGGTCTTGATAGTGCTTCTCAAAGCACGAGAACGGATCCGCCTCCCCCATGCAAATGTCGCCGGTCGAGGCCACATTGGGCTCCTCGGGATCGTTGTCGCCCACTTCGGTAGACGATGGCACGAATCCCGGCGTCGAGGTCGCATCGGGCTTCGGCGGCATGGTGATGATGTTCATGCCGACCGCTTGCCGCACGCTCGGTACAAATTGATAGAGCACGATCGCCCCTGCGATAAGGACTATGGCTCCAATCGTGTAGATGAGTTGCTTGGACATGAGGTAGTGACGGCTTGAACCATTGCTCGTGACATCGTAATAGCATTTTTATGCCGAAAATGCTAGATTTTTCGATATTGGGCCGTATGTACATACGTCCCAGTCGCTCGGGAAAAACG
>MFLH01000056.1:5286-5962 GCA_001781275.1 Candidatus Kaiserbacteria bacterium RIFCSPHIGHO2_02_FULL_54_11b | reverse complement strand
GAAGCAGGGGCTCACTTGTCCCCTCCTGTCAGCGCTTCACAGACGATTCATCCATGCTATAGTCGCGGTGTGCAACCGTGCCGCCCGCAAGGCAGACACTAGCACCGAAACTCCGCTTCGGCGGGGTTTTTGCGTTCTACATAGCTCAATAGAGGCCAAAAAAGGAGCGTTAACTCATGCCAAGAAAGACGCGTCATACGATCATTCGGATCGAGCAGGTTACCGTTTCGATGCCCAACGGCAACGGGATGTATGGAGCCAATATCTCGTTCGTCACCGTCGGCAGTGACGGTTCCGAAGAGAAGCATGGATGTAACTCGTTCGCTCCGTTTCCGCACGAAGCGATCACGACCACCATCGACAGGTTGATGATGTGCGACACGGAGACACTGGGCTATTGCGTCACCTCGCGTGGTACCTCGTGTCCGTCGATCGCCGACGTGAGACTCGGCCGCGGCCGGCGTGAGCATCGGGAGCGCGTGGAGCACCCAGACGGTTATTTGGCCGCCGCACGCGCCTACTTTCTCGCCAAGTGCGTACTCCACCCTGAGTACGCGGCGCCCATTGAAACACAGTCGGCGCTCGTTGAAGCCTGACGAACACGCACAGCAAGACCTCCCGAGCGCGGCATCTCGGGGGGTCTTGAACTTTTATTGACGTGCGAGCGCGATCGCGT
>MFLH01000056.1:4063-5145 GCA_001781275.1 Candidatus Kaiserbacteria bacterium RIFCSPHIGHO2_02_FULL_54_11b | reverse complement strand
GCGCGAGTCCGAGAGCGCGATGTGCCGCGCGAGCGATATCGCCGAGCATTTGCTTTTCCTCATGCGTGAAATTGCTGGGTACCTGATGCTCTGCTGCACCGCGCTCGTGAATGGAATACTGCACATGTCGTTCCCCTTTTGGAATACGTATATGCGCCGCCGGCAGCGCGTACACGTCTTCTCCCCGATAGTGCTCGATAACACCGACGGTAGCATGCGCGCCGTGCAGATACTCTTCAACGAGCGCTGCGCCATACGCATCTAGCATCTCGGCGAGCGCACCCTGCAGCTCGATAATGGTGGCAATATATCGAATGCCAAACGCGGAGCCCTCCATCGGAGGCTTGACCATGTACGGCGGCCCAAATGTGTCAAATATCGCTTCTGCCATCTCTCGTGTGTCCAATTCATTGTCGAGGTTGAACGACATGCCGCGCGGCATGCGCAGCCCCGCTTTCTGGAACACTTCGCGTGCACGGATCTTGTTGAGCGAAAGTCCTGATGCGAGCGCTCGCGAGCCTGCATACGGCACTCCAGCGCGGTCCAATATCCGCTGCACCGTGCCGTCTTCCCCCACGCCCCCATGCAGAGCGTTCAACACGACGTCTATCTGTGCGAGCGCTCGCGTAGCATCGACGGGCTTGCCGTGCAAGTGCCACGTACCGGTCTTGTCGATGAGAATATCGCGCGCATCGTACGTATCGTCCGGAAGAGCGTCCATCATCGCTGCACCCGTTTTGAGCGAAAGTGGATATTCGCTCGATGTTCCGCCGCGGAGTATCCCCACACTCGTGCGTATCATGCGAAAAGTATACCGTACTAATCCATCAACAATCTCTTTTGCCGCCTCCTGCGGTGGAAGGAAATACCAAATCGGTGGGCTTCATGGTTTGCAAGCACTATATCCTTCTCATACGCCTGAATAGCGCGCTCGTCGCCGATAAGTCGCTCTGGTTTGTGGAATTCATTCTTCACGACACCGACCAGCGGGATCATGATGCCAGACGCCTTCAATATCCGTTTTGCCCCGTTCATTTGCCCTTTTCCACCATCGATAACAAAGACCCGCGGCAACGGCCATT
>MFLH01000056.1:3612-4020 GCA_001781275.1 Candidatus Kaiserbacteria bacterium RIFCSPHIGHO2_02_FULL_54_11b | reverse complement strand
CGATGCGCACGCCTCCGCCCGCCGCAACGCGATGCTCGTCTTTGATGAGCGATACGTCGCGAATGTGTTCGAGTGCGTGTATCTGCTTGCGAAGACGCGCTGCGTCCTCGAAGCGCTCATTTTTCGCCGCCGCTTTCATATCTCGTGCGAGCTGGCGCTTTAGTCCTCTGAAGTTGCCGCTCAAGAGTTGGCAGATGTGTTTGACACGCAGGGCATAATCCGCCTTCGTCATCTCGCCCGTACATACACCGGGGCATAAGCCAATCTGCCTGCTGAAGCACGGCTTGCAAACGCGATTACTCCCCGCCCGCGAAATATCCCCTGTATCGCACAGCTGTTGCTTACATGGGACACACTTGCTGTCTCGATACGGAAATATGCGCCGTATCATTTTGAGAGCCTCTTTCA
>MFLH01000056.1:1722-3598 GCA_001781275.1 Candidatus Kaiserbacteria bacterium RIFCSPHIGHO2_02_FULL_54_11b | reverse complement strand
GGGAACGGACCGAAAACAGCTTTCAGCTTCCAGCTGTCAGCTTTCAGGGGACTCGCATAGAGGTCGCGACCGCGTACCAAAAGTACGCGCGGAAAATCTTCTTTGGTGATGACAACATAGTTCCAGCTCTTGTTGTCCTTTTGGTCTACATTCGTAGGCGGTTGATGCTTTTTTATAAGATTGGCTTCAACAATGAGGGCTTCAAGTACGGACTCGGTCGACTGATATGAGATCGTATCAGACTCGGCGACCATCGCGACGATGCTTGGCGCGCGGCTCGCCCCGAGATCAGACGCAAAATAACTTCGTACCCTATCGCGCAAACTTGCCGCCTTACCGATATAGAGTATCTTCCTCTCCTTCTTAAAAAAATACACCCCCGGACCATCCGGCAGCCTTGCTTTGATGAGTTCCTCCCGCTTCATCCAGCTAGACTACACAAAATGACCGCCTTATGCACACGAGGCAAATTTGACAAATCCAAAATTTCGAATATACTTTTGTTTTAATGTATCTCAATAGCGTCAATCAACTCACTCCCCGCTCGGGGTTTGTTTTTTGCCCGGCCTTTGGCCGGTTTTTAATATGAGGCTATTTCTTAAAGACGGCACGGTCATCGAGGGCGAAAGCTTCGGCGCCGCGTCAAACGCGGCTGGAGAAGTTGTGTTCAACACCGGCATGGTTGGATACGTGGAGAGCCTGACCGACCCCTCGTATGCGGGTCAAATACTTGTCCTCACCTACCCCCTTGTGGGCAACTATGGCGTACCCTCGAAAGAAACATTCGAATCGCAAAAGATACAGATCGCTGGGCTCGTTGTTTCCGAATACTCGGAGAACTATTCTCATGCTGAAGCAAAGCAGTCGCTCGGTCTCTGGCTCAAGCGGTCGGGCATTCCGGCAATGACGGGAGTTGATACGCGTGCGCTTACGAAGCGTCTTCGCGAACACGGCGTACTCCTCGGCGAACTCGTACAAAGTGGCAAGGGAAAAGGGTTTGTCGACCCCAACAAAGACAACCTCGTCGCCAAAGTGAGTCCGAGAAAAAAACGAATCTATGGTTCGGGACGCACCAAGATACTCGCAGTGGATTGTGGCATGAAAGAGAACATCGTGCGCTCGCTTCTTTCACGCGGAGCCAAAGTCGTCCGCGTTCCGTGGGACTACGACTTTTCGAAAGAACGGTATGACGGACTCCTCCTTTCCAATGGCCCCGGCGACCCGACGATGTGTGCGAAGACGATAGAGAATATCCGCCGTGCGATGAAAAAAGGCAAACCGATACTTGGCGTATGCCTTGGCAATCAGCTCCTCGCGCTTGCCGCTGGCGCGAAAACCTACAAACTAAAGTATGGTCATCGCGCGCAAAATCAGCCGTGCATTGATACGCGAACGAAGCGGTGCTACATCACATCGCAAAATCACGGCTTTGCTGTGGACGCCGACTCGCTTCCCACAGGGTGGGAGGAATGGTTTGTGAATGCCAACGACGGTTCGAATGAAGGTATCCGTCACAAGACCAAGCCGTGGCGTTCGGTACAGTTCCATCCCGAGGCAACTCCAGGTCCCACTGACACGGCATGGATATTTGACGAGTTCATCGCGAGCTTAAAAAAGTGATATGCGAATGTCAAAGAAAGTTTTAATTCTCGGGTCCGGAGGTCTCAAGATCGGTCAGGCAGGAGAATTCGACTACTCGGGGTCGCAAGCTATAAAGGCGCTTAAGGAGGAAGCCATCCGCGTCATTTTGATGAATCCGAATATTGCGACAGTGCAAACAGATGAAAAACTTGCCGACACTGTGTACTTTCTTCCGCTCACCCAGGAATTCGCGCTCAAAGTCATCCAGAAGGAACGCCCCGATGCGATTCTCCTC
>MFLH01000056.1:657-745 GCA_001781275.1 Candidatus Kaiserbacteria bacterium RIFCSPHIGHO2_02_FULL_54_11b | reverse complement strand
CGTATCCATGCCATCTTTGGCGCACTCCGGAAGGGCGTCTCGGTGAAAAGGATACACCAGCTATCCAATATCGATCCGTGGTTCCTCG
>MFLH01000056.1:0-624 GCA_001781275.1 Candidatus Kaiserbacteria bacterium RIFCSPHIGHO2_02_FULL_54_11b | reverse complement strand
TCATCAAGCGTGGCGTGCGCACGCCAAGTGCGATGCGCGCAGTCAAAAAGGCCGGCTTTTCCGACAAACAAATAGCCACACTCACACACTCCGACGAGAGCAAGGTGCGGGCGGCGCGTAAACGTATGAAGGTTTTGCCCTCAATCAAACAAATAGATACACTTGCCGGCGAATTCCCCGCCAAGACGAATTACCTCTACCTCACGTACCACGGCGATGAGCGTGATGTCGCGCCCTCCAAAAAAAGTGCCATCGTCCTCGGCAGCGGCCCATACGCAATCGGCTCATCGGTGGAATTCGATTGGTCCTGCGTTCAGGCGCTACACACGCTTAAAAAAGCAGGGCACGAAACCATTATGATCAACTACAATCCCGAGACTGTCTCGACCGATTATGACGAGTCGGACCGGTTGTACTTCGATGAGCTCTCTCTGGAGCGCGTTCTCGATATCGTTGAGTTCGAGCGCCCAAAAGGGGTCGTCGTTTCGACGGGCGGTCAAATACCCAACAATCTTGCGATGCCTCTGCACAAAAATGGTGTCCGCGTCCTTGGCACGAGTCCACTTGACATAGACAGAGCCGAGAATCGTCACGTATTTTCCGCGCTTCTCGACAAGATTGGCG
>MFLH01000055.1:2496-5358 GCA_001781275.1 Candidatus Kaiserbacteria bacterium RIFCSPHIGHO2_02_FULL_54_11b | reverse complement strand
TGCCGGTCGCGGCAATGATAGGGAAGCCGTCGGTCGTCGCATCACCGCCGCGGAAGAATTTAGTTACGGGGTTGCCCGACTCTTTTTGCTTGCCTTCAGAGGGCTCACCCTCTACTTCAGGAGCGCCCTCTTGTGGGGGATCTTCGGGAAGTCCGATCACGGGTACATTGGATACATCGGGCCCCTCTTCATCCGCCGGTGTGCCACGAAAAAGATCGAGGATGTATTTCGCGAGAAGCCCGAGATGGATATCGAAGGCCACGATGAGTGATGCAATGATAAATGCCGCGAGAAAAATAACCGTCGCCGTCGTGTCCACCCCCGAGACGATAAGGTTCGATATGCTGATGCCGAGGATACCGCCCTGACCCGTGAAGGCGAGATTGATGAGTCCCAATCCGGCGAGTAGAAATACTGTCATTGCGGCGAGTTGCACCCACCCAAAATTACGCTCGAATGATCGGAAGATAAGGGTCGCAAGGAGCACGAGCGAGACGGGGAGCAGGATATATCCGATGCCCAAGGCCCACGAAAGCCATTCAAAGAGCGTGCCGCCGATTGCGCCGCCTCCGCCAAGCTGGGCGAGGATGAGAAATCCGGCAAGCGCAATGCAGAAGATGGCACACACTCCCCGTACCGCTTCGGTGCTGACATAACTGACGTCCGTCTCGAGGTCTTTATCCTGATCCTTTTCTTTTCTGCGTTTCTGCCGTGCTTTCATGGTGACATCATAGCACCTCACCCTGCAACCCTCGTGAGGGTTTTCGAAGGAACAGTTGGGCTCACTTGTCCGTAAATATCGTGTCCTAGACAGGCACAAGCACCACGGGCGATAGGAGCATTGCACAGCGCTCGCGTCCTTTATATACTCAACAGTGCCCGAGTGTACTTTACGCCTTTGGTACACACTACGGACATATAATGGACGATAAGAAAGACATACAGAAGCCAAATCCCCTGCTTCGGTTTTTCGATAAGCATTCTGCCCACACCAACCCTTTTGCGACGAACCAATCTGCTGACCGCGCATATCGTCGTGCGGAGCGCCTCGTAGCAGCTCTATATCTCGTGACTAATCACATTCCTTCAACGGAATCTATTAGGGTCTCTGTTCGCGCGGGCGCCCTCGCCATCCTTGAAAACGTCCTTGCTCTGCGAAATGAGATGAGGACAGATTCCGAGAGTGTACAGACGTGTCGGGCATCAATACGGCATCTCATGTCCCTCGTACGACTCCTTGCTGTTGGTGGTTTTCTCTCGATCCAAAACGCAAATATTATGATCGAAGGGTTGGATGAGCTCGGCAATTTTTTGAATACGTCCCAGAACTCTCCGTTGTCAGAGACGTTCGCTCTCTCTCCAGAAAACTTGCTGGATGTCCGTGAAGGACATATAAAGGACACGATAGCAGTAAAGGACATTAAGAAGATAAAGGACACGAGCATTGCCGACGGTCTGTCCGATACAGTATCGGACAGGAGAGGACCGAGCGTCCGGGAAGAGAATATCATCGCGGTTCTTCGCTCTGGCGGTGAGCTTGGCATTCGCGATATCGCCTCCAATCTACCCGAGTACAGCGAAAAGATGATCCAGCGCCATCTTGTTGATCTGATAGCAGCCGGTCGGGTCAAAAAGACCGGTCTCAAACGTTGGAGCCGCTACTCTATCGTAAGGTAGGGTTCATGGCTTATTTCCTCGCTTTGTTGGGTTAAATTCGCCGATAAGCATTCCGCAACGGATCCGGCCTCCAAGGCCCTGAAAGGTTTTGGAGATGTTGGCGTCTATACTGATTGACTCCCTCGGTGTACTAGGGTATTGTGGTCCGCGATAGCAAGTGACGGGAAAATCCCATCCACCGCACGGTGAGTGCCTTTTCTAGCTCACAAGTTATCCACAAATGGGGGAGTCGCGCATTCATGTGCTGCGGAGACCCTAGTATATAATTGTGCAACGACGTCCCTCCGGGATGTCGCGTGTGCGTATGAGGACAAGTGTTCTCTGCGCGGTTCGTTGACATTTGAATATTGAACAAAAAATTAATGGCTGTTTATACGGCCACGCTTCTCCAGTAGAAGCATTACTGCATTCCTGATTTGTCCGGTAAAGATTGCATGACTGAACCCCTCTTCATTCCTCGATGCTAACCTCGCTCATGAATCTGCCGATTGGCAGAGAGAGCGGGCTAGCAAAGTGCGTGGTCAAATCTGCCGTTCGGCAGAGCTGACCCAAATTATTAGTTGTCTTCAGTTATCAGTTAGTTTAGTTAGCAATTAAGTATTTAGCAGAAGGCACACAATACATACACGACTCCTCGTCGAAAGGGTGGAGTGTATGGTCTCCTGACCATCTTCGATGGTCAGTGGATGAAAAAGTCAAAATTAACTATGAGTAAAGTATTAGCAACAAAAAATGTTGCGGCAGTTCTCTTGGCTGTTGTCATGGTTTTCGGATTCGCATTTTCCTTTGCCACTCCGGCAAAAGCGGATGTGATCTCTGATCTCCAGGCACAGATCGCGGCACTGCTCGCACAAATCACAGCACTTCAGGGCGGCACGGGTTCCCAGCAGCTTGGCGGACTCGCTTGTCTCACCACCTTCACGCGCAACCTCACCGTAGGTAGCTCGGGAAGCGAAGTAATGGAAGTTCAAAAGCTCCTGAATAGCATCGATGGCACGCAAGTTGCCACGACCGGCGCAGGATCTCCGGGCAACGAGACGAGCTACTTCGGTGGCCTCACTCGCGCTGCGGTTTCGAAGTTCCAGCAAAAGTACGGCATCACACCGATCGCCGGTTACTGGGGTCCGATCTCACGTGCAAAGGCCAACAGCCTCTGCGCAGCACCTCCCGGACCTGGTCCGATCA
>MFLH01000055.1:0-2445 GCA_001781275.1 Candidatus Kaiserbacteria bacterium RIFCSPHIGHO2_02_FULL_54_11b | reverse complement strand
TGCGTTCAAGCGCATCGGCGTGTCCTCGGATTCGACCTTGGCCAACGTCTACCTCTTCCAAGGCAACACGCGTCTCACTGATTCCGCAGGAGTCAGCAACACGCTGTTCAACTACAACGCTCCGAACGGCCTCTTCACGGTGCCGGCAGGTAGCATGGTCACGATCTCGGTACGCTCTGATATCGCAGCTTCGACGAACGGCCAACAGGTCGGCGTCCAGCTCTTGAACGTCAGCGCATCCGGTCTTCTTGACTCGTCTGTCGTCTTCCCGATCACGGGCTCCGCGCTCTTGATCTCTTCGGCGACTCTCGCGACGGTTGAATTGGGCGGAACGCCAACTCCGGCGGCAAACACCGGCGTGATTCCCGGAAACGATATCCTCCTCTGGCAGAGCACCTCTGCGACCATCGGTACGCGTGCGGTCAACCTGGAATCGTTCCAGCTCCGCAATCTCGGTTCTATCGGCCTTAACGACATCAGGAACCTCCGACTCTACGTAGACGGTGTCCAAGTCGGTAATGCTGTAGCAAACCTCGTGGCAGGCGAGACGTCTGTCGCATGGGATCTCTCTGCGGCTCCAAAACGCCTCGAAACGGGCGGCCGCATCATCAAAGTCATCGGCGACGTCGTCGGTGGCTCAAGCTTGACTTACCAGTTCTCACTTCGTCGCGCAGCAGACGCTCGCTTCGTTGATACCGAACTCAACCAGCCGATACTCGCAACCTCCGGTGGTTCTGGTGCGGCGTTCTCGGCTCGCACGACAGGTCTACAGACGATCGGCTCTGCGACAGTGTCGGTCACGAAGGCAAATGCTTCGCCTTCTTCCAACGCCACGCTCGGCGCTTCCAACGTCAAGTTTGCGACCTTCGAAGTCCGCGCCTCCGGCGAGGATGTGAAGATCGAGTCTCTCGATGTTCAGGCCAACACCTCGCTTGATCACGGTCTCGACAACGGTAAGGTATTCGTTGACGGCGTGCAGGTCGGTTCTACCAAGGACCTCACCGACGCTACCGACGTGAACTTCACGTTCGGCTCGAGCTTCATCGCGAAGGCGGGAGCGGTACACATTGTCGACATCTACGCAGATGCGAAGTCGTCAACAGGTGCTGCATTCACCACAGGTGAAACGGCGGCCATCACACTCGGTACTGGTTCTTCCAACGCCTTTGGTCAGGTCTCGCTCACTGCGGTGAACGTACCGGGCTCAGACACGACAGGCAACACCCTGACCGTTTCGTCCGCTACACTCACGGCGACGAAATTCTCGGGTTACGGCGACCAGACGATGATCGCCGGTACGGCGAATGCTCGCTTGGGTTCGTTTACGCTCTCGGCCGGCTCTACGGAAGGCACGAACGTAAACACCATCGTCGTTACTCTCTCAGCAGATGAAGCGGCGTCCATCACGGACCTCCGCCTCGTCGACACTGCGACGGGTGCCCAGATCGGTACGGCGAAGCCCGCACCGGCATCAGGGGACAATTCGTTCTCCGTCAACTTCGATGTCGCGGTCTCTGCGACCAAGACGATCGACCTCGTCGGTAACATCAAGTCCGGCTCCAACGCTGGCTCGTGGACTGCGGTGATCGACACAAGCTCGGGCGGCACAGGCCTCTCGACGGGCAACTCCGTTACTATCGGCAGCAACCTGACACTCCAGACCATCACGGTCGGTACGGGTACGCTCACCCAAGCTGCAGGAACATCACCTGACGATGCAAACGTGGTTGCAGGTTCAAACGACGTAAAAGTCGGTTCCTTCAACTTCACCGCAAGCAACTCGGCCTTCACGGTCCAGGAGCTCGCTGTCAAGATCCCGGCCAACGCCGCGACCTCGGTCTCGTCTGTCACTCTCAAGTGGGCGGCGAATCCGACAGGCGTCTCGCAAGCCCTCGCACTCTCTTCGGGCGTGCAGACGCACGCGACGGCGACCTTCACGGGTCTCACCTTCGCTATCCCATTGAACGAGTCGAAGACGATCGACGTCTACGTCAACATTCCGACGACTGCGAACGGCGCGACTTCCGGCTCGGCGATCTCTGCATTGCTCGCATGGAACACCGGCTTCAAGGTCGTCGACAGCTCAGGTACGGCATCGACAACCATGGGAAGCTTTGCTGACCTCAACTCGGCAGGCTCTGGCAAGGGTACGATGTACGTACGCAAGTCCAAGCCGACCCTAGCAGCAGTAGCCCTCGACACGACGAACCTCACCGAAGGATCTGATCAGGTCCTCGCGCGCTTCTCGGTCACGGCTGACTCTGCAGGCAAGATCGACTGGGGTTCTGTTGTCTTCACTGTCAACAAGACTGGCCCCATCTCTATCGGTGCAACGACCACCCTCAAGATATGGAGCGGCTCGAACTCGATTGCGGGTACGTTCGCGACGACGACAGGCTCACTCCTCGGAGGCCTCGATGCTTGTGACAACTTCACAAGCTGCTT
>MFLH01000054.1:6383-18831 GCA_001781275.1 Candidatus Kaiserbacteria bacterium RIFCSPHIGHO2_02_FULL_54_11b | reverse complement strand
ACGGATCCCGTGTGGGTCCGACTAAAAATGGGAGTTGTGGCCCAAAAACCCGTCGCGCTCGGAACATCCATCTACAAAGATGTCGCAGCGGGACTTTACGTACGAGGCATTAAAAAGAAGTCGATCGTCGACGATGCCGTCGAGAAAGCTCTCCGACGTGCGGCGTTGTGGGACGTGGTAAAGGACCAGCTCACTGCTTCCCCCGGGTCGTTGTCGGGGGGTGAGCAACAACGCCTGTGCATCGCACGCGCAGTAGCGTACGAGCCGGAGGTCCTGCTCCTTGATGAGCCCACGTCGTCGTTGGACCCCATCGCTGTGGCGCAAATCAATGGGGTCTTGTTGGAGTTGAAGAACTTCTGCACTATCGTCCTCGTTACTCATAGGATGGAGCAAGCATTTGGCTTCGCCGATTACATCGCTTTCGTTTGTATCGACAAGCTGGAAAGGCGTAACGACGGTGAACAGCCGGGCACACTTATCGAATTTGGCCTGGCAGACGAGATCCGAAATCGGCCTCAGGACCGTCGTACACAAGACTACATCACCGGGCGATTCGGCTGATCAACGTCACCTACAGGAAGAAGAATGTCGCTCCCCTCGCATCGCGCTTGGGGGGCGGCTTTGTTTTGGGCTATCGTGTGGCAGCGAAACGATATACAATCAAACGATGGCAAAGGGAGAGAGAAAGCCGAAGTTTGATTTTGAAGAACTGAAAGCCGCAGCGACGAGTTTGAATGCAAAGATACGCAAAAAAGTTTTTGAGGAATATTTCGAGCGCTTCGAAGAATTTCCCTCCTACCTCTTCGACAACGAGAACGGCATCGACAGCCGCCTGCAGGAAACGATCAAAGATCTCCAGAGCGATCCGGAAATATCGAAAACGATGCGCAAAGGTATCGAGACCCTTATGCAACGCCTCCCATCTTCCTGACTATCTCGAGGAATTGATCGTTGCGCTCGTATTCGTTTTTAAACATCCCAAACGACGCAAAGGCGGGCGAGAAGAGGATGGTTCCGCTCCTCGCACTTTTCACCGCATCGTCCACTGCACCCTGCAGATCACGAGCCTCTGTGTATGAAATCCCCTCCGCATCCAGATCTTTTTTCAGCCGCTCACTTCCCTGATAATTTTGGTGCACGAGCAGCGTGATGTGGGAGACAGCTTTTTTTATCTCCGAGATCAATTCTTCGAGCGCAAGCCCCTTCTCCGAGCCCCCGACGATGAGCGTGATGTCTTTGCCGAGTGCACGCAGAGCCGCGATCGTCGCCTCCGGTGTCGTCGCATTGTTGTCGTTGTAGATCTTTACACCGTGTAACTCGCGCACGAATTGGAGACGGCCATCGACTCCTTCAAACGATTCGAGCCCCTCCCGTACGTCTTCTTGTGAAAGTCCGAGTGCCGTGAGCGTCGCAGCCGCAAGGGCTGCATTCTCACGATTGTGTTCACCGGGAATCTCGAGAGCCCATTCCTCAGGTATGGGCTGTGAGGCTGCCGGCGCGACAGGTGGATGTGCCGCACGCACACGGTCGGCAACGCGGTCGCCAACCACAAGCATATCGCCCGTCTTCTGATATTTGAAAATATTTGCCTTGTCGACAAAATATTTTTCCATGTCGGTATCGTAATAATTCATATGATCGGGCATCAGATTGGTGAAGACCGCGACATTAGGACTGATCTTCAGATCGCCGAAACCCTGCAGCTGCCACGAATCGAGCTCGAGGACGACAACGTCTCCCGCCTTGACATCAGGGAGCATCGCGAGCGTTGAAATACCCCGTACATTTCCACCTAAAAAAGCGCGCCTGTCCGCCGAAGCCTTGGCGAAGGCGGAAATTAGAGAATCGTGAATCATATGTGCAACGGTTGTCTTGCCGCGCGTGCCGGTGATGCCGACAATCTTTGCGCCTGCTTCCATCGCGTACTTTGCAAAAAGCGCGGTCGACATCATGACGGGGACGCCTGCGGCACGCGCGGCGGCGATCTCCGTCGAATCAAGCCGCACGCCAGCGGCTTTGATAACAAGATCTGTGTCTGTGAAATCCCTGCTGTCGTGTCCGCCGAGGTGAAATGTTACGTTCGAATACTGTTTCAATTTTTCTACTGATGCTGCGAGTTCTGCTTCAGTCTTTTTGTCGGTCACGGTGACCTGCGCACCGCACTGCGCGAGGAATTCGGCGTCACCGACACCTCGGCCGAGCAATCCGAGGCCAAGAAGCGTGATGCGCTTGTTCTTAAATAGATCTGCACAGTCCATAGGGCAACTATATATTAAGCGCTCAAAATGGCACGCTCGGCCACTATGGGCTTCTCGAAGAAGACGCTCCCCAGCTTTTGAAAGTGGTCGACGTCTCCGGTCGAAAAGAATCTTTGCTTGCCGCTTCGATCGATCTTTGCCTCGATCTCCGGGTGGCGCGAAAGATACGAAACGAGACTGTTCGGGACAACATCGTGCTCGGAGATCAATTCCACACCCGATCCAACCGCGGCGCGTAACTCGCGCTCCAGAATGCCGTAGTGAGTGCAGCCGAGTACGAGTGTGTCGATATGTTCCTTCAAAAGTGGTTCGAGGTATTCTCGTAAAAGCTCGCGAACGCGCGTCGTGGCATGCTCCCCTGCCTCAATGAGCGGTACGAGCAACGGACATGCGCTCTGGAAAACTTCGATGCGAGGATCTACTTTTTGAATCTCACGTAGATAGGAGCCGGAAGCCACGGTGCCTTCGGTCGCGATCACTCCGATCCGCTTGTTCTTCGTGCGTGCTGCGGCTGCTTCAGCGAATGGAATAAGAACTCCGAGAACTTTTTTATCGGAATCAGATTGTATTTTCCGCAGCGCCTCGCTCGCAGCGGTGTTGCAGGCCAAGATCACCAAGGCAACACCCTGTCCAAAGAGAAAGTCGACGCCCTGCTTAGTGAACCGGTAGACGTCTTCCGGAGAACGCGAACCGTATGGCGCACGAGCACTATCGCCAAGATAAATATACGAATACTGTGGCAGTGCGCTTACAACGCTGCGCAATACACGAAGTCCACCGAATCCAGAGTCGAAAAAACCGATCATCAGCCAAGGATACACCATTTGACTTTGTCCTTAAAAATTCCGCAGTACGTTATCCCCATTGCGTGTGAGCCCATGAAGAATACAATGTGCGTCCACGGTTGATTGCCCCGTATGGGGATCCGCAGTTAGAAAAAGCGGATAGGAAGTGGAGTTTGATTCTCCTACTGTGCCGCAACGGTAATGCTCGCAAGAGACAAGTCCGGTCATCATCATCCGTCTCCCGAGCAGGACCTCATGTGGCCGCAGTATGCGCCGCGTGTACTAAAAATCTCTGCTCTGGGCAGGGATTTTTGCGTTTTATGTACAAGACATACATTTCATTAGGAGCCTTCGTAGCCATCGTTATCGGCGTGTTCGTCGTGTTAAGCGGCGGAGCGGATCAAGTTGTATCGCCTGTCACGACAACAGCACCTTCAGTACAGGCAGAGGCGACAACCACTGCGAAAACGATACAAAAAATCGCGACTCCTCCCCGACAAACGGGAGCTGCACAGATCGCGACTCGCGCGCTGGGATTATCTCCGGTACTAGCTCCCAACATAACATTCCTCGCCGACGGGGTGTCCTACGATGTATACGCATCCGAACATTCGACCGTCCTCGACGCGATGCGTGTGCTCGCTTCGACGAGTGATTTCAGATTCACCGGCCGAGACTATCCATCGCTCGGCTTTTTTGTCGAATCGATCGGGGGCAAATCGGCCGACAATGGATATGTCTGGATCCTGTATGTGAACAACAAAAAATCCGCATTGGGCGCATCGCAAATGCCCCTCGGGGCCGGCGACGCCGTGGAGTGGCGGTACGAACAAAGTTATTAATTTTATTCATTAGTATCGACACATATGAAAAAGCTGTTTTTGATCCTGCTCTTGGTCTCGGCAACATCCCCCGTCCTTGCGCACGCGAACGAGGCTACAACAACCCCAGACTTGGCAACGACGACTCCCGACATCATCGCGACGACAACCCCTGATGTCGTGGCAACGACGACGCCCGAAGTATCCACCTCTACGCCCTCGACGGCAACGATCACGATCCGCGATGGCGATATCGTCGCGTTTACCGGCATTGTAGAGCTCGCCGCATCGACTTCGCCCGCAGTCGACATCGCGCCGACGAATTCGAGCAGCACCGTCGCCATTCCCCCCGACAGCCTTCTTGCGACACTTGTCGCACTCGACGCCACGACGACAGATTTCGATATCACCGATCTCGCCTACTTCAGCTCATTTGATTCGTTCATCATCAACTGCATTACGGTACCCGCCGTACCCACAACGCCGCACTGTTTCAACTGGACCTATGCGGTCGATGGCACTTTCCCGCAAGTCGGCATCGACGACACGCTGCTGCAAGACGGAGATATTGTCCACCTCTTTTTCGGTCCCCCGCGACAGACCGTGCTTTCGACGACGACGGTGGCCGTGGACGATCCGTTTACGGCAACAGCGCAAAGGTATGACCTCGATTCAGGAATGTATGTCGGTGTCGCTGGCGTGGTGCTCGGCGTAGGCATATCAAATCCGGATTTCTCGTTCACTGAATTCGCGACATCGACGTCCGATGTAAACGGAGAGGCAATCTTTTCCATGAACGCGACGGGGACATTCGCTGTCGGCATCCAGGAAGATTTTTATTTCCCCTCCGCCTCTATAACGATCGTAGATGCTCCCGCAACAACAACCGACGAGGCACCAGAGCAGGAGCAGGAGGATGTCGAACAGCCTTCGTCGGGCGGTGGAGGCGGAGGTGAAATCGTACACTTCGAATTCAACGTCCCGCTCGCACTTTCATTCCTCGCGGAGAAACAGCAGCCCGATGGTTCTTTTGGTGCCTTACTCTACACAGACTGGGCAGCCTTCGCATTTGCCGCTTCTGATCCGGGAAATGCCCCTTCGACGGGCTCAGGGCAAGCAAAAAACCTTCTGCGCGAGTATCTCCTCACCGCAGAACCTTCGCTTGAAAGCATCACAGATTATGAACGCCACGCGATGGCGCTCATGGCGCTCGGTATCGACCCGTACACAGGGGCGCCAAAAGATTACATTGCACCGATCGTTGCCGCCTTTGACGGTACTCAGATAGGCAACGCGTCTATCCCGCACGACGACATTTTCGCCATCTTCCCGCTTCTTCACGCAGGATACAGTGCGAGCGATGAGATCATCCAAAAGGCCGTAGCGTTCATTCTTTCAAAGCAAAGCGCGAGTGGATCGTGGGGTGACCCTGATACGACGGCCGCTGCGGTGCAAGCGCTCGTCGAAGTGCGCTCACTCCCCGGAGTCTTCAACGCGCTCTCAAAGGCCGAGAGCTATCTGCACTCGCAGCAGCAGAGCAACAGCGGATTTTCCAACAGCTTCTCGACGAGTTGGGTGATGCAGGCAATTGCAGCTTTGGGTCAGGCGCCTTCGCAGTGGTCGCCCTCCGGTACCTATCCCGAAGATTACCTCGTGTCCCTTCAACAAACCGATGGAGGCATCGAACCCACCTCGACTGATACAAATTCACGTGTGTGGGCAACGTCCTATGCGATCCCAGCGGCACTGAACCGGACGTGGGATTCGCTCTTGCAATCATTTTCAAAACCAAGCACGGCGGGTGGAAATGGCGCCGTCCTCGGAGTCTCTACCTCCACGGTTTCGACAAGCTCACCGCAGGCAGTTTCAACAACAACCCCCATCGTCGCAACTTCGACCCCCGCAGTCTCAACCTCGACTCCCCCCACCGTCGACACGGGCACAACGACTCTTGTCGTTGCTACGACCTCCGGCACCATCAAACCTCCGGCCAAGAAATCTACTGTCGTTAAAAAACCAACCCCTGTGCCAAAGGCGTCTGTACCTGCCCCGCCCGCAACCTCAAGCCAAACAATCCCGACTCAGGTAGCCGCAGCCGCATCGACCGCGCCGAAAAGCTTCCTCGGCAAAATCTGGCAGACCGTTACTTCTTTTTTCGCTTGGATATTTTAAAGAGCGGGCGGTACATGTCGTCTTCCGGTGCGATGATGAGCTCTTTGCGATTTACTTTGTCGCAAAACTCCACCGGCGCGTCTTCGATGATTGCGAGCGGCTGCTGTTCTTTGCCTTCGCCCATCGTGAGGATTGCGGCCGTTGCAAGCGAATCCGCGATATTGGTCTGCGTAAATTTCATTCTTCGACCGAAGATATCCTTCTTGCCACGATAATCGCGAAGCCCTTTGAACCCTGCGTATCCGAGCGCGACGCCGACAACCCCCGCGCGCATCGGCATCACGCGACTATCCGTGATCACAACGCCCAGTTTTTTCAGCTTATAGTGTCGCCGTAACCACAAACGCAACTTTCTTGCGTTTGTGAACGGATCTTTCGGCAAGAGGATGATGTTCCCCTTTGCGTTGGATTCATCAATGCCCGCATTCCACATCAGAAGCCCGTCCTTGAGGGTTATCTTCCCGTATTTTGCCTGTAGCTGCCATTCCGACTCGGCTCGTATGATGGCCTCTTTTGCGCGTGTAGTCGGGGTCTGAACGACCGCGCCCTCGGCGAGTGCGACGATTTTTGATGTTACCGCGAGTACCGAACCGTTTTTCAATTTCGGCACGTGGTGCGTGATGAACGCGACGAGGTCATCGTTTTTCTTAAAAATGTGAGTTTTGGCAGATTTTACTTTCATGGATTACTCTACTTTCTTTAGCGCTGAGCCTAATTCTCTATCGACAGTTGCACTGTATAAATAACCGCCCTTTTTGAGAAGAGTATCCGCAATCTTAATTACAGTTGCAGAATTAGGAGCTTTTAAATTGCGTGGGGCATTCCGTCCCGCTCCGAGAACACTTTCCGTCACTAAATCCAACTCACCACCTGTCTCTTTTCTCAAAATCTCGGCCGCATGCTCAGCATTTAAATCAAGAACTATGTGCCCTTTCAGGAGGCGTTTATATTCTGGGTTGATATCTTGCGCATCGACTGTGTATGCATCGGCTCCGAGCGCACCTGCCGCAACTGCAAAAGCCGGTACTTGAGAGCATCCGATGTCGATAATTTTAAGTCCCCTTAGAACAGATTCTTGTCTCAAGAATTTTATTGCTTCAGCTGAAGTTATGCTGTCATTCTCAGATAGTAGTTTCGTAATTGCCGGATGAGACGCTCTCGAAAGCGCAAACGTAAGCTGCTCAACTGTAAAATTTGTATTATAAAAACCACCGAACCCCTGCCCAATGGGTTCACGCAAAACATCTTCAAAACCGTCTATTACCTGCGTTTTCCTTTTTGTACCATCACCCCAAAAATCAACTTCTGTCTCTCTCGATATTCGATCTTGGATCTGGTCGAAATCCTTGAATTCTTTGCCCAGCGCTGAAATTTTCTGCCAACCGTTGGGGAGCTGCTCGACTTTGGAACGTCGAAAGTCTGGTTCGCGAATCATGCCGTCAGACTAACACCGCGCCGAAAACTAACAAACAACGGAGTTTAAGCTGTTTTATCCCGCAAGAGCTTGAGACCGATGTAGGAAAGCGGGGTGTAGAGAAAGCCCATTGCCACTTTAAAGAGCCACCACGTGATGATGATGCGGATCAGGGCTGGCGTCGAGTAGACGCCGTAAAAAGCTATGACCATGAAGAGCACGGTGTCGAGGAATTGCGACCAGAGATTCGAGAGGTTGGAGCGGAGCCAAAAGTACTTCGCGCCGATGGTCGCCTTGAAAAAGAAAAAGGAGAGGACGTCTTGGTATTGCGCGACCGCAAACGCCACGAGGCTTGCGAAGGCGATGCGCACCGAAATCCCGAATACTGTATTGTAGCTTTCATGCACCCATTCTCCCGCGGCCGCCCACGGCAGCGCGAGCGAGATGAAGGAATACGCAATGAACATCGCGGTTGCGAGTATGCCGCAGAGAACGAACAGCTTCGCCATTTTCTTTCCGTAGATCTCGCCAATGACGTCGGTCGTGAGGAAGACGAACGGAAAGGAAAAGACAGCCACCGAGACGTGGAGGCCAAAGAGAAAGGGCGCGATCTTGAGACCGAGCGTGTTGGCTGCAAAAAGGGACGCGAGATAGACCGCGAGCGCGATGAGTATTTTCTTTGTATCCCGCTCACTCAATGCCGGCATGAAGTCCGCATTGTAGGTGAAGTACTTCTGTAAATCAACCTAAGCGGTACAATAACTCCATGCGCTGCGTTGCCATAGCCGCTACGACGATCGACGGCAAAATTGCACTGGACCAAGGGCATTTTTCAGATTGGACGAGTAAGGAAGATAAAGATTTTTTGCATGAAATGCTCGATAAAAGCGACGTGGTCGTGGTCGGCAACAACACATATAAAACCGCCATTGAGCCGCTCTCCAAAAGGAATTGCATCGTATTTACCGCTTCGGTCGCGACAAGCGAGCGCAAGAATGACTTACTTATCTACTGCAACCCCGCATCATCAGATTGCCTCCCGCTCATGGAAAAATACGAAAGGGTCGCTATTCTCGGCGGCACGCAGACCTACACATATTTTCTTGAGAACGATCTCCTCGACGAGATCTACCTCACCATCGAGCCTATCGTCTTCGGCCGCGGGCTGAACCTTTTTGAAACAAAAGAACCTTTCGAAACCCGTTTCAAATTGGAATCGACAAAGCAATTGAATGAAACCGGCAGCTTGCTGCTGCACTACCTCAAACGTTAGTGCAATTAACCAACGAACAGTGAACACTCCATCCGTCCCGTTAATCCTAAGAGGAATAGGACGACACCGTGCGTACTGACTACGATAAAATAACTTAACAAAAGGGTCGCAAGAAAATATAGATACTTCCTGCCAAGACTGCTCCTGTCAATAAGATACGTCGCTAAAAACAAAACAAAGCCGCCTACAAGTACCGCTATTGATATGATATCGCTACAAAGGAAACTGCCATGTTGACTAAAATCTACAATCGGAACCGTTACGCTAAGAACAATAGCAACGGTCGCTACCGAAAAGTTCAAATATTTCAGAATTGTGTACACGACTTGATATTAACACGCTCTGTGCCGCGGGGGAGACTTGAACTCCCAACCTCTTGCGAGGACTAGCTTCTGAAGCTAGCGTGTTTGCCAATTTCACCACCGCGGCGTTGCTCGATTATGCTTAAAGATCGCATAATCTTCAAACGCTTCCTCTCTAAACATGGAACTGCCTTAGAATAGTACATTTTCTCACTGAGAATGACAGCTTCTTTTTTTGAGTATTTTAGCTGCACGTAAGGGTTGTTGCGATTGTGAGCCAGATGACCTCTGACGCTAAATGCTTCATTAACAGTTTTTCTTAACCAGTCGATAAACACCGGACTTGCTGAGGTAAAAGATAGATAAAAACGGTAGCTTTTCTTGAATACAGAATCAAAGTGTGAATAACTGCTTCCATCACCATCAAAATACCCCCTAAGAAAATCGCAAAAATGCACTTCGGGTACTGAGATTCTCGAGAGAGTCTTAGATTTAGCGGGCGTCAATCCAATCTTCAATAAAAATTGATAGAGTAATACATCACCAAATTGAGTGTGATATGCCAAGTTTCCAGCGCCAGAATACTTCAAACCAAGTTTTGTTGTCAGTCCGAGACATTTCTTAAAAAGAACGATCTGTGCCTTGTCTTTTGACGTCAGATCTATATGTCGACCATCTTTCGATAGGCAGCCATCTGCTGTTAGCAGACCGATTGCATAGGCAAATTTCGGAGACCATTCAATTTTGACGTTGCCTTTGGGTTTTGGTCCTCTTTTCATCAGTTCAGTATAATATCTGAAGCAAGTAGCGTATACCTATTTATCCACACGGGATTAGGTCGAGTCTCCCCGCACCCACTAAAAAGTCTCTGGTACAACGAGTGAGTTTGAATCCTTGCCGTCCCACCGTATTTTTCCATGCACGACCATGTTCGTTATCTTTGGCTGCCATTGGTGCTCAGCGACATTGACTGCTTTTGCTATTTCCTCCGGACTCATTCCCGCTAGCAGCGGGACGCGGCGCTCGAAAAACGCAGGGCCGCGGTCAAGCTCGTCCGTAACAAAGTGCATGGTAAATCCGGATTCTGTTATTTCCCCTCTCGCAAACGCCTCGGCGACAGCTTCGTGAATGCGGCTCCCGTACATGCCATGCCCCCCGAATCTGCCGTCGAGTTGTGAGAGAAGTGCGGGGTGAATGTTGAATGTTTTTTGTGGATCGAGCCCTTTGGCAATTTTGAGCCAGCCGGAAAGCGCGACCCATTCGGCGCCTGAGTCAGCGACGATCTTTGCATAATCGGAATCGGGACCAAAAAATACAAATGGGATGCCGAGCCTGTCGGCGCGTTCGTGCACGCTGCCATGCTCGTGGTTGGATATGACCGCGACGATGTCGGCATCGAGCACACCGGTCTTGGTGGCGGCGACAAGATTTTCAAATCCGCTCCCCCCCTTATCTTCTGCAGTGCCGGAAGCGAAGACGATAAGCTTTGGTTTTGACATGCCCCTACACTACCACGCAGAAATCCCGCTTACCCTTATACCCCTTATTCGGCCGAATAAGGGGTATATAGAATCAAGGCTTGGTAGAGGTATAATATAGTGCATGAAATTCGGCACCCCCCTCAAACCCTCGGCAACCAAGCTCTTGCTCCTCGGCTCGGGTGAGCTTGGCCGCGAGGTCGCGATCGAGGCGATGCGGCTTGGGATCGAGGTGATTGCGTGCGATCGGTACGAGAATGCGCCGGCGACGCAGGTGGCGCATCGTAGCTACACCTTCAACATGCGCGACGGCAAAAATATCCGCAAAATCGTGCAAAAAGAAAGACCTGATTTCATCGTCCCCGAGATAGAGGCGATCGCGACCGATGAGCTCGTGAAGCTGGAAAAGGAAGGCTGGCGCGTGATACCGACCGCCCGCGCGGTGCGCCTCACGATGGACAGACAAGGCATCCGCCAGCTCGCCGCGGAGACTTTGAAACTGCCGACCTCGCCCTATCGTTTCGCCGGTTCACTCAAGGAACTCGAGGCAGGCGCGAAAGCGGTCGGTTTCCCCTGCTTTATCAAGCCGACGATGTCTTCTTCCGGTCACGGGCAATCGATGGTCAAGAACGAGGCGGGGTTGAAGAAGGCGTGGGAGTATGCGATGAAAGCCGCGCGCGGAAAGACGGGCAAAGTGATAGTGGAAGGGAAAATTAATTTTGATTATGAAATAACGCTTCTGACGGTCCGGCACGCGCGCGGCATATCTTTTTGTGCGCCGGTCGGACACATACAAATAGACGGCGATTATCGCGAAAGCTGGCAGCCGCATCCGATGACAAAACCGGCGCTCAGGAAGGCACAAGGTATTGCGAGAGAAGTCGTGAACAATTTGTGCGGAAAGAAAGGAAGAGGAATCTTCGGCGTCGAACTTTTTGTAAAAGGTGACAAGGTGTGGTTCTCCGAGCTCTCTCCCCGCCCGCACGATACCGGCATGGTCACGATGGTCTCGCAGACAATGAGCGAGATGGAGCTCCACGTCCGGGCCATTCTCGACCTCCCTATTCCTTCAATTCCCTGCCGCGCAGGTGCGTCGGTCGCGATACTCGCCAACGGCAACACGAAAAACCCCTCATACACAGGTCTCGACAAAGCTCTAGCACAACAGGGCACGTGGGTGCGCATTTTCGGCAAGCCCGAAGTCGTCGGCCACCGTCGCATGGGCGTCGCCCTCGCCATCGGCAAAACCGTCGCAGAAGCCCGCAAAAAAGCGATGGCTGCTGCTAAAAGAGTTCGTGTTATCAGAGGTTAAATATGAAAAAAGTGATAATGGCTATCGGACTTTCTGGGGCTGGCAAGACTACAGCCCTAGAGTCTTTTGCTCAAAAGTACGGTTATCGCTATATCAGCACTGACAATGTGCGCAGCGATCTTAATATCGCTCATGGTGAAACTTCATCACCTAGCGTTTGGGATGAAATTCGTCGCCGGATAAAACAGAGTCTTGGCGATGGAGAAACTGTCGTTATGGATTCCACGTTCGTTACAGGACCTGACAGACGTACATTTATTGAATTCGTCCGAGGCTGTGGTGCAGAAAAAATACAGGGAGTTTTCTTAGATACACCTGCCGAACTCGCGTGGAAGCGAAATAGTGAACGCGAGCGTAGTGTTCCGACAGATATCTTTGAAAGTCGGCGTAGAGACTTAGAAGCAGAGCCGCCGCATCCTGGAGATGGATTCGATGCTCTATTTACGCTAAATGAGTTCCAAGAAATGATCCGTGCTGAAAATAAGGAACAAACTAAGGAATTCAAGAGTTTCTCGTAAGAATTACTCTACCGCCTCGACGGAGGCGCCGAGTTTGGCGAGGCGCTCGGCGAGGTTGGCGTAGCCACGGTTTATCGGATAGACGTTGCGGAGCATTGATTCCCCTTCTGCGGCG
>MFLH01000054.1:6005-6374 GCA_001781275.1 Candidatus Kaiserbacteria bacterium RIFCSPHIGHO2_02_FULL_54_11b | reverse complement strand
ATCAAGAGCATCGTCGCGGGCCGCAGCGCCGGCGGCGCTTCGATTTCTCCGCCATGGAGCGGTGTTGGACCTTTGATAAGCACACGATGCGGATCGAGAAGCTCGGCATGCGCTCCCAGCTTGTTGATTTCCAAATACCAGTGTGCGCGGCCATCGTACATCCAATCATGAATGAGCGTATCACCCACTGCTTGGGTGGCGATGGGCACAAAGAATGGGAGGTTGTCGGTGTTGATGCCGGGAAAGGGTCGTGCGGCGATTTTTTCGGGCGGTGCGATCAGTTTCGAAGGCTTGATCACGATATCTACCAATCGCGTTTTTCCATTCTCGGCGGTGTACGGAATCCCCCGCTCATAGCGGAGGCCCATG
>MFLH01000054.1:0-5974 GCA_001781275.1 Candidatus Kaiserbacteria bacterium RIFCSPHIGHO2_02_FULL_54_11b | reverse complement strand
GTCCTCGCTCGGATATCCCGTTACGCTCGCGTCGATATCCGACTTCCCGTGCACGACCAAGGTCGAAGTGCCGATACCATCGATCTTCACGCCGCATTGCTCAAGGAAATAACAGAGGTCTTGGACCATGTAATCGGCGCTGGCGAACTTGATCGTTGAAACGCCATCGATGCGGGCTGCTGCCATGAGGGTATTTTCGGTGCCCGTGTTGCTCGCCTCAAACATCACGAGCTCCGCAGGGTGCTTGTCGTTACTTTCTACGTGATACGTGTGCGCCGCTTCATCGCCGGTTATCTTGATTCCCAGCTTTGCGAGTGCATCGACGTGTGCACCGAGACTCCTTTTGCCGAGATCGCATCCCCGTGGCGCGGGGAGATCGAATGACTCAAAGATGTGTGCGAGTGGCGCGATGAAAAGCGCGATGGAGCGCGTCTTCTCGGCGGACACACGGTTGATGTTTGATAAGTCGAATTTCTTGGGCGGCTTAATGCTCATGTCGCCGTTTATATCCCACGCGATTTTCACGCCGATCGATTCCATTACCTCGATGAGTCGTTTGACCTCTTCGATACGCGGCATGCGCTTGAGGATGGTCTCGCCGCGGTTGAGGAGCGAGGCTGCGAGAAGCGCCACCGCGGCATTCTTCGAGATGTTGGTCGTGACCGTACCCGAAAGCTTCTTGCCGCCGATGACCTTGTAGTTCATCGCCGTATTATACGTTTTCCCCGTGAGTTATACGAATGAGTGAGGCTGCCGACCGCTGGGCTACAAGCCCGACGTGCGAGCGGTCTTTGACCTGCGGACGAGCTCGTCTCTAAGTTTTTCTGCTGTCTCGCGCGACAAACCCGGCAGGCGCCCTTCGGCCCCAGCGCCACTCATGCCCCACGAACCGTTATACATCGCCGAGGAGCCTGCGGTCTGCACCTGCAGATCAGAAAGACCCAAGATGCGGGCAATGATGCCACGATGGATATCTACGTTTTGGATTCTCTCGTACGGAATGGTCGTGTAGCGTTTCCATATAATGCCGGACTCTTTGCGAAAGCCATCATCCGTCAATTCATAGAAATAAAACTTGTACGAGAGCACACCGTACGCCCACGCCACGACAAAGGGGACGATCAGGATGATGGGGGCCCAAAAGGCAAATCCTAATTGCAACAACCCGATCTCCTCAAAAATAAATGCTCCCTGAACACCGAGAATAAGGATCACAAAAAGCCACGTGAAGAATGAGCTGATAGCAAACATCCACACCGCCTTGGGATCGAGTTGTTGTTTCATATGACTGGATTATAACAGGTGCGCGCGGAAGGGATCGAACCTTCGGCCTTTCCCTTATCAGAGGAATGCTCTACCACTGAGCTACGCGCGCGTTTTACGAACAGGCTGATGGTAACAAAATTGAAATTATTTAGCTACTCATTCGTCATTACTAAACGGAGGCGAGAAGTCCGACGTTTCAGTCGGACTCCGACCGCTTCGTGCGTCGGAGTTATACACACATTCGTCAAAAACTATATACATTTCTGCGAGAGTGTGTATTATGTCGGTATCAGTTCTTTGAGTGGCTTGTCCAGCCCCACTTTTGGTTTCCAGGATGTTCCTAATGCTGGTAGCAGACTTTTTCTGGAGTTCAAAAGTGGAGCTGGATGAAGACGCAAGGGTTCGAAGCCCTTAATTGTCAGAATTAATATTGTTACATCAGAGATGGAAACAAAAACACCGACCGATGCGGCGATACGGAGTCAGTATCAGCTCGTCGATGCTTGGGGTTTACATTCGGGGATCGATATCCACGGATGCAATCCGGAGACCATCCGGTCTGCGGAAGAAATCAAGAGGTTTGTGGTCGAACTGTGCGATCTCATCGAGATGAAGCGGTTCGGCGAGTGCGTTGTCGTCAATTTCGGCGAAGACGAGCGAGTGGCGGGATATTCGATGACACAGCTCATCGAAACATCCCTCATCTCGGCACACTTCGCGAATGGCACCAACGCCGTGTACTTGGATGTCTTCTCGTGCAAGTACTACAATCCGGAAGTCGTCGCGGAGTTCGCGAAGAAATTCTTCGGAGGCAAGGACTACGACTTGCACTACGTGTGCAGGAAGTAGGAAACGAAAATAAACAGAAAACAGTCCCGCTAATGGCGGGACTGTTTTCGTTTGAGGGGTGGAAAAACCTGAGGCGGCACATGCATTGCACATGCCGCCTCGACGCCGATGACCAATCAACTCTCCGCTTGTGCTCTGTCGAGCGTTGCTTGCCCGAAGTGTGCACAAGCGAAGTGTGACTCCCCAAGCTCGGCAAAACGGTCGACAAGCCTGAGGCGCTGCTGGGAATCCGGCAGGGTCTCGAGCCTTGCGATTCTCCGTTTCAACTCCGCAACTTCCTCTTCACTCGCAGTACCCGCCAAAACTTTGGCGAGATACGGGCAAGTAGATGCTCCGACATCCCATCCGCCGCCGACATCAGGAACCCGTTGATCGGGAACGAGACGCGGAAGTGGCGAGTAGGGATACGGTTTGCCACAAACGATCATGGCGTTCCTCCTGCCATTTGTGCATCCCGCGTTGGTGCGGGTAGCTTGACCAAGCTAAGCATATATTGCGGAATATTGCAAGGGTGAGACGGGGAGTGCTGGACGCACCGGCGCGAGTGTACAATCGAGGTATTCAAAAAACATGGCGCCGACCGTTAACCACGGCCGGCGCCTTCCTCGGAGTTCACACTCAGCGGGGATGAATCAGTCCGAGCTTGCGTGCCGGAACATAGACCACGTTGATGGCGACTTCCATCAGAACCGCGAGGAAACTGTCGAACGGATCCATGGGCCCGCCGCTGCGATAGCATGTGCGCACGACGCGCACCCTTCCATTCTCGATGCGCAGTTGCATCCTTGCCTCCTTTCGTCGGTTTGATGCGATGGATTTCCAACTTCACCCTACCACAAAACAAGCCCAAATACACCTTCCCGCCCCTTACCCGCGGCGTGCGGCCTCGATGGCGGCGACATCGATCTTTTGCATCGTCATCATCGCGTCAAACGCACGTTTGGCCTCGTCGCCTCCTGCCGCTAGAGCATCGGTCAGCACACGCGGCGTGATCTGCCACGAGACTCCCCATTTGTCTTTGCACCAGCCGCACTCACTTTCCTTGCCACCGTTGCCGACGATAGCGTTCCAGTAGCGATCCGTTTCTTCTTGATTTTCGGTCGCGATCTGAAAAGAAAACGCCTCACTCTGCTTGAAGAATGGACCGCCGTTTAGGCCCATACAAGGAATCCCGCAAACGGTGAACAGCACCGTCAGCACATCGCCTTTCTTACCACTCGGAAAATCAGAGGGTGCATGAAAAACTGCGCCTACTTTGCTGTCCGGAAAAGTAGCAGCATAAAACTCCGCCGCAGCAAGCGCATCCTTTTCATACCAGAGGCAAATCGTATTTTTGTGTATATTCATATGCTCTATATTGTAACAAATCCGCCAATTTTAAACATGAAGGAGAAGTAAAAACGGGCTCATTCTGAGCAAGTCTGCCGACCAAGGGATTCATAAAAAACACAAAAGCGCCCCTCTCGGGGCAGTTTTTTGTTTACAACGTTGTGCAGGTTTTTATTGAAAAACCAGACTCGTTGAGATCCGCTGGCGCAAAGGTTCCCGTCTCGCGAATCTGCTTATCATTGGATACAAAATAACATTTCGCTCCAAGTATTGGTCTGCCCGAACCCTCTTGCACGAACGCAACATACCACCCATCCGCTTCCTTCTCGGTCCGTATCGTCTGTGGCGGCAAGCTGTTGTTGGGATAGTTCTGAAATTCCGGATACGCGGCTTTGAGCACGGCAACAGCATCAGATTCGCTCAGTAAACCCTTGTCCATATTTTGGTAGTATATGCCAATAATAGCGATAGTAACAATGACCGCTACGAATATGCCATACGTGTGTCTCATATGAGTACTATACACTGATGCACCAACGCAAAAAACGCCGTGCTCCAAACAGGAGTCGGCGTTTTTTGTTTTGTACGTATTTCATCCCCTAAGGGGACTGCGATTTGTAGCCACGCTGCGCGTGGACAAATCGGGAGCACACAGCAAACATTTAACACTCTTTTGCCTGCCCCGTAGGAAGCGTTGCTTTCCTACCGGGGTTCCGTCCATTACCGCGGTCTTTCCCGATGTGTCACGCACATTGGACGTACCGTGCACTCGTAAGGCACCCATCGCTATTCTCCGGCGTAGATTCTCTGTACCTCCCCTGATCTCTTATCAACGTGGAGCACGAGGTCACTTCGGTCTGTATTGGATGTCGAGAAATGCCAGCGAACTTCCCAAAGACCTGAAGGTAGTAATGTCGCAACGGGCTCGCCGTATCGGCCCGCAGACGCTCCTACGAGCTCTTTTTGTTTGCGGTTCTCTTCATCGACGAGCGGCTGCGTAAGCGAAACGACGTGTTCTCGCTCCTTTTCCTGCATCTTTTGATCGTAGCCACCGTCCATAATGCTCGGCGAATTTTGGTAAAAATACCGTGAGAAGATTATCCAAGCAATCAGGAGGAGAAGGATTACCCCTCCAACAGTCAACACTATCTTCATACCCGAAAGTATAACATCGGCATGGCACCATCGACGGCCCAGGGTTCCGTCCGAAAAACACCGTGCTCCAAACGGGAGTCGGCGTTTTTTGAAATTGTACGATTCACACAGTCCCGACGCTTCGGTCGGGCCCCCGACTTTACGTCGGGGCAAACATTTTAGACACTCTTTTGTTCCGTCCATTACCGCGGTCTTTCCCGCGCGTCACGCATCATTTGGAGTTGAATGCGATTACTCGTTCTGTGCTCAGCTGAGACACAGAAATCGACGATAAGCCTTTCTCCCGGAGGAGAGCAGCAGATCTTTTTTGAATGATTCCACGAGCAGCTTCCGCTACCCGTGCCTTGTTACGACTTAGTCTTTGTCATTGAGTTTGCCTTGGTACATAACGAGTATGTCCTTCGGGCACTCCCAACTTCCCTGACTTGACGGGCGAATGTTTTCTTGAATCTAAGAATTGAAGTTCCCACGTAGCGAGCGGATTTCCCGCACTACGCGAGCTCAGTGCATTTGCTGTTTCAAGTTGAACAGCTCTCTTAAGCCCTTTTCCGTTCGATGAGTTCCTTTTTCAAGAAGTTGCATCATCAGGCAAAATATCTCGAAATCGTGCCGTTTCGACGCGAATTTGAGCTTATATTGCTTGAAGAACGGGATAATTATCGTTTGAAGTTCTTCCCACCGGAAGACCTCGTAGCGATAACAATGCTGATGATTCGGGCGGGTGTCTTTTTGGAAATAGACGCTCCCTGCTCCGAAAAAATCCTGCAATGCGTAGAGGATATCTTTGTCGCGCTCGATGAGTTTTATGTAGAATTTTGGTTCTACCATTACTCGCCGAACGACCTTCCTCTCGACATCTGGATTCCGTACGTAGATTGTGAAGCTTCCTTCACCATCTACGAGCCCGACAACATACTCGGGATTAAGATTTTGTTTTGAGTGAGTCCTTTTTTGCATATGAGTGCAAATACTACGACTCAGCTGACTTCTGACGCTGCGTCAGATTCATTGTATCCCATTTCTGGGATACCAGCGTCAGATCTCCACAGGTAACGCACGTATCTGTTCTAAAACATCCATTTCAAGCTTTTCTAGGATCTTCCCTATCCTCACCGCCCATTGATAGGTCGATCGGCTTTTTGTGTGAATTGGCTGTTCTTTGCTTCCGGATCCTCCACCGATGCCCTCGCGGGCAATCGGCTATCCTTCAGCTACGCTCTCGCCGGGTGACGAGAGGTGCGGATTTTAACCGCATAGATACGCGCACTGCTGTGCGCTTTTATTGTGAGTACAAAGCTTGAGAACGTATTCACCGCGGTATGGCTGACCCGCGATTACTAGCGATTCCGGCTTCATGGGGTCGGGTTGCAGACCC
>MFLH01000053.1:4354-12936 GCA_001781275.1 Candidatus Kaiserbacteria bacterium RIFCSPHIGHO2_02_FULL_54_11b | reverse complement strand
CACGCGAGCGGATTGCGCAAAAAAGACATGAGGGACGAATGGCTCCAGTGTTGGATGGGCAATGCCCTTTTGGAGCGGGCTTTCCTCTTCATGTGATTTTGCGAAATCATGCCGCGTAATCGTCTATTAAAACGTGGCCTTATAGTATATACTGGACCGATGGCAAAACGAGCAAGTCAGGATATCAAGAATAAGAGATCGCGTTCGAGGAAGACCAAGAAGCGCCTCGAGGCAAAGCGAGTGATGCTCGCCGCCCGCACATCAAAGAAACACCGCTAACACAGCGGTGTTTCTCTTTGGATCCCAATACCATCCGCCTCCGGCGGGGCTACGGGACTAGGCAAACCCGAGACGGGTATTATTGTTGTTTTCTCCTTACAAGTGAATATACGTAGAAGAGCAAAGTTAGCCCGGCGTAGAAGAGGGCGGCGTTAACGACGAAAGCTGTCCAATTATAATCCGCGGTGGTGTCATATCCACGTACTGGTGAGCAATGTACTTGCCACGGATACGGCGGATCCTGCCAACTCTGGTCTAAGGTGATGAACGACAATGGCCAACCGCACTGAACAGACATCAAATCGGTCTTGGAATACACCGTAACCTTCTGAAGAAATGGGGTGGAAAAGATTATCAACGCTGCAATCGCAATTAATGTCGCATGTCTGACCAACATACCGAAACGATACCATGTAAAGGTTTCATTTGGACAAACCCGAGGCGGGGGTATAGGATTGCGTTCCGGCCATTTATCAATGACCGCGCACAAAGGGGAGATTGATACGATGTCCATGCACAGTTGCTTCAGGTACCATCCGCCCACCCAGGGTACCAAGGCCCACCGCGGCCAAGCACGCAGCGCGCCCCGTAAGCGGGCACGTCAACGGGCGAACGCCGAGTGGCGCAAGCAGGAAGCGGCTCGGCTCGGCATCACCGAGCAACAATTCACGATTCGCTGCTTCCGGCAAGTTGCGGCGATGGGAGTCGCGCCACGCGTGGTGACCGTCGGAATCCACAGTTATGTGGAACCAGAGCGCGAACGTCGCTCGGCCTACGACCCGTGGGACCGTCCGATGCTTCGCGGTTCCATCTACAATTGAGCCGACCTGCGTCGCTCAATTCTCGACAACTCGGTCGCGCCCTCTTGGCGCGACTGTTCATTTGGACAAATTTTCGTGAAGGAGTAGCATTTTGGAATGTATAAGCTTGTTGTATTTGTTCCCCTCTCGCATGCGAAGGCGGTGCGGGAAGCAATTCATACGGCCGGTGGTGGTACGCTCGGCAACTACTCCCACGTTAGTTTCTCCTCACGCGGCATCGGGCGCTTTAAACCCGAAAAGGGAGCAGACCCCACCATCGGACGGGTCGATAAACTAGAGGAGGTAGAGGAAGAGCGTATAGAGATACTTGTCGACAAAGACATCGTCGGCGACGTCATCACCGCGATGAAAAAGGCACATCCGTATGAAGAGGTCGCTTACGACCTTTACCCCCTCGAAGTCTGGGAACGTTAGCTGCTCTACCACAAACGCAAGTTTCTTGCGTTTGTGAAAATACACCGAACGACTGCGGGTTTGATCCCCGGTTAATAGTTCCTCAGATGCTTCCCGCGTTGGTGAATGCGAGTATATGCCGCGCTTTTCTCTTCATCATTACAACATGAAATGAGTGGTAGGGTGATACGTCTTAGTAGCGTTGGCTTAATAATTAACAAAAATATTATGGTGTTATTTCTATTCTTGGGCGCTCTTATTGGAATTACTTCGGTCATATTCGCAATGCAGAATACTGCGATCGTCACGCTGACATTCTTCGATTGGCAGGTCGCGGCCCCGCTGGCAGTCATCGTCCTCGGCTCGGCAGCATTGGGTATCGGAATGACGCTTCTCGCGATGCTCGTGCGCATCATCAGCGACGCACTCAACGAGTACACGCTTAGGCGCGAGGAACGCAAAGCAGAAACCGCTGTCGTATACGAGACCGGCACTACAGAAGAGAGACGAGTGTCGGCTTAGTAGCTCTGGAGCTGCTTCGGTGTATTCAGCGACCTCTCCCATCGGCCTATTCGCACGAATAGGCCGATATAGGTTTTCGAATTCTAAAAGCTTAGCAATTCAGTAGTTGCTTTGCGCGTTCGTGGAACACGGAGCTCTTCATTTGAGGTTATACTTGTACTGATGCCGGAATCTGATCCGAAAATGAAAAGCGCGGAGGGACAGCTTGATATCGGACGCGTTCTATCGGATCTGCGAGCAGGCCCCCAACGTTGGCCAGAGGCTCTGAGTTCATTTTCTACAGCGCTCAATATCTATCCGGAATTTGCACAAGATACACCTGAAGACTTACGGGTGATGCGTGAAGCGCTCAATGCTCGGCCTGGTATCGCGATAGCGAATCACCCATCACCATTCGACCCATGCTTCATTTTCCAAGTAATCAATCGGTCGGATGTTTTGTTTATGCTTGCGGAAGAATGGTCCGAGTACGTGGCAAATATCGTGGGCAAACAATACATACTTCCTGCATCGCGCGATAAAGCCGAGTTGGAGAATGCAAACGAGAGAGTTCGCACTCACGTAGCCACAGGAGGGCTCTTTGTTATGTTTCCTGGTGCATACATGGAGCGGCAAATATCGGAGCTGCACTTCAAATCTGGTTTCCGTCATTTTCTCTCCAAAATCGCTCCGGAAAATATGGTCTATGCTTTCAATATCGATACGCCTGCTGGAGTCGCTATACGCACAGGCATCCTTAACCCACCGAATGATTCTGGTGCCAAACGTGTCCAAATCATCCCAGGTGTTGCGCTGGCTGCTATGCCAGGACCGACTCACATCCGAATCAAAGAATACTGCTCGGACGCATCAGAATGGCAAAACATTGTTGCAGGATCTGACAATCTTGAGAGCGAAGAGCAAAACGCGCTCCTCGCAAAACACTTCTTGGAAAAAACTAGTGGGGGTGCAGCTTAGTAGCTCCTCAGCTGCTTGGCGCGTTCGTGGAAACGGATGCGCTCGAGTGCTTTGGCTTCGATTTGGCGGATGCGTTCGCGCGTGACGCCGAATTCGCGGCCCACTTCTTCGAGTGTGAAGCAAATCCCCTCTTCGGTAAGACCGTTGCGCATTTCCAAAATCTTGCGCTCTTTGGGTGAAAGCTCTTCGAGGATTTCCGTCATCTGCTCATTGAGGATCCTGCGTGAAGCATCCATGTCGGGCGAGGCAATCGTATCGTCGGCGATGAAGCTGCCGAGGGTCGAGCGCTCGTCATCGTCTTCGCCCACTGGGGACTCCAGCGAGACGGTATCTTGGTTGATCTTCTGGATGGTATAGATTTTCTCTATTTCGATGCCCATTTCTGCAGCAATTTCCTCGGGCAGCGGATCACGGCCTAAATGCTGGTTCAATTCGCGCACTTTTTGCTTGTATTTCGCGATGGTCTCGACCATGTGCACGGGGATGCGGATGGTGCGGCTCTGGTCGGCCAAGGCGCGAGTGATTGCTTGGCGAATCCACCACGTGGCGTAGGTCGAGAATTTGTAGCCTTTTGTGTAATCAAATTTATCTACGGCCTTGAAAAGGCCGAGGTTGCCTTCCTGAATGAGGTCCAAGAGTGTGAGGTCGGGGCTGCGGTTCACATATTTCTTTGCGATAGAGACAACGAGGCGGAGGTTGGAGCGGGCGAGGATGTTGCGCGCTTCGTCGTCGCCGGTCAGGATGCGCTTCGCGAGTTCTTTTTCCTGATTGCCGTTCAAAAGCGGGTATTGACCGATCTCGCGAAGATACATTTGCACAGAGTCGTACCCAGCGTCAGAGCGGCGGTTTTGCAATTTCTTGCTTGCCAAGACGGAATCCGCCGAGGTGTCCTCGAGCATGCCGCCGCCTTCCAAGACATCGATGCCGGCGACCGAGAAACGCTCGTAGATCTCTTCGAGGAGCTCGACGTTGTCTTCGATCGTGGGGAATTCGCGCAAAATTTCGTCGTACGTGATGTACCCGCGCTCCTTACCCATCAGGATGAGTGCTTCGACTTTGTTGTGCCGTTTATCCCCCGCCCCTTTTCTCGTCGAGGCGGATGCAGAAGCGGCTTTCTTTGTCCGTGCCTTGGCTGCCTTATGTTTCCGCTTGAGTGCTTTTGCTTTCTTCGCGGCAGCGCGTTTTTTCTTGCTCGAAACACGCGTCTTGCGCACGAGCTTCTTCTTTCGTTTTACCGCCTTTCGCTTTTTTTGTTTTTTCTTTGCCATGATGAAAATTGGGTCACAGATAACGTCCTCCCCTAAGAGAGGTCGTTTATATACATATAATCTTACCGGTGTGTCCTGAATTTTTCCTTTGGATAAGCCACCGGAAGACCAAGCGAGGTAGTTTACACGTTCTCGTGTAATTGTGCAATGCGCGTTGTCAACAGTTTACACACACCTGTGAGGCGGGTCATCTCCTCTTCGTCTTTGACATTTTCAGCCTTCTTTAGAGCCATCGTAGCCTGATCGAGCTCGGCGGCGAGAAGCTCCCTGAGGATAACTCCGAGCAGTACTTCGGCCTCCTTCTTGGCTGATGCGCTCTTTCCATGCAATCTTTCGGCGGAAAACCGCAGAGCTTCCCGCTCCGCTTCGGAGAGCGTGGAGAGCGCCGCGAAGGTCGCCGACCCTATCGCCTCCTCGAGTTCGCGGGCATAGGCGGCGACGTCTATCGAAGGCTGGGAGAGCGATTGCTGCCAGAGGAGGATGGCGAAGGCCTGACGAGCTCTCCCGTAGGCGCGGCTGGAGGAGGGAGGCGCTTTGGACTTGTCCTCCTTCGCTAAAGCTTCGGAGGACGGCCGCGAATCTGCATTCGCGGTCGGCAACTTCGCGAGCGCTTCATAGACCGCAGTCTCTGAGACGCTGAGACGCTGCGCGATCACCTGTACGTGCTGTTCGCGTGCGATCGGGCTCTGCACATCGGAGAGAAACGGGAGCACGATCGTCTCCACCGCACGGCGGAACCGATCTTTTTGCGGCAAATGCTCTTCGAGAACTTCGAGGAGGAAGGCGATGATGTCTTTTGAATCCCGTATCGCTTTTTTCCACGCATCCGCGCCCTCTTTCTGTATCAAATCCGCCGGATCAAGCCCATTGGGAAGCCGCGCGACCTTCACATTAAGACCGCCCTGCAGCGCCGTGCGCGCGGCACGACCCGCCGCCTTTATCCCCGCCTCATCGGCGTCGAGCGCCAAAACGAGGTTATCGGTCATGCGCTTTACGAGTGCCGCGTGCTCGGGCGTAAATGCCGTCCCCGAGACCGCGACCGTATTTCCCCACCCGGCCTGATGCGATGCGAGGAGGTCCATCTGACCTTCCACGAGAATGGCGCAATTGAGCTTGCGAATGGGCACTTTTGCCTTGTCGAAGCCGTAGAGAATGCGCGATTTATGAAAAAGCGGCGTCTCGGGCGAATTGAGGTACTTGGGTGCATCTGGCGAGGCATTTTCCCCGAATATGCGGCCCGAAAAGCCAACGATACGGCCCGCACTGTCGGCAATGGGAAATATGATGCGGTTGCGGAATTTATCGGTAAGGCTTCCCCTCTCGTTCTTCTTGGCCACGCCCGCTTCGAGTATCTCACGCTCCGTAAACTTCTTTGACTTGAGGAAGTCGGAAAGAGCAGACCAATCGGAGCCTGCGAGACCGAGGCGAAATGCCTGTACCGTCGCGTCGGTCATGCCGCGTTCTTTGAGATATTTCTTTGCCGCGTCCGAGAGACGCGATGTGTAGAAAATCGTCGTCGTTTCGAGTAGCTCAAATAATCGTTCGCGCTCATCTTTCTTTTCTTTTCCGCCGCGCTCGTAGACAAGTTCAACACCTGCTTTCTCCGCAAGCACCTTGAGAGCTCCTTTGAAATCCAGTCCCTCGATAGCTTCGACGAATGAAAAAATATCGCCGCCGACGTTGCAGCCAAAGCAGTGGTATGTGCCGCGCTCCGGAGAGACGTGAAATGAAGGCGTGCGCTCCGCATGAAAAGGACACCGCGCGCGTAAGCTAGCTCCCGCGCGCTCAAGCTTCACGTACTGCGATACGACATCAACTATCGAAAGTCGGTCCTTTATTTGCTGAACAGTGTCGGCCATCGCTCTATTATGCATCGAGTTGCGTTTATCAACCATCTTAGTTATAAAGCGCTCGGAGGTGTCCGATGGAAACGAAAACGAAGATTGAGTGCATATCTCATGGCAGCAAACTGACCAAGGAGGAACGCGCTCATTTCAACAGGAAAGTAACCACGGAGGAGTTTATGGAGGTCCTGCGCAATGGGGCATCAGGGAGGGTATTCCTGATGTCTCGGCGGGACAATCCCGACGACAACGTAGTCGTTGAGTACGTGAAAGTCGAAGATAAGGGATAGCGCTGCCGCGCCGAAAGAGCGATTCTCTGGCTCGGGAATCGCTCTTTAATTTTGAGTTCTTACCGCTCAACTGACTCCTTGCGGCTCTGGCTTTCCGGCGCTTCAGCAGGTGCACAGGGAGGCGAGGCCTCCCTGTTTCCCCTGGTATAATGGAAGCATGAGCTACCGCAGAACGCCCTTCGCGCCTGGTGAACATTATCATTGCTATACGCGCGGCATCGATGGAAGATTGACGTTTCTGGATAAGGAGGATTATGAACGATTCCAAGAGGCACTGTATCTTTGTAATACCATCGAACCTTTTGACAGAAGTGATTTTCTTAAACTCGACCATTCAGAGATCTTCTTGAAATCCCGTAAAAGTCCGCTCGTCTCAATAGGTTGCTATAGCCTTATGCCCAATCATTACCATATAGGTTTTGAAGAGATCGCGGAGGGCGGTTCTTCGAAGTTTTTGCAGAAACTCGGTACCGCCTACACGATGTATTTCAATGTCAAATACCAACGAGTCGGAGCACTTTTCATAGGACCTTGCCGATCCCGACACATCGATACTGATCGGTATTTCAAGCGTGTTGCGGAATATATACATCTTAATGCGGCAGAGATTTTTGAACCGAAGTGGAAAAGTGGGGTAGTGAAGAATGTGAGAAGTTTGGAGCGACACATCGGTAAATACGATTTCTCGAGCTTGCGAGACTATGCGGGCAAACCGCGCCCTGAACAAAATATACTCAATCGTGAAATGAGAGAACTCGTTGGGGATGGCATGTCTCCAGTTAGGAATGTGTTGGCGGAAGCTCAAAAATATTACCAAAACCTCGATATCGCATGAAAACAGGGAGGCGAGGCCTCCCCGTCATTGAAAGCTTGTCCTTGATCTGTTGAACATTGTCCGCCATGGACTCCTATTATGCTCCCTGTTTCTCCAAGTGCGAAGCGGTTGGCTAGAAACAGCAGTCCCCTTGTGGGGCGCCTGCCTCACTAAAAGTGAAATCATGACGTCTCGGCCGCACTATCCACTTCATCCCCGACGTAAGGCCCGCGTACTGTTATGATATGGTGATGTCGTGGCTCAAGATAACGCTCATCATCGAGGGTGTTTTGGGGTTCTTTTTGATTGGGTGGATGGCTAGCCAATATGAGGGTGGGGGTGGGGTAGACGAATTTCTCGCCGTCTTCGTAATGTTTGGCATTTTCCTTGTGACAGCGATGGTTACGGGTATAACGGTGGTTATTTTCAAAGCATTTCCTCTTCTGCGCGGTGGCGTCGTACCAGAACGAGATAAACGCATGATAAAAATAGCGGGAATAATGCTTTTGCTATTAGTCGTCTGGATAGTGTATCCGAGGTTGTGGATTTTCATCGCTAATAATCTCCCAAATTAACTTAGAAACAGCAGTCCCTTTATGGGGCTCTTGTTGGCACAAAAAGTGAAAGCCTGGCGAACGCCGCCGGGCCCCGTCTCTGCCGCTAACGCGGAAATAACCAGGGGCGTTTGCAACGCCACCAGTGCCAAAGTTTGCGCATACGCGCCTCCCAAGATCATGCGATCACCTGACCGCACGGGCATTATGTCACCTTAGAAGTTATCCTAGCAACTACCGTTCAACTGACTCCTTGCGACTCTGGCTTTCCGGCACTTCTTCGGGTGCAGAAGCGGCGAATTCCGCTTCCATCTGTTTTATCATTTCGTACTTCTTGCTTCCCTTGAATCCGGTGCCCGCAGGGATAAGTCGGCCGATGATGACGTTCTCTTTGAGACCGACCAAGCGATCCACGGCGCCGGAGACGGCAGCTTCGGCGAGTTTGCGCGGCGTGTTTTGGAATGAGATAGCCGAGAGGAAGGATGCGCGTGTGAGCGAGACTTCGGTAATCCCGAGCAGGAGCTGCTTGCCTTTGGCCGGCTCGCCTTCCACTTCTTTCTGCACTTTGTTGATGCGCTCGAATTCGAAATCTGCAACGATTTCCCCTGCAGAGACTCCTGTGTCGCCGGACGTCGTGACCGAGACGCGGGAGAACATTTGCTTGACGATAACCTCCAAGTGCTTGCGGCCCGTCGAGACTCCCTGAAGCTCGTAGATGCGCGTGATCTCGTTGATGATGTATTGCTGTGCGCGCTCCTTGCCTGCGAGATTGAAGAGCTCGTCGAGATCGGCCGAGCCATCGGTCAGGAAATCGCCTTTGGTGACATTGGCGCCTTTCTT
>MFLH01000053.1:0-4328 GCA_001781275.1 Candidatus Kaiserbacteria bacterium RIFCSPHIGHO2_02_FULL_54_11b | reverse complement strand
TGCGATATTCAGCGTCTTTCTTGGCGGCCTTCGCCGTCTGTTTTGCGGTGCTTGCCTCGGGAAGAATGGTGATGACGGTTTCCTGTCCGTCTTTCTGGATGTCGGTCACAACACCCGAGACGCGAGATATCGTGGCAGGGAGCTTGGGCGCGCGCGTCTCGAAGACCTCTTCGACGCGCGGCAGACCCATGGTGATGTCTCCGCCGGCGGTCGCAACTCCTCCTGTGTGGAAAGTACGCATGGTGAGCTGGGTGCCCGGTTCGCCGATTGCCTGCGCGGCAATGACGCCGATCGCCTCGCCCACGTCGACGATCTCGCCGGTTGTGAGGTCCATACCGTAGCATTTTTGGCAGACGCCACGCGCCACTTTGCAGGTCATCGGAGAGCGCACCACGACTTCCGAGGCGGCGCTCTCTTCGACCGCCTTTGCGTCGTCGCGATTGAGAAGGTGATTACGCTTGAAGCCCGCAGCGTCTTCCGCGAGGACCCGGCCATTTACACGATCTGCGAATGAGCCGCCGATGTTCTCTTTGCCGGGGCGGTGGATGATGGTGCCCTCTTTGGTGCTACAGTCTTCTTCCAAGACGACAACGTCGTGTGCCACATCAAAGAGGCGGCGCGTGAGGTATCCGGCACGAGCGGTGTTGAGAGCGGTGTCGGCCAGACCTTTGCGCGCACCGTGCGTCGAGATGAAGTATTCGATCGGGGTCAAACCTTCTTTGAGCGAAGAGGTGATAGGGAACTCGATGATCTCTCCGCGGGGGTTCGTGATGAGGCCCTTCATACCCACCATTTGATGGAGTTGAACGACCGAGCCGCGCGCGCCGGATTGGATCATGTCGTGCACCGAGCCGGTCTTGTCGAGCGCGTCGACGACGTGTTTGCGCAATTCGCCGGAGACTTTGCCCCAGATCTCGATGGTCATGCGGCGGCGTTCGTCTTCGGTCAAAAGCCCTTGGTTGTAGTTCTCGAGCTCTTTCGCCGCCTGCTCGCGACCCGCCTTGACCATCTCCTCTTTGACGCTCGGAATGACGACATCGGAGATAGCCCATGTGATGCCGGCGTAAGTCGAGTAGCGGAAGCCGAATGCTTTTATTTTGTCCAAAATGGCGGGGATGCCGTCGAGTTTGTAGTGCGTGACAAGGTTTTGGACCAAGGCACCCATGCGCTTGTTGGTGATCTCTTCGTTCAAAAATGGGAAATCGCTCGGGAGCACGGAGTTGAAGAGGAGGCGGCCAACGGTCGTGTCGAACACTTTTCCACCGAACTGCTCGTATTTCTTGTTCTCGGTCGGGAGCACCTTGATCTTTGCGCGCAGATCGACGGCGCCAAAATCGTGCGCGGTGATCGCGGCGTTGGTCGAAGGGAATGCGCTTCCCTCCCCTTTTGCCCCTTCGACTGATTTGGTCATCCAGTAGCAACCCAAGACGATATCGAGGAGCTTCGACGCGACGACGACGTCGCCGGAGCCCGGCTTCAAGACGTTTTTGTTGGCGGACATTATTTTCGAAGCTTCCATCTGTGCGGCCTCCGAAAGCGGCACGTGCACGGCCATCGCATCGCCGTCGAAGTCTGCGTTGTATGCAGGACAGACGAGTGGGTGCACTTGGATAGCATTGCCTTCGATCAAGACCGGTCGGAATGCCTGAATGGATTGGCGGTGGAGGGTCGGCGCACGGTTTAGAAGAACGTATTTGTCTTTGATGGCTTCTTCGAGGATAGGCCACACCTCCGGCGCCTCGTCTTCGATGAGTCTGCCTGCACCGCGAATGTTGTAGGCGAGTTCACGCGCAAGGAGGCCCTGGATAACGAACGGGCGGAAGAGCTCCAGCACCATATGCTTCGGAAGACCACACTCATCGAGTGCCAAGTCCGGTCCGACGACGATGACCGAGCGGCCGGAGTAATCGACGCGTTTGCCCAAGAGGTTTTGACGGAGGTAGCCGTGTTTGCCTTTGAGGTAATCGGCGAGCGATTTCAAAGCGCGGCGGCGACCGCCGAGGATGCCCAAGACGCCGGCGCCGCGGCGCATCGAGTTGTCGAGGAGTGCATCCACTGCTTCCTGCAAGATGCGTTTTTCGTTGCGGAGGATGACTTCCGGCGCGTGGATGGCCAAAAGACGCTTCAAGCGGTTATTGCGGTTGATGACGCGACGATAGAGGTCGTTCAAATCAGATGATGCGTGGCGACCGCCTTCGAGCGCGACCATGGGGCGCAAGGCCGGCGGAACGACGGGAAGGCGAGTCATAAACATCCATTCAGGACGCACACCGGCGCGCTGCAAGCTCTCGGCCAATCCGAGACGCTTGCGCAACTTGTCACGATCCGCTGCACCCGAATTCTCGTACTCTTCTTTCACTTTCTTAATGAAGACGTCGATGTCGATATTTTTCAAAATGCTGTAGAGCGCTTCGGCGCCGATGGATGCACGGAACATGGCGCCATATTTGACCGCGAAGAGGTGGTACGCGGCTTCGTCGAGGACAACGCCCATGCGGACCGACTCGATCTCTTTCTTCGCTTTCGTGGCGCGTTCTTTGAGGTCGGTCTTGACCTCGGCGCTCGCGGCGGCTTTGTTCTTGGTCTGGAATTCGTGATCCAATTCTTTGAGGAGTCGCTCGCGCTCCTTCTCATCGACGTGCGTCACGATGTATCCCGCGAAGTAGACTACTTTTTCCACCTCTGCCGCGGAGAGGCCGAGCATAAGCGCGATGCGCGAAGGAATGCCGCGCAAAAACCAGATGTGCGATACCGGAGTCGCAAGATCGATATGGCCCATGCGCTCGCGGCGGACGATGGCGCGTGTAATCTCGACACCACATTTTTCACACACGATGCCGCGGAAACGGATGCCGCGGTATTTGCCGCAGTAACATTCGTAATCTTTTTCAGGACCGAATACGCGCTCGTCGAAGAGCCCGTTCTTTTCAGGACGCTGAGTGCGGTAGTTGATGGTCTCCGGCTTGGTGATCTCACCAAAGCTCCACTCGAGTACGCGCTCGGGCGAGGCGAGGCGCATCGCGACCGCTTCGAAATCTTGTGGGATCATGTCTTTCTTTTTCATTGCCATAGAGATTTGTGTTAGAAGCTTTGCGAGCCGCCTTTAAATTCGATGTCGATACCCAAGCCCCGCAAATGTCTGACTAGGACATTGAACGTGGCCGGTGTGTTGCTCTCTTGGATCCGCTTTCCTGAGACAATCGCATCGAATGCCGCGGAGCGGCCCAAGATGTCGTCGGATTTGATAGTGAGGATCTCGCGCAGCGAATAGGCGGCGCCGTAGCCCAAGAATGCCCAGACTTCCATTTCCCCCACGCGCTGACCGCCGTTTTGCGCTTTACCGCCCAGAGGCTGCTGTGTCGTAAGCGAGTACGGACCGATCGAGCGCGTGTGGATTTTGTCTTCCACCATGTGGTGCAACTTCAAGATGTACATGACGCCCACCGAGACCGGCTGCGCAAAGGCTTCTCCGGTGCGGCCGTCGAAAAGGATTCGTTTGCCGGTGTCGGAGACTCCCTCGGCTTTGAGTTCGTTGCGGATCTCTTCTTCGGTCGCACCTGCGAATGACGGCACGACGGCCTGATAGCCGAGCATGTCTGCCGCGAGCCCCAAGTGGAGTTCGAGAATTTGTCCGAGGTTCATACGTGATGGCACACCGAGCGGGGTCAAGATAATGTCGACGGGATTCCCCTGTTCGTCAAATGGCATGTCTTCTTCCGGCAGAATGCGGGAGATAACGCCTTTGTTGCCGTGGCGGCCAGCGAGTTTGTCGCCTACCGAGATGGTGCGCAGCTGTGCGACTTCGATATGGACGCGTTTGATGACGCCGGATTCAAGCTGATCGCCCGTCTCTCGTGAAAATACTTTGACGCCGATGACACGGCCGCGCTTGCCGCCCTCCATGCGCAGAGACGTGTCTTTCACGTCCTTTGCTTTCTCGCCGAAGATCGCGTGCAAGAGACGCTCTTCCGGCGTGAGCTGCGTCTCGCCTTTCGGCGTCACTTTGCCGACCAGAATATCGCCGGAGCGTACCTCAGCGCCGATCCGGATAACGCCGTCTTCATCGAGGTTGCGGAGTTTGAATTCGGAGACGTTGGGGATGTCGTGTGTCGTCACCTCGGCGCCGAGCTTGGTGTCGCGGACAACGCAGATAAATTCCTCCATGTGGATCGAGGTGAAGCGCGCTTCCTTGGCGAGACGCTCCGAGATAACGATCGCATCTTCGAAGTTGGCACCAAACCATGGCAAAAATGCGACTCGCACATTTTGTCCGATCGCGAGCTGTCCGCCGACCGAGGTCGACGTATCCGCGAGGACCATCCCCTTCT
>MFLH01000052.1 GCA_001781275.1 Candidatus Kaiserbacteria bacterium RIFCSPHIGHO2_02_FULL_54_11b | reverse complement strand
GCCCAGCAGTTTTCATTTTCTGTCTCGCGATCTCCTTTTGTCGTATGGCTTCTGCGCGAGCCTGGGCTCCGAGCGCAAAGTTCCCTGCGTTATCGTGTCGTCGAGCCCCCCTTTCGGCTACGGCCGCAGCATCACGCGCTGTTCGAGCTTCTTTCGTGAGGCTCTTTGCCTTAAAATATGCAGGAGCTCCTATTGCTAGTCGTCCCAAACCGCCTGCAAGGAAGCGTGAACCCATAGTAAACGGCAATGCAGTTGCCAGTGACGCTATATTAAATCCGCCGATTTTGTTGGCGGCCATACTCGAGACCTTGAAGGTCGCATAGAGAAGGCCGAGTACTATGAGGTACGCAAAGAGTGCGCTCATATTGTTACCCCCCGCCGGATCCGAAAGTGCTCCACCCAAAGTCCCCGTCGTCTTGTTCTTGAGAGCACTAGAGACGTTCAGAGTCATCCACAAGAGGAACATGAGTATTGGGGCGAACGCAGCACACCAGATAAGCGAGCTCCACCACGCGCTCCATCCATAACTGCTCCCTGCCCATTTCGGGACGAGGTAGCTCGCAAATGCGATAGACGCGGTCATCATGAGAAAAATCAGCATGATCAAACGCGAGACGAGCAGAAAACATCCATAGAAAAGTACGAGCGCTGCGCCCAGAAGGATGACCGTCAACAAAATGCCATGCACGAACGGGCCCCACCAGCCGTTTTGTGCAACTGCGGTATCGTTGACCGTTTTCCACGCATTCGCAAGAGTGCTGACGCCAAGCAAATTCATGAATTGGTCTGCTATCCCGTATTGCGTACTGTTATTTACCGTTGCGCCCTTTGCCTGCGTGCTGCCGAGCCCCGCCGCCGTGTAGACTTGTGTCGCGGTGTAATTCGAACCGTCGATAATCATCTTTGTAAAGAGCAGACTGAAGTTGATGAGAACCGCGATGATGAGCACGTGCGCTATCATTTTCTTCTGCCCGTACTCCTTAAGGCCGAGGATGATGGAAATCGCGATGAAGGTGAAAATGCCGATGATGAGAATGTTGGCTATATCGCGGAATGCGGTCCATGCGGTCTCCACCGCCTTTTTTACTGCATCTGTATATGTTGTACCGAATTGGATGATGGTATGGTCGACAAGCCAGTTGAAGAGCAGCGCCGCGATAGAAAGGATCAACGAGCTGAGAGAAACAAACACGAGGGCTATGGCCGCGGTTCCGTATTGGAACAAGAGCCGGGGAAGGAGCGTAATACAACTTACGATGCCCGTACAGACCGCCGGAGCAGCAATTCCAGTGTAGGGGCGAGCTGCCCTTTGTGCTGCGGTTGGAGCGCATTCCGCTCTATCTGAATTGTTATAAAAACGAGCAGTAAGACCATCCCATCCGAGGTTGACGCCGCTCAAAGGAGGTGAATAATATTGACCATCGATACACGTGGGCAATGTTTGAGCAGAAACAGGACGTGGGAAAAAAGAAACCGACAAAAACGGAGTAACCGTTAGAATCGAAAGAAAAATAACAGAAAGAATCTTGGGGTTTCTCATACTATTTCCTCCACCCGTCTTTCCGTCCAATGTTTTTTGATACGTACCATAGTTATGGTGTGGGGCACGCCGCTTTGTCCGGGTTATTCTTATCCCAGCATTTCTTCCACGCTTCGAGGACCGCAGGATTATTCACGTTGCACCAGCCGGGGCGCACCGTCTCGGAATCCGCCCAGAGCTTTACCGTACTCAAAATGAGCCCTTCAGAGCCGAGCATTGCCGTCTGCACGCTATCCAATTGTTTCTGGACGCCATTCGGACCATCGATGTCGGGCTGGATGTGGAGGAGCTTTTGAGCGACGAGGTTGTTGAGCTGCACGATCGCGAGGCGCTGCGCATCGAGTGAAGTCCCCGTCACCGCCTCGATCAGTTTGGCGATGAGTCCGAGCGCGTTTTGCGATGCTTGGATACGCGCGACCGTCGAGGTCGCGATGGGGGCTATTTGGGAGCTGATGATCGGCTGCGAGAAGGCGGTCGAGGTGGCGATTTTGAGGGCTGCTCCTGTCGGGCATGTTTGCTGGCCGGTTGTGGGATCGATCGTACATGCGCCGGCGAATGACGTGCAGGTGTTGTCGGCGGCAAGCGGGCCACTACAGACGTGGCGCTCGGGCTTCCCGTCATTCTGATAGATGATGAGGTCCCAACACTGCTTCTCTGCACTCCTCAATTGTAGTATCGCCGTTGTAAGCGCTGTCCCGATCGCATTTACGATCTGCAGGTACGCAGCCTCCACCCGCTGTGCTGCCAAGAGGTTTTGTAGGGCGACATTGGTCGCGGCATCGCGCAGTCCCCGCGACGCTTCCTGCACCACCCTATCGATATAGCTTGGCTGGCCCCCGATCGACTGCGTGAGGCCTGAAAGCCCCTGATTGTCGGAGATTATCTGTGTCGTCATGCCCGCGTAGAGCGCGTTGATCATCTGGCCGATGTCATTGGCGCTCTCGAGTTGGCGGACGGGACTGTCGAGTATCGTCTGAAAGGACTGCTGGATGTTTATTCCCGGCGTCAATATCCTCCGGCGCAACGGATCTATGGCGCCATCAGTTTGGGAATAGTACCCGTTATTCCAGTTCCATTGGTCGGTCTGGTATTGGACCGCTTGCGCGATGCGGCCATCGGCGATATCTTGCGCGAGAAAGAGGGCGAATACCGGATTGCACTGCGGCGCTGAAGCAGCAAGGAAGTCAGCAATTGTGAAGCGGACTTGCCCGTTCTGGTATCCGAGGAGGTCGCCCGTGTACGGACATTTGAGTGATGTCGCTTGAGGCAAACGAGTTTCTCCTTCGTAGTAACGCACCATTGCGCGCGTGATGGGCCCTTGTAGGGCGGGGTTCAGAGTTTGCAGGGCACCGCCCTGCAAGAAACCCAAGAACGCAGGGTCACTCGCCTGCGTGAGCAGCTCTTGCCCCTGATTAACCACGTACTGCGGATTACCATTACGACCTGTCTGGATCGAAAGCGCAGCTTTTTTTGTAAATCCTGCCATTGCCGCTTCGCGCTCGCGGATTATCACTTCGCGCAGCACACATTCTTTGTACAGAAGCGTGCCCGTGTTGAGTTCAACCGTGGAATCAGCGACAGGCACGTACACACCACCCGTTGCTCCGAGCGAGCCGACGCTCATTGCGTAGGCCCCGTTCTGATTGCAATCAAATATTCCTTGGCGTAGTAGGGTGTTGGCCTGCGCACCCGCAAAAGACGGCGCAAAGAAAATGGCGATGAGTATGGTAAGAAATATCTTTTTCATGATTGTTTCTCTCGGTAGTACTTTGCGAGCGCTTGGAAAGACGCGAGCACTCGCGCTTCTGCCTCGTTGTAGGTGCGCAAAAGTACCACGGCGGCGAACGGGTCGTCGGCATTGGCGACAAGCGCATCGAGCGTCGCTGCGAATTCTCCCATCGCATTCAAAATGCCGAGGTGTTGTCCGAACGCATCTTGTGGCGGGACGACGAGTGCGGTCGCACCCGCAGCAGCGCGGTAATTTTGCGCGGCCCGCTGCAATTTTTCGAGATACGTCTTGTCTTTTGTATTTACATAGTATGCGAATATCTCGTACTCGGCCTGTGTATTTCGGAGGAGTGGCGCAAGCGACTCTTGCAGCTCACCGCGATACGCGAGCATGCGTACGTACGATGAGTCCGGATCGGTCGAAATGTCCGCAGCAGTATATGCGCGATATGAGATGGGAACTTTAAGTTCTTCTGCCATTTTTTCTGCGGCCCTTTCCCCCGTCTCGGGCGTATAGAGTCCGCCATCTTGTAGAGAAAGGTATTGCGCAACGAGCTCATCGAAGACCGCGGAGCCGAGCGGGGTCGTCGACGGGTCAGAAGAAAGTATCGAGCTCGCGGAGGTATCGAGGAGCGATGTGCTCGAAGCATTTGTCTCGGCGACATACGAAGTCGCGGCGCTTCTCTCACGTAGCGAAGCGTCGATCTGCCACCCTGCGACCGCGAGAAGTGCCGCGATCGAGATCGCTGCGGTAATGAAAATGGGGGAAAATCCTCGATTCATAATGCAAAAACTCACGCTTCTGTAGGCGCGTTCTTTTTCCACACAGTTAGTATACCCTGTGAGATAGGCGTCCTGACGCTCTTAATTCATCAAAGTGTGTAGAAGGCGGGCGACACCAACAAGACGATGCGGCCCTAGTATCTCATGAGGTATGGCACCTAAGACTTAAAATCCAGTCGGACTGAATGTGAAGACCCGTCCTCAGTCCATCGAGGCAAATATGACACCGTGTGCCCCGAAGAGCGCCGCGATCTGGATGTAGTTCTTCGTAAAGGTATCGGCTGCGGCGTTGTAGGTCTTGATCGCCTCGATAAAATCACTATCACGCTCCGCCTGCGGCACTAGCGCAAGCTTTTTTCCGATCTCGATATAGCTTTGTGCGAGTGCTTGGTGTGCAGAGACAATAGCGGAGGGCACCGAGTCCATGCTGGCGAGGTTCGTTCCAAGGCCTTGGAACGAACGACCAAGATTGACCACCGCTTCTGCCTTGTCGGCATTTCCTCGGTCCTCGACCTGCTCTTTGAGTAGCTGCACCATATTTGAATGCTGTTGCTCGAACGATTCGATACTTGAGCCGATATCATTGCCGTATTCATAGAGTGCTTGCTGGAGCGCCGTTCGCGAGACGGTGGGCGTCGTCGTGCTTATGAGTCCGCGCGGAATGTATGAGTAGGCCTCTATCACGGAGCTATCTGCGCCTGTGCCCCCTTGTTTTTTTGGCGTCGTTTCTTTTATGAGCATCGCAACAAATGTTTCAAAATCATACGGGCCCGTATTTTGAGAAGGTGCGGACTCTGCGACGCCGACCGGCGGGGTGTAGGTATAAGGCGGCCCACTCGTCACCTGCTCCATGATGGATCCACCACCCTGCGATGTAGTATTTTGTGTGGGGTCATACGATGTAGGGTTCAGGAGCCCCGTCCCGCCTCCTCCCCAAACAGTCGCTTGTCTTTGCACGGGCCTCGTCGAGCGCCAATCGACGATAAGTATTCCAACGACCACAAGAATTCCCGCTGCGCACAGCGCGGAGACATACGGGTGCGCACGAATCCACTCCATACTACTGGCTTGAGCCCATCATGGTTATATAAGTTCCCGGCCAGACGATGACCGGCTGGATAGAGACGATGCAATAGTATGGTGCGCCGGCGAGACCCAAAAGCCATCGTCCAGAAGATGGCGCACCAAATGCATACGTCTTCGTCGCTGGCGTCCATATGAAAGGGCCGCCGCGGGGTGGTCCCACATTGGCGTAAATGGCAAGGTTGTAGCACGGCACCGCGAGGCCTACTTGCCCACCGAATGGAAACGCGAACGCAAAAGTAGGGAAAAGAAATGTGAGGACGAGTGAAAAGAGGAGCACGGTCCGCATGCAAACATTATACGCCATGCCACGAGTGGGAAACGCGGCATTCACGATAACTCCCGCGCAATGCCCCGCCATTTTTCGAGCGGCACGTCCTCGGCTCGTACCTTGGACGATAGGTTGCAGGCGGTGAGCGCACGCAGAGTCTCATCTTTCCCGAACACAACCGCTAAATTGTTCGCGAGGAATTTCCTTTTTGATGCGAATCCCGTTTTTACGACCTTGAAGAACCCATCTTCAGCAACGTCACCGAAGGATTCTTTCGATATATTGGTGATAAGTAGTATCGCCGAGTCCACCGAAGGCGGTGGAGAAAAATTCCCACGCGATACTTTTGCGACGATCTTGGGCGAGCCATACGCCTTGACCGAAAGCGAGAGGATAGACTCCTTGTGATCGCGCGCGACAATGCGCTCCGCGACCTCTTTTTGCACGAGGAGCGCCATTGCGCGCGGCTGCGCGGTAGTTTCCAGAAATTGACGGATAATTTCTCCCGTAATGTAGTACGGAATATTCGCCGCAAGAACATAGCTTCGAGCTTCGAGCTTCGAGCTACCAGGTTCGAAATTCCTAACGTCGTCTTCGACAAGCCGAAGCCTCCCCTCGGAGATTTCTTGCGCGAATGTTTGCGAGAGCTTTTCGACAAGCGCCCTGTCTTTTTCAATTGCGATAACATGCGCGCCCGTTGCCAATAATTCTTTCGTGAGCGCGCCTTTCCCCGGACCTATCTCGAGAATAGTTTCGTTCGGACGCACATTCACCGCTTGTGCAAGCGAGCGCGCTGCCCAAGCCCCCGTAAGGAAATGTTGTCCTAGTCGAGCACCTTTTCTACCGGATCTCATAGAAGTCATCGAGTAGCCCGCGCTTTTTCTGCAGCGGTGCGCTTTCTGTTTCTGCGAATAATCGTTGGTCGATGTCGGAGATGAATTCTGAAGGCAGTGCCCGCTCACGCGTGCCGTATTTTGTACGCTCGAAGGCGTAGCTCAAAAATACATACTTGCGCGCTCGTGTGAGCGCGACGTAGAAGAGTCGCCGCTCTTCCTCCGGGTCACGTCCTTCGTCGTTGCGCACTGAAGGAAAGAGACCCTGCTCGAGCCCGACGATGAAAACCGCATCAAATTCCAATCCCTTCGCCGCGTGTGCGGTCATGAGCGATATGCCGCCCTTGCCCTTCTCCATATCGAGTTCATCCTGCTCGCTTTGAAGCGCTGCCTCTTCCAAAAGCCGTTCGATCCCTGCGGGCGGCTCAATACTGTCGTATTTTACGGCGAGATTCGCGAGTTCGCGCACATTGCCGAGGGGCTCAGCGTCCTCCTCGGTCTTACCACCGTACATGTTTTGAATGCCGCTCGCCTCGATGCAAAATCGCACAGTATCCGACGCGGGAAGCGTATTGATCGCATGTCGGATACTTGCAAGAGTTGCCTGGAACGCGACTACTTTTGCGGTTGCCGACCCGAGCGGCTGTCCACCAAACATCTTCTCCAGCGTGACACGACCGATACCGCGCGGCGGCACCCCCGCGATGCGTACGATGTCGTTCGTGCTTTTCGGATTCAGGGCTGCGCGCAGATACGAGAGTACATCTTTTACCTCCTTGCGTTCAAAGAAGCGTGTGCCCAGGACCTGATACGGTAACCCTGCGTGCAGGAGCGCTTCTTCGAGTACGCGCGATTGCGAATTCTCCCGATAGAGGACGGCTATCTCACGCGGTCCGACGCCACGTTCGATGAGTGACGTAGCCCTCTCCGCGACAAACCATGCTTCATACCGCTCATCCAAGGCGCCATGCACGACGATTGGGTCACCCGTCCCGCCCTCGCTAAAGAGCGTCTTCGGGATGCGGTTCGTATTTTTCTCGATGATCGCATTCGCCGCGGCGAGGATCGTCCGCGTAGAGCGGTAGTTTTGTTCGAGCCGCACAACCTTTGCATCGGGGAACGTGCGTTCAAAAGAAAGTAAATTTCCGATCTCCGCCTGTCGCCACGTGTAGATGCACTGATCGAGATCACCGACGACGCATATGTTGTTGTGCGCATTGCTCAAGAGCTTTACCATCTCGTACTGCACGTTGCTCGTGTCTTGGTACTCGTCGACCGTGAGGTAGTGCCATCGATTTTGTAAAAGCGAAAGCGTGCGTGGCGACTCACGCAGAAGGGTGAGCGTGCGCACCAGGAGGTCGTCGAAGTCGAGGCTATTTTGCGTAGCGAGTTCTTGTTCGTATCGTTCCCAGATCCTCGCTACCATTTGTTCTCGACGCGTCGAGGCGCGCTCGTCGTAGTCTCTCTGCGTACGTCCTCCCCCTTTCTCCCGCGAGATGGCAGCGAGAATTTGCCGCGGGGTCCACTCTTCCGTCTCGAGCCGCTTGAGTTCTGCCCGCACCGCCCGCAGGCTGTCGTCGTGATCCCAAATACTAAAGTTGCGCGATATCCCAGCTTCTTCGTTGAATTCCCGCAGAAGGCGCACTCCAAGCGAATGGAACGTAGCAATGACCGGTAACCCGCCGCGCCTCTCCGGAATGAGTGCGCGGACACGGTCACGCATTTCACCCGCCGCCTTGTTCGTAAACGTGACGGCGAGTATTGACGAAGCGGGAATACCCTCTTCCATTAGATGCGCAATACGGTGCGTGATGGTCTTGGTTTTGCCGGCTCCGGCTCCCGCGATGATCAAAAGTGGGCCTTGAGTATGCAAAACAGCCTCTTTTTGAGCCGCATTTAAGCCTTCGAGATACTTCACTCGGCCACTATAGCACGAGCCGCTCAAAGTATTGACAGAATAGTTATCCACTGGTATAGTTTTAAGCCGGTTGACGTGTATCTCGATGAAGGTACAGTGAACCGAGCGGTGGCATTGCTGAACTAGTCCTGAGGCCGAGTCTCTATAAAAGCGAGATTTTGAGCCATATTCCAGATCATCCTACGCGCCATCGTTGAAAAACGGCTTATCGTCTAGCTATATCAGGGGAGGTACCAAAGACCCCTTTTCCCCGTGGAGCATGATGAAAAGTCTGTGAGGTCTTGCTTGTCTGTAATTCAGCAGACAGAAAAGCATCGAAACGGCTTATATCAGTAAGTAACCATAATGATTCGCAGCGGGACTTCTCACGTCCGCGAGCGATGAAATATAGATCACTCAGACCCGCTCGTTCGGCGGCTACTCTCATATCCCTGTTATTGGTTCTCGGGGCACTCAGCCCTGCGACCGCACGAGCCGGCGTCATCGGCGATTTTGTTGCCGCCATCCTTCACGCTCCCGAAAAGCAGAGAGAAGCATCCTCGGGCGGCGGAAACCTTCAGACGATGGCGCTTCCGAAGCCCGCGATGAATGCCAATCCCACGGCAGGCCGTGGCGGCGGCGATATTGTCATCGTCGACGATTCGGCGCTCATGCCTGCGGAAGGTCCATCAGGCACTATCGCCGATCTCGAGAAACCGAAGAATTCGAAGATCAGCGTGTACGTCGTACGCGAAGGCGATACCTTGAATGGCATCGCGAAGCTCTTCCAAGTCTCTCCCAACACCATCCTCTGGGCCAACGACATGCCACGAGGAAGCGTATTAAGAATAGGACAACGACTCACCATTTTGCCTGTCACCGGCGTGAAATATACGGTGAAGAAGGGCGACACGCTTGCTTCCATCGCAAAGAAATTTAAAGGAGACGCAACCGAAATAGCAACGTTTAATGATATTGACGACGCAAACCTCGTCGTCGGGACAGACATCCTCATCCCCGACGGTGAAATCGCGGTTGCCCCCGCCTCTGTGAAGAAAAACTCTGCAGGCACGAGCCCCGTCTTGAGCTCAGGCCCGAAAGGTTCTGCGGCCGAGATCGGGTACTACATGATCCCGCTTGCACGTTACGTAAAGACTCAGGGTGTCCACGGCTACAACGGCGTGGACCTCGCCGCACCGATCGGTACCCCGATCCTCGCATCAGCAGGAGGCGAGGTCATGGTAGCCAAGCAGGGTGGGTGGAACGGAGGGTATGGTAACTACGTTGTCATCCAACACGGCAATGGAAGCCAGACACTCTACGCGCATCAATCGAAAGTCGCCGTATCGCCGGGACAGCAGGTTGAGCGGGGGGAGGTTATCGGCTACGTGGGTTCGACCGGCAAATCAACAGGTTCGCATCTCCACTTCGAGATCCGCAACGGTATCCGCAACCCATTCTAAACGTATGCACAATCTTTTACAGACAGTGTTTCTCATACTTCGGGCACTCCTCTAACAGCGCGGCATCTATTTTGCGCTTGTACTTCGCCTGCAAAAATGATAGATTGAGGCAGTTGTGTTAACGATGGATGTCATAGTCGATCTCCAGTACGGAGATTGCGGAAAAGGCAAAGTCGCCCACTATTTAAGCCACAAAAACTCCTATACCCACGTGCTCCGCTACAACGGCGGCGCGAACGCGGGCCACACGATTTTTCATAACGGGAAGAAATTCGTCACCCATCAGATACCGGCGGGCGTTTTTTTTGGTGTGAGATCCGTCATCGGCAACGGCTGTGTCGTCGATCCGGAACAATTTTTCAAGGAGCTGCAAATGCTCGAAGACGGTGGCATTGATACAACAGGAAAGATTTTCGTCGCGGAAAACGCACACATCATTACCTCGGCGCATAAAGAGGAGGACAAGAAGGTTGGTGCCGCGATCGGTACGACGGGCAGAGGCAACGGCCCCGCCTATCGCGAAAAGTACGGACGCACTGGCGTGCGTGCGGAGACTATTCCCGAACTCAAACCGTATCTCATCGATCTCTACGAGGAGTGGTTTGAGACCACGGGCGACAAACACATCCTCGCCGAAGGAGCGCAGGGGTTCGGACTCGACATTGATTGGGGCGATTATCCGTTCGTTACTTCGAGCCACTGTACGGCAGCCGGCGCGCTCTTAAACGGTCTGCCGGCCAATGCTATTCGTGATGTATGGGGAGTGGCAAAGATCTACGAGACGTACGTTGGCAGCAAGGAATTCCAGCCGGCAGGTGAAGTATTCAACAAGATCGGCGATATCGGAGAAGAGTTCGGCTCCACGACCGGCCGCCGCCGCCAGACCAATTGGATGAACATGCAAACACTCGAACGTGCCATCCGGATGAACGGTGTCACACATATCGTCTTCAGTAAGACGGATGTCCTGCGCGAGGTGAGTGCATGGGCGGTTATTGATGATACGAAAGTCATCGAATTTAAAAGCGAGAAAGCGATGCAGGAATTTGTCTCGGAACGCTTGAAATCCCTCGACATCAAAAAAGCGAATATCTTTTTCTCCGACAGCAAGGAAACGATCTAATCGTACGGCTTACGGCACATCCAAAAATGGCTTCACGCCCCCGGGCAGGGTCATCTCTTTGAGAAGCTGCAGAAGCTTCTCGTTCATTGCCCTCTGATCCCACGGCATGAATTCTTTGATCGAACCTCGCGGATAATTCGCATACTGTGAGGCGCTGATGCGAGTCTCGAATTCATAGCACGAGCCTTTGTATGAGAGCCGGAAGAGCGCACCATTCGCGTAGTGTCCGGCTGCCGCGTTCCCGAGCGGTGCGATGATGCTCGTGGCGAAATCTCGGGAGGTCGACATGCTTGAAGTGGTATTTGTATTGCCTTCTGGCGGAAGTGTTTGTAGGCACAATGCTTGTGTCGCGAGATCGGCACGCCTCTTTACGCGCATTCCCGCACCGTCAAAATTCGTGCTCTGATAATCGGGTCCGATGTAGTAGAGGCAATACTCGAAGTCAGGATCGCACGGAGGGATATAGGCGCGATTCAGGATTTGCTCAGAGGAAACAGCAAGCCCAAATTCTTTTGGAGAGTACGAGAGTGTAACAGTGCCGTCGGAGATCGTTTCCGTGGTTGTTTGACGAACAGATTCGGGTTGCGGTTCCTGCGTAGGAGGGTTGCTATAGAGCCATGCAGCTGCGCACAGAAGGACGCTGGCGCCAAGTACGAACTTTTTGTTGCGTGACATCGTTTTCACGGCAGCAGTATACAGAATAAACGATTTCGGGAAAGCCGAGGCGGCAGAGCCTCGGCCACCCGTGAAACTCTTTCAGATTGTTGGACTAACAGGCCGCCGCACCCATTCTATAGCTCCCGTGCTCTGTATTGGAGTGCCTCTAGTCCCCAAGGGGATTGCGATTTGTACCCACGCTATGCGTGGACAAATCGGGAACATATGCTCGGTTCATAATTCGCGGGCTCTATATTGGAGTGCCTCTAACATGTGCGATGGTTCAATCGTATTACTCGCGGCGAGGTCGGCGATGGTGCGCGCGAGTTTGATAGTGCGATGGTATCCGCGCGGCGAGAGTTTCATCGAGCGCGCCGCGCCCTGCAGCGTTTCTTCCGCCTTTGGCGTGAGCCCCGCGAGCGATTCGATCTCTTTGGGGCCCATGTCGGCGTTGGTGGATGTGTTGTGCACACCCTTGAATCGCGCACGCTGTCTCTCGCGGGCTGCCGCGACCGTCTCGCGTGCACGCTTCGTCTCTCCCGAGCCGACCTTTTTCTGCGTCGAAAGTGTCTCGGGCGACATTTCGCCTACGGAGACCCACATGTCGATACGGTCGGCAACTGGACCGGAAATTTTTCTCCGATATTTTTCTACGAGGTGCGGCATACAACGGCACCGCTGTGTCCCCCAAAATCCGCAGGGGCACGGGTTCAAGGCGGCGATGAGCATGAAATTTGCAGGAAATATCGCCGAGCCATGTGCGCGAGCGATGGATATTACCCGATCCTCAAGGGGCTCGCGCAGAGCATTGATGACATCTCGGTGGAACTCGGGGAACTCGTCAGTAAAAAGAACTCCGCGGTGCGCGAGCGTTGCTTCGCCCGGGCGGATGCCCGTAGAGCCGCCGCCAATGAGTGCGGCGTACGACGAGGTGTGGTGGGGAGAGCGGAACGGCGGCCGAAATATCGCGTGCCCGCTTAGAGTGCCCGAAAGCGAATGGATGGTCGTCACCTCTATCATCTCTTCCTCGGATAGATCGGGGAGGATCGAGACGGTTGCGCGGGCAAGCAAGGTTTTCCCCGTACCCGGTGGACCATAGAGCGCGATGTTGTGTCCGCCCGCTGCTGCAATAATGAGTCCGCGCTTGGCGCTGGCCTGCCCGCGGATCTCGTCGAGCGCCGTGTCGTCGTGCACGTGCACAGGAGGTGCTCGTCGAACGGATCTCTTTGTATCGGGTTTTGTGAGTTGCTCGAGCACGTCGGCGAGAGAGAAAGCCGGATGCACGCGCAATCCGGAAATGAGCGATGCTTCCGCGGCGTTATTTTCCGGAACGTAGAGGTCGGTAAATCCGGCGTCGCGCGCGGCCGATGCGATCGAAAGACATCCAAGGATGGGAGAGAGCGTACCGTCGAGCGAGAGCTCCCCCGCAAACATCTTGCCTGTCGGGTCGAAGCGGATCTGTTCGGAGGCTAGAAGAAATGAAAGAGCAAGCGGCAGATCAAAAACTGCACCTTCTTTTTTGAGCGCTGCAGGGGCGAGAGAGAGCACGATCTTCTTGTTGCTGCGTTTGGGCGACTCGAGTTCTTCTCCCCCGAATTCGGTATTCTTTATCGCGGCGGCGATGCGGTCCTTTGCCTCCTCCACTGATTTGTCAGGCAGGCCAACAATCGTGTAGGCGTGTAAGCCTTTCACGATGTCGCACTCTACCGAGACGACAGTACCTTTTGGCAGCATCGGCTGCGCGCCGAAGACGCGCGCGAATCCGGAAGCGATTTTCTGCTTCTCCCCCATCGTGCAATTCTAACAAGCGGCGGCGCCCACAGGCGCCGCCGCGTTGCACATATGTGAATGAGATTTAGGCGTGTTGCACGCACGTGCGCGCGGCAGGATTCGCCTCAAGGCGATCGAACGGAATCTCCTCTTCGCCCCCCTCACAGATGCCGTAGGTGCCATCTTCCATTTTCTCGAGTGCGTCCACGATATCCCGATGGCGTTTCTCGAGCTCTTCTACAAGCGGGACATTGACGGCCAACTCCTCGATCTGGTCCGCGGCATCATTCGGGTCGGGCTCCTGACCGTCGACACTCGTGCTCCCCTGCCAATCACCGGCATCATTCTGTACGCGACCGTACGTAGCCAATTCTTCCTCGACCGAATCGCGCTCCGCGCCCAAAGCCCCGCGTAATTCTTCGAGCTGTTCTTCGGTGATGTGTTTCATGTCCCAGAGTATAGCAAAGTGTCCGGCTCTTGCGCTAGAGTTTGCGGCCGGCCTGCAGACGGCTCAGTATTTCGGTGAATGAATACGGGCTTTCTGCGATGACAAGGATATTTTGTGTCGGGAACGAGTAGTAGAGCTGGATATCACCCGCATCATCTCTGAGCGCGCGTACGTCGTAGTTGCGCATAACGACATCTTGATACGTGCGCTGCACTGGCAGGCCGTTTGCGTCGGACGCGAGAGTGGGGACGAAGGTGAATACGGGGGCAAGATCAGCATTCAAGACCTCTTCCCAATTGAGCATCGCTGCGAACGCGTGGTCGTGTGATGTGACGGGAACAACAAAGAGCGGAGCGTTCTCGTCGGCCGTGTGTATTCCGAAGAAGAAATCGCCCCCCAGAGCACGGAGGAGCTCTTCCGGCGGATGTGCTCCGATGGCTGTCATAAATTCTCCGAATGTCGCAGCGCGGTTTTGTACCGGATCGTCAGTGGACGCTGCCACGATCACGGGGATAATGCGTGTAATGGAACCGAGCGCCCCACCAGAGCCCGCGCGGCCTGACTCGAGGAGGCGTTTGAGGTCGCCGGGAGATTGACCCTCGAGCGGAAGCAGGACGCTTTGTTCTGCGAAAAGTATCGACGAGCTCGTATCGGTCGGGAGCGGTGCCTGTGATTGGTTCATGACGAAGAAAACGCCGAAGAGCGCTGCGACACCGAGTCCCAGGAGAATAAGCGTGGTAAATATGATCGCGAATGTCCGTTTTGAACGCTGCTGTGTGGCCGGCGTTTCTACCGGCGCCACTTTGCGGGCCCTGCGGTCTTCTTCGAGGGAAACGGCTCTTACCAGTGATATTTTTTTGTCCTGAACGACACCTTGAAGATCATTTTTTAGCGTGTGGACAGCGGCGACGCTGCTCGGGTTTTTTTCAGCTTCTTTTGGTCCGCTTTGGCTCACGGTATTCGCGGCCGGCGCCGCTCCGGCAGCTTTATCCGCAGGGTCGTGCATCGCGGAGCCCACGATGCTTGTATCAAATTTCTTTTGCGCCTCCGCTATCGTTTTTTCACCTGAGATCACCGGCTCGCGGCGCTCGGGCAGCTTCACGTCTGCAAGGATTTTTGCAATATCGTTACCTATCGCAGGAACATTTCGATTAGGCGTGATCGCTGTCTGCGGCATTGGAGGCGGCATGGCCGGAGGTGCTGCAGGAGCTGGCGCTGGTGGCGGCGTGGGGATCGGTACGGATGGTGGGGCAGGCGGTGGCATGGGGACCGGAGGAGGAGCCGGATTGCGTGCTGGAAGAACAAGGCCCACATCCTCGGCGATAGGATCAGATTGGGGTATTTGCGGCGGCGGAATTACCAGAGCAGGCGTCGTCGCTTTTGGAGGTGTAGGGGTGGGCGGCGGTGGTGCTGCAGGTGCAGGAGGAAGTCTTATTTCAGGCACACTTTCTGGTACAGCCGGTGCGCTCGGCGGGGGCGGCACAGTGCTCACTGGCGGCTCGCTAGGCTTCGGCATGCCCTGCTGAGGTTCTGGTTGGGATGGCGGAGCGGGTTTTGATGCTGCATGCGTCACGTGCTCTTCGAGAATGCGCACGTCGGATTCGCCCAACTCTGGCAGGATGGATTTTTGCTGTGGCTGCGGTTGCGGCACCGAAGTCGCCTTCGGCTTTGTGTCGTCGTTAGAATTTCCTCCGGGGTCTTTCGTTTCGTCCGCCATTGTATTCGCCGCCGCTCGTATCCGGTTTGAGCCCCTTGCGTGCGGCCCATTCCGGATCGGCAGCTTTGATTGACAGATTATACCTTCCTTTCTCGTCGATCTCTTTGATAACCACGGGGACGATGTCCCCAATCGCAACCGCGTCAGATATTTTACCGATCCGGAACGGAGCAACCTCCGAGACATGTACGAGTCCGTCTGCGGTCGGCCCCAGCTTCACAAAGGCACCGAAGTCCATAAGGCGGACGACCGGACCCTCAAGTTTGTCGCCGACCATGTATTCACGCGTGAGCTCTGCGATCTCTTTGAGCGCTGCTTCGGCCGCACCGCCTTTTCCGGTGATAAATATCGTTCCGTCCTCTTCGATCGTGATGTCGTCTGCTAGAGTGCGTTCACGAATGCCATTGATCATTTTGCCTCCGGGACCGATGACGAGTCCGATCTGGTCTTTCTTGACGACAATAGTGAGGATCTTCGGCGCGCGCTCGCTGATGTCAGGGCGCGGAGCTGCGATTTCCTTTGTGATGACGTCGAGAATCTGCAAACGCGCTTTCTTTGCTTGCGCGAATGCTTCGGCGAGCACTTTGAGCGGCACGCCCTCTACCTTCACATCCATTTGGACTGCGGTCACACCCTCGGACGTGCCCGCTACCTTGAAGTCCATATCTCCGTGATGGTCTTCTGGGCCTTGAATATCGGTGAGAACTTTGTGTGTCTTTCCGTCAGACATCATACCCATCGCGATTCCCGCGACTGGGCGTGTGATAGGGACTCCAGCATCCATGAGCGCGATTGAGCCTGCACAGACCGTGGCCATTGAGGTGGAACCATTGGAGGCGAGACACTCAGAAACGATGCGGACCGTATACGGGAACGCTTCTTTCGAAGGCATCATGACTCGCAGTGCTTTCTCGGCGAGTGCACCGTGACCTGTCATGCGGCGATTGAATCCGCCAACGCGACCTGTTTCCCCTACCGAGAACGGCGGGAAATTGTAATGGAGCATAAATGACTTTTTCGTATCTTGGTTCTCAATCGTATCGAGGAGCTGTGCATCTCCGGGGCCGCCCAAGGTCAGGGCCGCCAAGACATGGGTCTCTCCGCGATAGAAAATGCCTGTGCCATGGATGACGGGCGAAACGCCGCCGGCCTGCGCGAAGAGCGGACGAATTTCGTCGAGGGCACGGCCATCGACACGCTTTCCTTCACTTATGGCGAGCTCGTGCACGAATGCATCCAAACGCTCCTCGTAGTATGAATCAATTTGCCCTTTCGGCATATCGGGAAGTTTCTCGGTTGCCGCTTTCATCCATTCGGATTTCATCGGACCGAGTTCTTGTTTCGGTAGTTTGCCGCCCGAAGCCTTGAGCTTTGGATTGACGAGCTCCTCGAATGTCGCGATGAGCTCAGGCGTCGCCTCCGGCGCCTTGAATTCCCACTTTGTCTTCCCTCGTTCGGCAATAATCATTTTCTGCCACGCCTGCATTTTTTCGATTTCCTCGCTTGCGAGCGCGAGGGATCTCTCGAGTGTCGATTCGCTTACTTCGCGTGCGCCCACTTCAATCATGGTGATGAGATTGTCCTTTCCGCAGACGGTGAGATCCATGAGCGCTTTCGGTGGGAGCTCTTCTTCGCGCTGTTTGTACGTGGGGTTCACGATGAATGCCTCATTTCCCTCCTCAAGGCCGATGCGCAGCGATGAGACGGGTCCGTTCCACGGAATATCGGAGGTCGCTATTGCAAGGGATGCGGCGTTGACCGCCAAGATGTCGGTGTCGTATTCCTCAATAGACAGTACGGTGATGATGACCTGCACCTCTCTCTTCATTCCTTTGGGAAACAAGGGGCGTATGGTGCGGTCGACGATGCGACCGGAGAGAATCGCCTCGTCCGACGGGCGCCCTTCGCGGCGCATAAATCGCGAGCCGAGGATGGCACCTGCGGCATAAAACTTCTCTTCGTACTCGACGGAGAGCGGGAAATAATCTTTGTCCGATTCGCGGCCCATGACAGCGGTTGCCAAAACCGCGCTGTTGCCATACCGCACCAAAACCGAACCGTTTGCCTGATCCGCCCAGTCGTTGAACTCGGCAGACATCGTCTTTCCCCCAATCTCGAGAGAATACACCTTCTTTTCCATTGTCTTTTGGGTGATGTTTAGATTTCAGCCTCCACCCCTCGACACGCTCAGGGCAAGCTGCCTATCCAAACACCACGGTTATCTTGTATGCCGAACACTATATCACGTCTTACGAAAAAAGCTTGGCTACCTGCGCGCGGAGCGCAGGTAGCCAGTTTTGGTCGATGCCAATCGAGATTTCTACGCTGCGACCTTGGTGGAGTTGCGGACCTCGACGAGCCCCTGCGCGATCGCTCGCACGAGGAGAGTATCAGGACCATGTCCCGCACGGTGGCAGCGGTATCGACCGATGAGGTGCCCGCCACCCGGCGTCACAACGCTAAGTGCTCCCAGTGCGTCGATGACGCGATGTTCCAGTACTTCACGCAAGAATTGCGGACCCGGAGTAGTTCGCGCATCAACGAACGCGCCCTTGTGCGGCCATCCAAACTCCACGGCTGCTCGTCGGACGAGGCGCAAAGACGGGCGGAGTTCACCGCGCGAACTCGCGATCGCCTCGAAGGAGTCTTTTGAAGAGTCCCACACAAACTCTCTGTAGCCTCCGAGCTTCTTGTAGTCCACCGATACATGGACGACAAGTCCTCCTCGCGTGGCGGGTTCGAACTCGACGTAACCGGCACGGTCTTCCGTGTAGATGCGCGGTATTGTCCGCGTTGTTGTATACGCAGAGAGCTGTGGCCCTTCTTCGAGGAGAGGTTTTGCGGCTCTGACGAAGTTCTCGGCGTGCCCCGTGTAGGGTATGCCATGTGTAGGAAAACATATCACGATGCCATCGACGTGCATGCCGCTCCGAAGTGCCAGCAGGTGTTCGACAATATCGAGTCGCCACCCTCCCCATGCCCCTCCGGCGACTGAGAGGCAATGGGCTCCGTTGCGTATTTGTGCGACAGATATCTCGTGATCGTATGTGCCGAGGAGCGGGTGCATCGTACGAACACACCAGCCCCTTTGATTCCGTGGAGCGAGTCGGATCCCGGTCCTTTGGCCAAGGAAGCCGTATCCGTCAACAACTACGGGTTCTCTAAGAGTCAGACTTTGCATCGCGTCCTCCTGAAGGAACGATTTGTATCCGTCGGGAGCTTAGCATAATTTCTTACGTGCAAAAACAGCGTGTGGTACCATGCCCGCGTATGGGAATCCTCATCTTTCCGACTGTTGTCGCTGTTGCAGCGTGCATCGCCGCTTTTATCTGGGGCGGATGGGCCGCGCTCTTTACGGTCGCGCTCCTTGCCGTCTTGGAGACGACCCTCTCCTTCGACAACGCGGTCGTGAACGCCAAGGTACTCCAGCGGATGGAGCCGATCTGGCAGAAGCGCTTCCTGCAGTGGGGCATACCCGTTGCCGTCTTCGGTACGCGTTTCGTGCTCCCCATATTCATCGTCGCGGCGGCTGCGGGACTCGGGCCGCTCGTCGTGCTCAACCTCGCGATCTTCGATCCGGTGCAGTATGGACATTATCTCGAAGCGGCACACATCGCTATCGCGTCGTTCGGCGGCGCCTTTCTGCTCCTCGTCTCGCTCAAGTATTTTTTCAACGACCGCAAGATTGTGCATTGGATCGTTATCATCGAGAAATATCTTTCCCGCTGGGGCGGCATCGAGGCGATCGAGGTCGCACTCACGCTTGCGATCTTGCTGCTCTGCGCCTTCCTTGTGCCGCTTTCGGCGGCGACCATTCTCGTCGCGGGGCTTATCGGCGTTATCCTCTTCATCGGTATCGAGGGTATCGCACAGGCATTCGAGATGCAGGCGGGCATGGTCGTTGCCAAAAGCAGTATCGCCCTCTTTGTCTACCTCAACATACTCGATGCCGCGTTCTCGCTCGACGGTGTCGTCGGAGCGTTCGCCATCACCTCGAATCTT
>MFLH01000051.1:5880-6558 GCA_001781275.1 Candidatus Kaiserbacteria bacterium RIFCSPHIGHO2_02_FULL_54_11b | reverse complement strand
CATCCCGTCGTACAATGGCACATCGCTTACCGTCACGGTTCCGTGGTCACTTAACCAAAGTAGCGTCGGGGTGTACGTCACCAATTCACGTGGCACGAGCAACACGCTCACATTCAGCATTACCGGAAACACGTGTCAGTATCCGTACACCAACTGCAACACCAACGTAAATCTTCAGTATCTCTCACCGGTCTCCGGAGCTGCCGGCACGTCCGTCACCATCTACGGCACCGGATTCGATTATTCAAGCAATACCGTTTACGTCGGTAACCAGGCGGTCACCAACGTTTCCTCGTACAACGGAACATCGCTTACCGCCACCATTCCATCGTATCTCACCGGCGTCGTCCAGATATACGTGACGAATTCGCGCGGCACGAGTAATTCGCTTCCGTTCACCATTACGGGCACTACGTGCGTATATCCGTACACGAATTGCTACGGCACTCCGAACATCCAGTATCTCTCGCCGGTCTCCGGCGCGGTCGGTTCCACCGTCACAATCTACGGCTCCGGCTTTAGCCAAACGGGGAACACGGTGCGATTCGGCACCAGCATCGTCTCGACGAACGTGAGCTCGTACGACGGCCGCACGCTCACCTTTATCGTCCCTTCGTACCTCTCCGGCTATCCTTCGCAGGTCGTTACTCCGGGCTCTTACAATGTCTCGATCTCCAA
>MFLH01000051.1:2609-5854 GCA_001781275.1 Candidatus Kaiserbacteria bacterium RIFCSPHIGHO2_02_FULL_54_11b | reverse complement strand
AGGGGGTGCCCTGCAGATCACGAACGTCTCGGGCCCTAACACGCTTGCCATCGGCTCGGTGGGCACATGGAGCGTGACCGTATCGGCGCCATCGTACACATACACAACGCTTTCTGTTCGCTGGGGTGATGAGGTGTACTACTACACTGCCGCAGCGCCGCAGAGCCAGTACATACAGGGAACACAGACTTTCACCTTCACACACACGTACAATCAGGCGGGCACGTACACAGTTACCTTTACGGCAAGCAACGCGCAAGGCCAACAGAATACCGCGACGGCATCTGTTGTTGTCTCGGGCGGAACCACGGGCACAGTGACGCTCTCTTCGCTTTCACCGATGTGGGGTCGCGTGGGCAATCAAATCGTCTTGCAGGGAAGCGGCTTTAGCTCGTACGACAACGTGGTGCATTTCGGCATCGGAGGCCAGCGCAACGTTCCCTCGTACAACGGCACGACGATCTACTACACCATTCCGTACTCTGTTTCTGTGTGTGACATCGTTGGTCCGGGTTGCTTGGGAGGATTCACGCAGCCGGTCACTCCGGGTTCGTATCCGATCTACGTGACCAACAGCCAAGGCACCAGCCAGACCTTGCAGTTCCAGGTCATCCAATAGTTGACCCCGCCCGAAGAGGGCGCCCGCAGGGGCCGAGTGTCTGCCGGAGGCAGATACGAGGCGGGTCAGGCACGCACAAGCTTGTGCGGGCCAATAATCCAAGAGATTCGTCTCTGGCCAGCGTTCAAGGCATAATACCCATCTATGCGCTACATCCGTGCCTACTACCGACTCGCATTAGTAATTGCGCTTGGGCTCCTCGCGCTTTCGATGATGGTGCCTATCGTGATGCGCATCGCGGTCGATCCTTTCATCACCTCATCGATCGAAGAAGTGCCACGCGCTGAAGCCGCACTCGTCTTGGGTGCATCGGTCTATCGCGGTGCTCCTTCACCCATCCTCGCAGAACGGGCAGATACGGCGATCGCGCTCTATACGAGCGGCAAGGTCTCAAAAATCCTCGTCACGGGCGACGGTGGCTCGCTTTCTTACGATGAAGTAACACCCGTGCGCAAATACCTCCTTGACGCAGGTGTCGAGCCGCAGGATATCTTCCTCGACCATGCCGGTTTTGATACCTACAGTAGTATGTATCGTGCGCGCGAGGTGTTCCTCGCGCACTCGCTCACCATCGTGACGCAAGATTTCCACTTGCCGCGTGCGCTCTGGATAGCACGTCGTCTGGGGCTCGATGCGCACGGCGTTGTTGCGGCGGGAGGGAAGAGCTCTCCCTACGAGTATGTGCGCGAGATCCCGGCCTCCATCAAAGCGATCTTCGACGTTATCGCCAACCGTCAGCCAAAATATCTCGGACCCGCCTTTCCGCTTTCAGGTAATGGCGAAGCGACGTGGTATTAGGTGCTAAAATAGCAGCATGCGGACGGTGTACATTTTGCTCGTGCCGGCTATGTTACTCGGTGGGTTTCTGTATATTGCCTTTAAGCTTGCGGCTCTCGTTTCGTAACTACCCGCAGTGCGTGCAAGAATTGCTATACTAACGCGTCTATATGAATGTGAATCACCTCAGGCTTTTTTTGTGTGCGATTTTCGTCGCGGTTGTGATGCCGACACTTACGTTCGCACAGACAACAAATTGCACTGCCATATCCCACGATCTTGCCTTTGGCGCGACAGGCAGCGAGGTAACAAAACTTCAGACATTCCTCAAGAGCAACGGATATTTTGCGGCAAGCATAACGCCTCGTTTTGGCCCGGCGACACAGACTGCGGTCAGGAACTTCCAGAAGGCGAAAGGCATTTCAGCGACGGGCACCGTCGGTCCTCTCACGCGCGCCGCGATCAACACGGTGGGTTGCGGTGTGTCAGGCGGGACGACCACGACCAGTTTTGAAGTCACCGGCTGGATACCATACTGGCGTGTTGCGACCGGCACGAGAGACACCTTGCCGCATTTGGACAAGCTAACCGAAGTTAATCCGTTCGTGTTTTCACTCCGAGGAGATGGCACCCTTTTTGACAACGGCACGGCCACCGATACGCCTACCTGGCTCGTGTTCAATGCGCAGGCAAAAGCCAAAGGCGTGCGGGTGATACCGACGCTCATGTCGGGAGACCGCGAAACGATGCACAAAGTCTTGAGCGACCAAGCGCTACGAACAAGGCTCGTAAGCGAGATCGTCACGCTCGTAAACGCACGAGGCTATGACGGCATCGACATCGACTTCGAATTCAAATACGCCAAGACGAAGGACTTTTTCTCGTCTTTTCTCAAAGAGCTTAAACAAGGTCTCGATACGAAGTGGTTGATGTGTACGATCGAAACACGTTTACCAAATGAGGATCGATACTACGGTACGACGGTACCTCCCGATGCGGGTATTTTCTCGAACGATCTTCCTGTCATCAACGAGTACTGCGATCGCGTGCGCCTGATGGCATACGATCAGCAGCGGATCGACCGCAAGCTCGCGGCGGAAGTCGAGGCGACAGGCGAGCTCCACGCACCGGTCGCAGATATACGCTGGGTGGAGAAAGTCATCAATTACATGTCGAAAGACATCGACAAGAAAAAGATACTGATTGGAGTACCCACCTATGGCTACGAATATGCGGTTACGACCTACGCAAATAATGAGCATGTGTACGACATTCTCTGGACCTTCAATCCGGGGTATGCACTGCCGATAGCGCAGGAGCGTGGCATTACGCCGGTACGCAACTCCTCAGGTGAGTTGTACTTCACCTACTTCTCGAACCTGCCGACCTCGACGACGCCGGTCTCGCAGAGCGTGCTCGGAAATCTCGCTGTACTCGCGGCGACCGCTTATGCCGATCAAAAGAACTCCAACTTGACATACCGGCTTCTTGACTGGCCGGATGCGCAATCGATGCAACAAAAGATCGATCTGGCAAAGCGTCTCGGCGTCCGCGGCATTTCGATATTCAAGCTCGACGGTGGACAGGATCCCAATATTTGGAATGTGCTCGCCGGAGTCGCGATCAAGGATCCTTTAGACAAACCAAAAGCTGCGACGCCGAAAGTGAGTGGAGCGCCCATCGCCCGTACACTTGCCCTCGGCTCGGTCGGTGAAGACGTCCGCACGCTCCAAAGACTTCTCAATTCAGACAGCGCAACGCGCATCGCCGCAAGCGGTGCAGGCTCTCCCGGTGCCGAGACCAGTCGCTTCGGCGCGCTCACGGTGAGTGCGGTGCAGCGGTTCCAGAT
>MFLH01000051.1:0-2587 GCA_001781275.1 Candidatus Kaiserbacteria bacterium RIFCSPHIGHO2_02_FULL_54_11b | reverse complement strand
CGAATCCACTGATTCCATTGGATGCAATCAGTGGATTCGCACTTGCATTTTCAGAGAATAGTGTAGAATAGTCAGACTATGCCCGAGCAGTCAGCAGCAAAAAATTACAACGGTCTCTACACGCCGCTTGCCATCGTCCTTGCGGGTGCTCTTATCGGCGGCGGACTTTTCTTCGGTCTCTCAAAAAGCGGCGACTCTATTGGAGGTGGTCCGCAGCCGACAGCGAACGTTGATATAAAAGACGTAAAAATCGACGGCGATCCGTATATCGGTAACAAGAATGCAAAGGTCGTGCTCGCATACTGGTCTGATTTCCAGTGTCCGTATTGCAAAGCAGTCGAAATGGGGGGTATTCCGCAGATCCCGCTCGAACCCGCGATACCGACACTAATAAAGGATTACGTGGACACCGGCAAACTCAAGATTGTCTTTAAAGACTATGCGTTCTTGAGCGACGATTCCACGACGGCCGCACTCTATGGACGTGCGGTCTGGAGTCTCTATCCGGACAAATATTGGGAATGGCGGGAGGGGATGTACGAGAAGCAAGACGAAGAGCATGGCGGCTTTGGTGACGAAGCGAGTATCGTAGCTCTGATGAAGACAATTTCGGGCGTGGATGCCGACAAGGTAAAGGCTGATGTCGCGGCAAATCGTGCCAAGTACCAAGGTGCGATCGATGCCGATCGTGCGGAAGGCACAAGCTTTGGCATCAACGGGACTCCCGGTTTCATCACAGGAAAGACCCTGATCCCGGGTGCTGCCGAACTCGCGACGTTTACAGCGGCCATCGACGCGCAGTTGTGACGAATTTTTCCTTGACGGAAGGCATGAAATAGGGCACAATGGAGCCACGGTGCCTCGGCAACGAGGCATTTTCGCTTGGACATCGTCCAAGCGTCCTACGAAGCCTTGGCGAAGTAGGAGACACCAATAACTTTATTATGGAAATACGAAATATAGCTATCATCGCCCACGTCGACCACGGCAAGACCACCTTGACCGATGCACTTTTGCGGCAGATGGGTGTGGCCGAAGAGGGGGTTTCGATGGACTCCAACGCGCTCGAGCTCGAGCGCGGCATCACTATTTATTCCAAGAATGCAGCGGTCTATTACAAAGATACAAAGATAAACATCGTTGATACGCCGGGCCACGCCGATTTCGGGAGCGAAGTCGAGCGTGTTTTGCGTAGCATCGACTCGGTCCTGCTCGTCGTTGACGCACAAGAGGGTCCCATGCCACAGACGCGTTTTGTCTTGAAGAAATCACTCGAGCTGGGACTCAAGCCCATCGTTGTCGTCAATAAGATAGAAAAACCGGCGGCCGATCCGGCGCGCACCGAAGAGCAGGTGCTTGAACTTTTTCTGGAGCTCGGTGCCTCTGACGAGCAGGCAAATTTTCCGGTCGTGTATGCGATAGGCAAGCAAGGCATTGCAAAGCTCAAACTCACGGACGAATCCACAGACCTCACACCGCTTTTGGACACCATTCTCTCGCATGTCCCATCCTCGTCGTTTTCAGGCGAAGGTGTCCCCGCGCGGCTTCAACCTTTCAACCTCGGCTACGATAATTTCTTGGGTCGCCTTGCCATCGCGCGCGTGTACGAAGGTGCACTCAAAATGGGCGAGCCTGTTTTCGTGAAGAAGCCGACGGGCGAGACGCGCAGCGGGAAAATAACGAAGATGTTTACCTTCAAGGGGCTGCAGAAGACAGAGGCGCAGGAAGTAACCGCAGGGGATATCGTCATGATCGCGGGTCTGCCTGACATCTTCATCGGCGAGACTATTACGACAAATTCCGAGGCGGTCCCGCTTCCTGCGATCGCTATCGACGAGCCCACCATTACGCTCAATTTCCTCGTCAACAGCTCTCCCTTTGCCGGACGGGAAGGAAAATTCGTCACGTCGCGCCAGATCCGCGACCGGCTCGAGCGCGAGCTCGAGGTCAACGTCGGCCTCAAGGTAGATTTTGATTCTGGAGATGTTTCCCATGTCTCCGGCCGTGGCGAACTACACATCGCGATTTTGCTCGAGAACATGCGACGTGAGGGTTATGAGATGCAGGTCTCACAACCGCAGGTTATTTTCCACGAGGAGGGAGGCAAAAAGTTCGAACCATTCGAAGAAGTCATCATCGATACGCCAAGTGTGTATCAGGGCGCCATCATTGAGCGCTTGGGGACGCGCAAGTTCGTCATGTCGGATCTTAAAGTACATGAAAATCAGGTCCGGCTCATATTCGAAGGTCCTACGCGCGGACTTCTCGGTTATCGATCCCAATTCGTGCTCGACACAAAAGGCGAGGGCATTCTCTCGTCGCGCGTCGTCGGCTTCAAGCCGCACGCGGGTGAGATCAAGCGCAAGCAGGTAGGCTCCATGATATCAATGGCTTCGGGCAAAGCGCTTGGATTCTCGCTCTGGAATCTGCAGGAGCGCGGTGTCTTGTACATCGGCCCCGCCGTCGAGGTTTACGAGGGGATGGTGATCGGCAATACCTCGAAAGGCGAGGAGATGATGGTAAATCCTACAAAAGGCAAACAGCTGAGCAACATGCGCTCGCGTGGCGCCGATGAGGCCATCAATCT
>MFLH01000050.1 GCA_001781275.1 Candidatus Kaiserbacteria bacterium RIFCSPHIGHO2_02_FULL_54_11b | reverse complement strand
TCCTCTCCTCCTCAAACGCGAGATTGACCGGCGGCTGAAGCTGGTGTTTGCTATCCAACAGCGACACGAACGACCAGCTCCGCGGACTGTCCTACAGTAACCGTTTGCTAGTATCTACTGCGTACGCGATACTTGCCTGCGGCGAGATCGCGCTGTGCTCGCTTGAGCTTTTGCAAGAAGGATGGCTTGTAGAGACGGACATCTTCTGTCTCAAAATCATCCAAAAGCGAAAGCACCTGTTCAAAACGGGAACGAATCTTCTTAAGCTCGCGGTATTCCTCGCGAGGGATGGTGATGGTCTTGGTATTACTGGCCATACAGGATAATGATACCACAGCACCCCATGCCAATCAATCTGACGTAATCATGTCCGTTTGGGGTCGGCAAAAAAATGAGATGCTCCCCGGAATATCTTGGTGGGACGCTCACTGGCAGTTTTCAACACGCGCGCCACGAGCTCCGGACGATACGCGCCTTCGGCATCCTCGCCTACCAGTGAAATGAACAGGGAACGATAACGCGCAACTTCGTGTTCCAGGAAACGAAGTCGATCGCGGGGAACAGTTTTTGTCGGTGTAATCATAGATATAAAAAGTGCAGCATGCATATTGCGGTGGGGCAGCAGAGTTTCCCTTTCTGTACCGAGACCATCACTTCGGTGGTGATTTCAGAACAGGAAAAACAATAAATTAAAAATGTAATCGGTACACCCAGTCGTGGGTGCCGACCGTAATGAGCGCCACGGTCTGGCCGTCCAAAAAACGAAAAAGGACCCGATAGGTCCGATCGACACGAAAGCTCCAATATTGTCTGGCGCGTGGCTCCAACTTCTCGGTATGAAGCGACGGATGAAACGGATTCTCCCGGAAAAGTCGTTCCTGCTTCTCCAACTTCCTTTGAATTGAAGCGGGAAGTGCTCGATATCGTTCTGCGAATTCATCAGTAATGATGAGTTCGATCATAGCGTCACGCGCGCAGGTCTCTCAATGAGGAAACTTTGCGTACGCGGCCGGCGCGGATATCCCGCTCGGCGCGGTCGAGGCTGGCAAGGAAATCCGGATTGAAAAAGCCAAAAGCAGACGCCAAACGCTCTAGTTTGTTGGCATCCATCTCGACCACGACGGTTCGTTCACGGTGCTTAGTCTTAAAGCGTAGAGGAAGACTGGCCATATAAAACGACAGTATCATAACACCGAGCACGAATCAATAACCGATCTTCAGCCGAGCCATTCAGCCCCTCAATTGGATTCTTGATGCAAATCGAGAGGCCAATCGAGGAGCGATGGACTGCGGCATATTGCCGTGGAGAAGTTCTCTACGATGGAGGGAAACATGACCCGATTGGCATTCAGCCCGAATATTCCGGCTCTCAAGGAGGGGCTTGTCATCGGGCCGAAGGTGCTCGACAAGGAGGCCTTCGCCCGCATCGTGTTCCAGTGTGTTCCGAGTTTCATCGAGAACACCCAGCCAGACGACGAGCAAGAAGATTGGCGCATCAAGCTTCCGCTGGACGTACTCCCCCTCGTCTCGAGCGGTGTCGGCCGTAGGACCAAGTCCACTGAACACTACGTGATGCGAGTGCTCCACGGCCGCGTTGATCTCTTTCTAAAGCGTGAGCATGCGCTTCCGCCCGAGGAGTGCTTGGTCATCGTCCTCACCAAGGAGATGTACCTCGCGGACTGCAGGGAGTTCGAGGAGAAGCCGCTCGACGATGCGGCTCTCGAGGGCGTCACGCACGTGGTGGTGTCGGTGAGGGTTGTGGCGGGTCCTACCAAGGAACACGTCATGCGCGAGCACGACTATCTCGCGAGTCTCGCTCGCATGGTCGGAACGCCGCCCAACCGCGTGGAAGTGGTCTCCGCCCTCAACCGGGCGTGGAACATCAACAACTACTGGCGCACCTTCGCGGAGGTCTCCGACTAGTCTCTTCTGTTCGTGCCCAAACGTCCCGACTTCCGAAAGTATGCCGGGAAAGTCGCGAGGGCTCACCTTGCGGCGAAGGGAAACACGCGTTTCCCTTTCTGTACCGAGACCATCACTTCGGTGGTGATTTCAGAACAGTAAAAAAGGAAAATAATAAATTATCACTTTCTGAACGATCGTCGCAAAAGTGATAATCGCTTCTTCTCATCCGAACTCATCAAGGTAGCCCCTCGACTGCGCTCGGGGACTATGATTGGAGGATTCAGATGAGGAGAATAAAAAAACAGCCCCGATTAGTGGGGCGGTTTTCAAAACTCCTATAGAATCATAAGTCTAAAAAATCCTTCACTGTTAATCCCGCGTCTTTGATAAGTTGATGCAAGAGTCCCTTCTTCAATTCCGCGTGAAGTGGAACAGTCAGAGGTCGGTGTTTTGGATCAGCATGATGTAGCCGAACATGACTGCCTCGTTGGCGCGTAATGGAGTATCCGAGTTGTAAAAACTTTTTGACGGCAATTCGTCCAGAGACTCCTGCCAAGCGACCCATATATCAGGCGCGGACAAGATGAAGGCTAACACCCTGTCCCGCGCTCCGAGCTTGGCGAGGAGCAAGTTCCTCTCGACAGATGTGGATGGCCTCGGTGATATTGTCCAACGTCTCTTCAAGTGTTTCGCCTTGGGTGTAACAACCCTCGAACGCCGGACACTCTGCCCAATACCCGCCCTTTTCGTCCTCATGAACAATAACCGGGTAAAGTGAACCCCGGAGTTGAATAGAATGTTTTGAGGTAGCGCGTTTCATATAAGAGAGCGTAGCACGGATATTGCGATGGGGCAAACAGAGCTCTTCCTTTCTGTACCGAGACCATCACTTCGGTGGTGATTTCAGAACAGGAAACCCGGCTCTAACCTGCCTGCCGGCAGGCAGGCAAGCTCAGGATGACACGGAAGGCGGACTCAGAGATGGAATAAAAAAACCGCGCCAGTGCGGCGCGGATCAGAAGTTGCTTGATATCAGAGAGCCAGCTGAGGAAACGGTTCCATCGAAAGGATGCGTTTGGCGTCGTCGTCAGTGAGCACCTTCCTTTCGCGGAGGATTTCAACAAGTGTCCGAACTTTGGCATCTTCTTTTCGAGTCAGCACGACGAGGTCGCCGCGGAGATCGGCGAGTTTCTCGTCCAGATAGTCCTTGGTGACCATGGTGGCCTCGACTCGGTCGAGTCGTTGATCAACTCGATCAAAACGCTGGTCAACGCTCGAGGAAAACGTCTGGATGGCTTCGAGTATCTCGTGGTTTGTAGGTTCGCCGTTCATACGAAAGTCATGGTATCAAAGTGATTGCAGGCCCGCAACGTGGACAGTCTTGAGTCCCTGAATGGTTCGGGGGTTCGAGGTCTAGCCATCATAGGCCTATTCGTACGAATTGGCCTATACAGAAGGAGGAATTCGGATGAAGAAGATGATGCTGTGCGTCGTGGTTGCGTTGGTCGGTTGCGGCGGTTCGACGGGTCTGATTGACGACCCGCGGCTCGTCGCGGACGGCGACGCGGATTCTGATTCCGACACGGACGCCGACACGGACTCGGATGCAGATGCCGACGCCGATTCGGATTCCGATTCGGATTCGAACAGCGACGCCGACGTGGACAGCGACTCGGATGCCGATGCCGACCAGCAGGATTGTCTGCTTGTCGAGAAGAACTGGGAGATTCCTGACGCCAGTCCGGAATTGCCCAGCGGTGTTCTGGGATCGGAGATAGCTGTCGGCAGCTTCTCCGTGACCTCGCTTTGCGAGGATGTGGACATCACTCAAATCATCCTCGCCGACGACATGGATGTGGATGCGACCGGCGACACGATGGCCGACATCTTCCAGAATCTCCAGTTGACGTTCCGAGACGGTACTCGCGTGGCTGGAGTGTTCGGCTGGTTGACCGACTTAGAAGGCATGACCTATGCCTTCACGCCGCGGATACCGTTCAGGGTGCGGGTTGACGAGCGGATCGTTTTTCACGTGTTCGCTGATGTCATGCGCGAACATTCCCTCTCAAGCCTGGGCGACGTGAACGATGATACGGATGGCGTCGTGAACGTGTCCGAAGTCATCGCGGCGGGGATGGAAAGCGGAGCCCCTTACCTCGCCGATCTCGATGATCTCCAACGGCTGTGGTTGGCAGAGCGGGGGGGACTTACGGTTTCCCTTGATCCGCACAATCCCCCCGGCCGTCAGTTGGTCATGGGGGCGGAAGATGTGGAGGTGGCCCGCTTCGACTTCAGCGCCTCGAGGCTGCTCGAGAACGTTGTGGTCGACGAGGTGACGATCCACTTCGATCTACTTGTTGGGCTCGGTTCGCTCTGGAACCTCAAACTCCGGCGAGCCGATACCGGCGCGCAGATCGGCGGCACGCTTGCCTCGTTGAACAACCTGGGCGAAGCGGTCTTCGATTGGTTGAGTCTGGAGGTCCCGGCCGGTGGGATAATTCCCGTGTCTCTCACGGCGGAAGTCACATCGTGGGAAGGCGGCGGAAGGTCGGGAGACCAGTTCCAGCCGGTGATCAGAATGGATGAACCGGATGTTCCCGCGGTGTCGGTGCAGGCGACTGGCCGGTCCAGTGGTCAGTCCATCGACGGACCATCACAGCACTATGGTCTCGGTGAGGAGGATGAGGATGTTCTCGCGAACGTCTTCACCATCTACCGCACCAGGATCACGATCTCTCGGGCCGCGGACAGTCCGTGTGGACCCCAGTCAAGCTCTTCGAGGCAGACCGTCGCCAAGTTCGTGGTGAACAACGCCATGAACGAAGGCAGCTACTCGGCGACGATCTCGAGGTTCAACCTCGATGTCGGCTCGACGATCGAAACGACTGCGCCGCGCGCTGTACGGGTGTACAAGGACAGCGTCATGGAGAGTAACCTCCTCGCCGAGTACAATTACCTGGCCGGTGTCACGATGGGTGACGTCGACTTCGACTCGTTCGAGGAGACCGAGATTGTCGGCAGCAATTCCGCCGACCACACTCGGACCTTCATCGTCACCCTGGACACAAGTGACGCCGCGACGGATGATCGCGTAACCGTCGGTCTGGACCTCGGTGACATCGCCTGGAGCGACGGTATCAGCGAGGAGATCACGGCAATCGACACGCTGCCTGTCGCGGGCTGTACACTCGCCTACTAGTTCCTTCCAAGTCCTCGCGGTTCGCGCGAGGCACGGGGATGCGCACTTCTGCTCATCCCTCAATCACCGAGTTCATCAGAAATGGTGAATTCAGAGATTGAAAGTTCTTTGAAACAATCTCGATCGAGGTGATCTGATGCTGAATTTCGGCGTTTGATCAACTCGGTCGAGGTTCACAAGAACAAACACTCCCGAAAGATCGGGACTAACCAAGGAGGATGTGATGATGAAGTTCTGGATGCTTCTCACGGTAATCGCGGTCAGTGGATGCTTCCTATCGCATCAGGAGGTAGGGAGCCACGAAATGGAACCTGATATTTCTCCAGTCGACGCCGATGGGGATTCGGATTCGAACAGCGACGGCGATGTCGACTCCGACTCGGACGCAGACACCGATGCAGATGTGGATTCGGATGCAGATAGCGACACCGACACGGACTCTGACTCCGATTCCGACATCGACGTGGCAGTCATCTCACCTGCCTGTAATGTCGAAATCGAGTCGCCTCCGGCCAATCCCGATCGATGTGTGCAGATGGTGCAAATCGAGACGGATACGGAGCCACTCACGTTCGGCGATTCCCGCGCATTCGTTGGCGCCGTGCGGGTCTTCTCCACATGTGAATCGACGACGATCGAAGAAATCAGCTTCGAGGATCGATTCGATGACCTCCGGGCGCCGGGATACCCCGATGATCCGGAATATGCGGCTCCGGTGGCGTTCGCAGACTTCTTCGATTCACTTTGGATCGAGGACTGCGAAGGTGTTGTAGTGAGTGGTCCGCTATCGGACGTGCGTCACAGCACGGGTGCCCTATACACTCTCGCATCGCAAACGATGATTGTTGTTCCATCTTCCGGACTAACGCTATCCGTCTACGCGGATATGCTTGAGGAGTCAGGACGATCACTTGATCGTATCGTTGATGAACGTCAAGGGCTCCGTCTCGGGGTTTGGACAACGGAGGGCGTAGCCGAGCTCGAAATTCACGTCCAATTTGGCGAGTAGTTCCTTCCAAGTCCTCGCGGTTCGCGCGAGGCACGACGGGGACGTCGCAACTATCAAGCTGCGTCCCCTCCATTCCCGAGTTCATCATTCCTGACGGGCTCAGAGATGGAACAAACCTGCGCATATTCGCGCGAATAGGGGAAAGATTCGGGAAGCGTTTAATCTAAATAGTAAGTGCGCCTGGGTGCGGGCGCGTCGCGTGCGGTGATGAGTTCTCTCTCCCCTCCGCAAGCGGCGCCTCCACACGCGGGCGTTTTTATTATTGACAAATCTCTAAAATATAGGGTAAGAAAACGTCGAGGAGG
>MFLH01000049.1:2856-15715 GCA_001781275.1 Candidatus Kaiserbacteria bacterium RIFCSPHIGHO2_02_FULL_54_11b | reverse complement strand
TCGAACCTCCACGCCCTTGCGGGCTTATCCACCTCAAGGATAAATGTCTACCAATTTCAACACCCGGGCAGTTATTGTATTTTACTCGCTTTTCGTTTCCGCTCCAGCCTCTACTTCGGCGGCCACCGGCTCCTCTGCTTTTGCAACAACTTTTGTGACACCAGAGACGTTAACCATCATTCGGGTGCGGCGCAGCTGGCGACGGGACTCACGGGCGACTTTGTCTCGGATGAAATAGAGCTTTGCGCGGCGCACACGAGAGCGCTTCACGAGATCGATTTTGTCTATCATCGGAGAGTAGATGGGGAACACTTTCTCGACGCCGACACCGGAGGCGACGCGGCGCACGGTGAACGTGCCTCCCGCTTCGGTACCGTGTTTGCGCGCAAGCACCAAGCCCTCGAATGCTTGAAGACGGGTCTTGCCTTTTTCCTCGATCTTCTGCCAGACACGCACAGTGTCCCCCGGCCTAAGGTCGAGGTTTTTGCGCGCATCCATATCCACGGGCGAGATTTTGACTGCGTTTTTCATGTCGCGGCACTATACCATTCGATGCTCTAGAAAACAACTTCGAACGAGGCGTGCCGCTCTTTGGGCACTCTCCATTCGATGTCGATATCCGATACCCGTGCGAGAAATGGCCCTCGCCGCGCATGCTCGAGAAATTTCTCAAGATTGTCACGAAATCCTTGTGTGAGGATCTCCACCTTGAAATTCGGCAGATTTTTTACGTACCCAGTGAGCGCGAGGTGCCTCGCGTGCTTCGCGACGAAGTCGCGATAGAAGACCCCCTGCACTTTCCCGCTAACGAAACATCGAACCTCTTCGATTTCCATCCCCACAAAATAACATTAAAAAGGTGGAGCCTGGGCTTTCGTCCAGGCTCTGAATTTCGTGTCCGATGTCCACTGGCTCTAATCTGCTGCATCGGGATACATTTCCCATTCACCTTTCCAATTCTTAAACACGACAACCGGCCGACCTTGGTAGTGCGAGTAGATGAAGTCTGGGGTTCCAAAGAATCCGAAAACCTCAAAACGACGGTCGTACACGGTTTTTGTCCCGAAGTTTTTGAGCGGAACTTTCTTGTTGTCGATGGACCAGACCATTTGATCCGTCACTTCAAGCGGCGATAACATGAAGTGGGTCCTGTCCATCGGAATCGTTTTCTTCCCACCCCGTGCAACGATAATCGGCTCCGCCGTCATCATGTGCGAGAACGACCTACCCACGAGCGGTCGTACAATTTTGACCATCCGATGTACCGAAAGTCGTTCTTTGTGCATGCCCGAAGTCGGCGGCATTTCAAGCAGGAAGTAGTATGGCCTCACGCCGCAGAGCACGAGCTTTTCACATAACTCCATCAAGACTGGCGTCTCGTCGTTCACGCCGCGCAATATCGGAATATGCGCAGCACGAAGCATGGTGCCGTGGCCTTTTGCGAGACGTTCCATTGCCGCACGGAAACGCTCCGTTACTTGTCGCGGATGCAGGATGTGTAACGCGATTTCGGTGACCGCGAACCGGTTGCATAGTGCCACGAAGTCTTCAGAGAGCCTGCTCGTGTCGTGCTTTCCTCGTGCTGTATGGATGCGGATGCTCTTTATGTGCGGAATTGAACGGAGTTCCGCCAAGCGACGCTCCAACAGGAAGTCAGGCACGATAAGTGGCTCTCCGCCAGAGAAGATCACTTCCCGAATTTCGGGATGTTCGCGGATGAACGCGATACCTTCCGGCCAATCTTCTTTGCGCGGTTTTGGTTTGGAACGCAACAACACCCGATTCGCCTCGAAACAATACGCGCATATTTCTTTGCACGCATTTTCGCGCCAGACGATGCGATCCGAGTACTTCCATTGCCAGTTGTTATTCTCTGGAATGGGATAATCTTCGGGCATTTCCCAGTTGTCACTTTCCCCGTACGCCCGTTCGGTTTTCGATTGGAGCAGTTCGGGGAATGGCCAGTACTGCCGCGCGACTGGGTCGGAGAAAAGTGGGACGCCCTGCCCATCTTTGAGCATGTAGTCGAGCATCTCTTCGGAAACACCGAATCGCTTATCCCGATCGTATTCTGCAACGGCAGCGATGTAGGTTTTCGGTAAATGAGGAAAGCGCCGTGCGATGTCGGCGGCCGTTCGTAGTGTCTGTGACATGGCTCACCTCTTGGGTTATGGGGCTGTCAGCGAACAGAATGAGCTGTTCGGATGATATCGTGCAATGTGTCAAAATCTTTGCAAATTGACATTATTTATGTTATCAAACTCCCATGCCGCGAGACGTCAAAAACGCACTCTCACAAGTCGGCCTCAAGGCTGGAGAGGTGGATATCTATCTCGCTCTCTTGTCAAATAAACAGGGGCTCTTTGTGGCTGAAATCGCGAAAACCACTGGCATTAAGCGAAGTACCGTGAACCTTATGCTTGAAAGACTCAGAGAGAAGGGTTTTGTTACCTACCATCTCGACGGAGCACGTAGGCTCTTCAGTGCAGAATCACCCGAGGCCCTGCTCTTCCGTTTCGAAAACTCTCTCGGCGATTTGCGCACCCTCATTCCTCTCCTGCACGCAACCACCGGTCACGACAAGAAAACAAAGATCCGTTTTTTTGAGGGGCGGGAGGGTGTGGAAACAATTCTCAACGACATCTTATTCACTCTAAAAATAACGAGGGGCTCAAAACGTGAATATCTTGCTATCTCATCTGGAGAAAATGTCTTCGAAACGCAACCCGATCACCAAAAGCAATTTGTTGATAAGCGCGTCAAGGCCGGGATTCCTCTCCGCTGGATCGCGCCTGAAAGTTCTCTGGTACGCGAGATGGACAAACGTTCAAACGTCGAGTTCCGAAAGGTAAAATTCTTCAACGCAAAGAAATATAAATTCACGATTGAATTTGATATCTACGCCGACAAGATCGCGCTTATGACGTTTGGTAAGAACCCCACAGGAGTAATCGTAGAAAATGAGACCCTTGCCGATTCATGTCGCGGGCTTTTTAATTTACTCTGGGATTCGCTTAGATAAGCTTATTTTGTATACTCTCAGGATGGGCGGTTAGCTCAGTTGGTAGAGCAATCGCTTTACACGCGAAAGGTCACAGGTTCGAGTCCTGTACCGCCCACTCGCCTTTTTATTTTGCCCTCGGTAGGAATCGAACCTACATTAACGCCTTAGAAGAGCGCAGTTCTATCCATTGAACTACGAGGGCCTGCTTCGGATACATCTGACAGAGTAGCTGTGCGGACGCGTGCGGTCAACGTTATATACTGGGATCTCTGATCGCGGCAGGGAGATTTGTTTTCAGGTCTTCAAATTGCGTCTTGCGTGCTTCGAACGCCTGTATCGTCGCATTGAGCTCCGAGCGATCGAGCGCAGCCGGGGGCGGGGCCGACGTGTCGAGTGCCGCACCGAGACTATCGAGGATCCGCAAGAGTCCCCACGTGCTGTATAAAAATACGAGTACAAGCGCAACAAATGTCACGGTGAGAAGCGTGCGCCAATAGAGATCTGCGAGTACACGGACCCGGGCCGGCTCATACTTCCCCCTCAGAGTCTCGCGCAGATCTCTCCACAGTGTGCTGCCGAACTTCATGACGAGATGTCTGATGTTGTTAAGACGCGGATGTACACATTCATATGCCAGATGTCCGATGTCTTTCCGGCACCTCGCGGAGCATGCTCGATATCAAGACGCGTGACCGTGGATGGGATCGGCAATGTTTCGAATAATCGGGCAGCGCGCATGAGCGCCGGAAATCTCCCATCGACTGCAACGACAAAGCCAATCGCCTTTAGGGGAATGCCGTCGGAAACCGGCAGATTCTCGGGGAGTGCGTCGCCGAGCTTTACGCTTACGCCGGCAGCCTTCCCCACCGCCTCGATCATGTTTGAGGTTGAAACAATATCAACGTTCAAAAGACCTTTGAGTGCGGTCCCTTCTTCGGCGGTCTCGAGCGCGAGCGCATGCGTCCGCGCCGAAGATGCGCCAGCGATCGTTGCTCGTTGCGCATCTTGTGCACCCACGAGGCGCTGGCTCTCGTCTACACCAATGTTCCATGCAAAAAATCCGACAAGGCCCCACGCGCAAAGCGCTACGACCAGCATGACGAGGGATGTAGATGTGTGGTAGAACATAGAGGTTCAAAAATCACCCGAGAGCGAGAGTGAGAAGCGGGCGCCGGGGGCGCCGGCCAGATCGCCGACCGGAATAGAGACTGTCTTGAAATACGGGTCGGCAGCAAGCGCTTGACGATACCCGTTGATCGCTTCGCGGGTCGCCGCAGAACCGACGAGCATGATCGTCCCTGAATCACCTCCCGTGTATGTGACGTGGTCGATCGAGATGGTGGCGGGCCGCAAGGAAAGTGCCTTGCCGATCGCGGCGGTGGGGGTCGTTGTCGCAGCCACAAGAGGCGAGAGTGACGTGAGCACTGCCCGCAGGGAGGCGATCGCTGCCCGATCTGCCTCGGTTGCTGCTTTCGAAGCAGTGGTTGGTGCAGAGTTTCCGGCTCCGTCAGCACGAAGCGCGAGATAGCTCGGCAAGAGTGCGAGCACGCAGAGCGCGGCCGCAATAAGCGCCATGAGAGAGCCTGCGACGATGAAGCGCGCGCGATACATGCTCCATATTTCCTTTTTCGCATCGTTGGGAAGGAGATTGCTCATATAGAAAGTGAGCGAAGCGCCAGTCCGGCAGCAGTCGCGTACTGCATTGAGGTGCGTGCGTCCAGCGGCGGAATATATTCATCAAAATTGCACACGTTTTGCCAGATATTGCCGACGACGGTCGGCGCCTGCACCCGCGCTGCGATGTAGTCTGTAAGTCCCTTGAGGTTGGCGCTGCCGCCAACCAAGACCACGCGCCCGACCGGTGTCACGCGTTCCCCTTTTTCATTTCTGCGTGTGTCCCAATAATGGTAGTGGCGTGCGACCTCATCTGCGAGAGCCGACGCCGTCCCTACGATCGCCTCAACGCCGGGAGACTTTGGCCCCGCGTCGGGAAGAAGACCCTGCTCGTTCTTGAATTTTTGAGCGTCGTCTCCCGACAGAGAAAGCTTTTCCATGACGGCACGCGTGACGAGATCTCCGCCGACCTCGACGGTCGAGGTGAAAATCGGTATCCCCCGCTTCAGTACCGCAAGTCCTGTGCGGGCGCGGCCAAAATCTACCAAGAGCGTGATGGGTTCATCGGCCGATCCGAGCGAGACTGTTCGCGCGATGGAGCGGGCCTCGAGCTCGAGCGAAAGAAGTTGTATACCCGCCATTTCAAATGCCGCAACGTAACTTTCGGCAAGGTCACGCGAGAAAACGGCCACCCCAATATCCTCTCCGATCCCGTCGTCGTGCTTTTGTATGACGTCGTAATCGTATACCGCCGCCCCAGGTGCGATCGGGACCCGACCCTCGAAACCGAATTCGATCATGCTGATCGCCTGATCGTGATCCGTTCCTTCCGGTACGTGCAGTTCGAAGACGTACGCGGCTTCTTCGGGCAACGCGGAGTGTGCACACACAATGCCGCCAAAATGGCTTTTGACCTCGCCGAGCACAGCGCCGAGTGCCTCGACATTCTGAATGACGCCGCCCACCACGACGCCTGTCTCGATCGGGATCTCGCCGTATGTCTCTATTCGGTAACGGCTCTGATATGGTGCGAGAGCGAGCCATTTGATGGAAGCGTCTGAAATATCGATACCTACAGCGCGTGGGTAGATCATGGCGGGCGTGGGGAACCATCGCGCGAATTTTTTGGAAAGCGCGTGGGTTCCACTTCCAAAACGAGAACTACTCTTAAAGAGTTGCATGTCTGAATTATACATCGTCAGCGACGACAACGAGTGTTTTATTTCAATTTCGCCGCGCCCGCCGAAGCTTTAGCGAAGTCGGGTCCCCTTTGGCACCAGCCGCTCCGGACGAATGAGCGCAACGCCCGCTTCATCGCTCGCGGCAAGGAGCATCCCCTGGCTTTCGACTCCGCGCAGCGTGCGCGGCGCGAGGTTCACGATATAGGGCAATTGCTGCCCGACAAGCTCTTCCGGTTTTTTCCATTCGGCAATACCCGATACGATAGTGCGCATCCCTAGTTCGCCAAAATCCACCGTGCATTTGATAAGTTTATCGGTTTCCGGCACGAGCTCCGCCGCAATCACCATACCGATGCGGATATCGAGCTTCGCAAAATCGTCGTAGAGAATCTCGGGCATAACCACATTCTACTTCGCTCTCCGCATATCGAGAAATCGTTGCAGGATAATGGCGGCAGCGGCTTCGTCTTTGTGCTCATTTCCCTTCTCTGCATACCGCGATGCTTCCATCGAGCTCCACATTTCCCACACACGCTCGATTGGCGCAGTGACAACTGCCTGTAAGCTTGTGACAAATGCTTCCGCTTCGACGGTCACGGGATTGTCTTTACCTCCGTGAGAGCGCGTGTCACCGACAACGATGCTTCCGATTTTCTCATTTTCAACAAGTGCAACGAGCTGTGGCATCAGCTTCTCGTCATTCGGAAGCGTCGTGCGCGGAAAGGCAATGGTCCCCGCTTCATCGGAGATGGCGATGCCCACACGTTTCGATCCATAGTCAATACCCAGGTACTTTGTCATACGAGTTTTGAGGTTTTGTATTTTTCCGGCCGGAAGGCTTGCAGTCTCACCACCTTCACTTTTACGCGGGCATTCGTCAAGTCGTGCTCGAGCCGGTCCACAAATTCTCCGGTTTGATCATACCCGAGTGCGATGATACCCGGCCGCGCGGCAATGATATGCTCGATGTAACCGTCTTCCTGCCCGAGGACCACTTCGTCAACAAGCGTGTTGCGCTCGAGGAGTGCGCACCGCTCTTTTTCTGAGCGCCGGGGTCTTCCCCCCTTGATCCGCGCGACGATAGGATCGCGGGCAACGGAGACGATGAGGTACGGCTTTTTCGATTTCCCTGAGCCCGTCGAACGGGCGAGTGCGCGCGCCTGTCGGAAAAAATCTACATGACCTTCATGTACCATATCGAAGGTGCCGAAGACCATAACACGGGTCTTTTGAGACACATGACGGCCCGGCCTATCGACCTTCTTGGAATCCTTAGTGTGGCGGGCCATAGGTGATGTTTTGTATTATAGTGGGGACATACAGGTATGGGTAGCGCTCGCGATGACCAGGTATTCTTCAGTCTGCCCGAAATATGGGACCTTTGCCTCGATAAGATATACAATAAGTCAAAATATATTGAGGGATTGATACACATTCTCACGAGTTACGGTATCGATAAGAAGTCTTTGATCCTCGATGCTGGGTGCGGCTCCGGATTTCCTGCACTCGATCTCGTCGAACGCGGATATCATGTGACGGCAGCCGACAAGAGTAGCGAGATGGTGCGACAGATAGGGCTGAACGCAAAGCTGCGGGGTCTTGGGATAGAGGCCCGCCATGCCACATGGTCTGAACTCGAGAGATTTTTTGACAAAGAACAGTTTGATCTTGTCTACTGTCGCGGTAACTCTCTTGTATACGCTGCATCGTGGGAGCAGAATTGGATTGTGCCCGCGCGTTCGCAGGAAGAGATCCAGACAGCTCTGCGCAATTTCTATTCCGTACTGAAGCGTGGTGGTGTTCTCTATGTAGACGTGATCAACAAAAAAGAGAAGCCGCACGAAGAGGATATCGGGACCGTGAATACAAAGCATGGACCTGTCCGAATGACATGGCGGATCGAACATGATCAGATACATAAGATCCGCTCGTGGACGATGCAGCTCGTATTTCTCAACTCAGGAGAAGTTAGGACGTACCCGTCATACTCGTATTTGCTGTCGAACGAAGAACTTGCCCAACTTCTCAAAGATGTTGGATTTTCAAAAATAAAATCCGGCGTAAAAGTAAAAGGGGAAACTAATTACGACGTCTTCATAGCGCGAAAATAACCCAATCCTGCGGACAGAGACCGGATCCCTTAAGCACGGGCGGCAGGAAGTTCAATGGCAGCTGTTTCTTGATTCACACGGGAAAGCATAAGCATCGCGATGAGGAGAAGAATGGTGCCGAGCCATTGGCCGGCGAAGAGGCCAAAATACGTCCCCGCTGCCTGATTGCCGGGGATGAAATAGGCATTGACGAAAACCGCAGCCAGAGGAAAGCCCAGCTCGGCGATGGTCGCGATCGATGCTTTTGTGAACTGGAGGCCGTAGTAGTAGAGGAAGAGCGAGAATACGCCGGAGGTCAACGCGACGATTACGAGGAAGAGCACATCGGTGCCAGTGATCGTGCCGGCCTCGGGAAACGTCCCTTGTGCCGCATTGAGCATAAGAAGAAAAATCAAGCCGACGACGAAGCGGAGCGAGGTGAGCGTCTGAAATGCGGCGGTGCGCAGGACGTATTTTCCAAACACCGTCGAGGCGCCCCAGAGAAGTGCGGCCGTGAGGGCGAGCGCGGAGCCTATCAGATTGGGGTTGAACACTTCTCCTTCGTACAGTTGCGGCTTGAGGTCAGGGAAACTCACGAGGTACGCGGCGCCGAGTGCGATCACGGCCCACAGCCAAAAATTCTTGTGCATGCGCTCACCGAGGATCCACCATGCAAGTGCGATCGCAATCAGCGGCTGGATCTTTTGGAGTACGATTGAGACCGACGGATTCACGTAATGGAATGATTCTGTAAAGGCGACCGCCGCGAGTGCAGAACCGCACACACCGATGAAAAGGATCGCGAGCCATTCGCGAGCGGAGATCTGCTTGAGGTTGGCCCAGTTGAAAAGGAGGATGGGGATCGCAATGAGGCACGAAAACGCATGTTCGGCGAGGACGATGAAATTCGACTCGAGGCCCTGCGTCAGGTGTGTGCGGAAGGGCGCGTCAGTGGCCCAAAGCGCTGCTGCTAAGAATACGAGAGCAGGGCCGAAGAAAACAAGCGAACGTTGGGGGGTCATAGGTGTGCGAAGTATTGTCGCACGGAAGCAACGTCTTCTGCAATCGCTTCGCGCAGGCTTGTATCGTCTGTGAATTTTTTGTTCTCTCGTATCTTTTTCGACAATTCTATCTTTACATTCCACCCGTACAGATCTTTTGCAAAATCCAAAAGATGCGCTTCCAGGAGTTTTCTCTTTTGATCCGCGAACGCGGCCGCTTCATATTCTTCCTCGCCGATTTTTACCCGCGCCGCGTAGACCCCCGAGACGCTCTCGTCATTGAGTGGAATATTTATCGTCGGATACCCGAGCGCCTCTGCGCGCTTGGATCCCCTCTCGACGATACCGATAAATGTGGGCATGAAATCCTAGTCGAAATACGGGATTTTTCCCCACTCGTATGGGTCAACGAGCCGCAATCCCCGCTCGAGTCCTGCGATCACCCTCATCTCTGCCTCTGAGAGTTCGAAATCAAATACGTCGATGTTTTCTTTTATCCGGTCCGGATGAATGCTTTTCGGAATGACAACAGTGTTTCTCTGTATTCCCCATCGGAGCAAGACCTGCGCAGGAGTTTTTCCGTGTGCGCGTGCTATGCCCGTGATAATCTCGTCTTCGACGAGCTTGTCGGTCATCTCTGCGTACCCTGGCCGACCAAGCGGTGAATAGGCGGTGACGCCGATGCCGCGATACTGACAAAATTCGACGAGGCGTGATTGCTGGAGATGCGGATGCAGTTCGATCTGGTTTACCGCTGGTTTGATGTTTGCGTACGAGAGGAGATCGATGAGCTGCGCGACGGAAAGATTCGCGACCCCGATCGCTTTTACGAGCCCTGCTTCCACCAAACCCTCCATCGCCTCCCATGTTTCTCGGTAGGAAACCGGCTCAAGAGCGAGTACTCCGTTTTTATCGAGGGCCCAGTGTCCATCAGACGTCGCCATCCCCCAGTGCACCAGATAGAGATCGAGATAGTCGAGCCCCAAATCCGTGAGCGTCTCCTCACATGCGGGACGCACTGCATCCCCCGCGTGCGCGGTGTTCCAGAGCTTGCTCGTGATGAAAACATCCTCGCGCCGCACCTTGCCCCTTTTGAACACCCCCGCAAGGGACGCCCCTATTTCTTTCTCGTTACCGTATGCAGCAGCACAATCAATGTGGCGGTAGGTCGCTTGCTCGAGCGCATACTCCACCGCCTGTCCTGCTTCGTTGGGTGCAGATTTCCACGTACCCAATCCCACAAGCGGCATCGAGGCACCCGTATTCAAAACAAGGTGATGAGGTTGGGCCATGACCCAATCTTAGAAGAAATTCCCATTTAGTCGACTCCTACCGTCTCGCTTGTCAAGACACATCTGACGAATTAGCCGCGGGCGCGTGTTTGCGAATGAGCTGTCGTAGCTGCTCCGCATCGACATCGATGACATGAAATGCTTTCTCTGGTAATCCTCTTTCAAGATCCTTGAATCTGACCGGTCGCTCTGGAACGAATCCGAGCGCTTCTTGAATAGTTTCCTCGAACTTCACGGCAAGCGCTGTCCCCATACAGACCATGGGCACTCCGTCTGATTTCTTCTCTCGAAAACCTACAGAGACCCCATCTGCCGTATGTGGGTCGATGACATAGGCGCACTTTTTGTATACATCCCGTATCGCCTGCAAGCGGTCGGTATGCGACGAGCTATCGCTCGAGAATCCAAGCGCCGTGAAGTCCTCCGCGCTTGCGCCGTAGTCTTTCAGGTCAACTCTCTTCTTTGATTCAAATTCGCTCATGTATCGCGTAAGTGCTGCAGCGTCTCCCTTTAGTACATCAAATGCCAGGCGTTCGTAATTCGACGCTTTTGAAATATCCATGGACGGACTCGAGGTGACTTGTGCGGAAGCAAGTGTGTAGATACCTGTCTTGAAGAGTGTATCGAGCACGGTATTCTCGTTGGTCGCGACGATGAGACGACGGATGGGTACGCCCATCTGCTTGGCGATATAGCCGGAGAGCATGTCGCCAAAATTCCCGCTCGGCACAACGAAGTCGACGGGGTCTCCGATGTGTGCGGCGGCTTGCAAATATCCGGAAACAAAATACGGGACCTGCGATGAGATCCTCCCCCAATTTATCGAGTTCACCGCACCAAGCTTGGAAAACTCTTCTTCCTGCTTCAATTCTTTTACAAGATCCTGACAATCATCGAAGCGCCCGCGCACGCTTACATTGAAAATATTTCCTCCAGAAAGCATGCCCATTTGCGCCTTTTGGAATGCGCTCATGCCGACCTCCGGACTCAGCATGAAAAGCGTGACAGAAGTGAGGCCTTTGAAGGCTGCTTCCGCGGCAGAGCCTGTATCCCCCGATGTCGCACCGAGTATAGTGAGATGCTCGCCGCGCTTTTTGAGTTCGTACTGCATCTCCTGTCCGAGCTCCTGCATAGCCATGTCCTTGAAAGCAGCGGTAGGTCCAAGCGAGAGTTGCTGAACATAGAAATCATCCTCGACCCGTATGAGCGGGACAATGTTTCCACCTTCCGCCGCACCAAACGAGCTCTCTGAATATGCCCTGTCTATCATCCCGCGTAAATCCTTGTCTGGAATATCACCGCCAATCAATTTTTTCTTTATCGCAAATGCGATATCCCGATACGAATGCCCTTTGAGCTCTTGCAGCTCGGCACGAGAGAGTTGCGGATATTCGGATGGCACATACAGTCCGCCATCAGGCGCAAGGCCCGCCAGCAGCACGTCGGCATACGATTGGGCGGTCTTTGACGTATCTCTCGTGCTTATCATGTTCATACGGTCAGATGAGAACGTATGATGCGGAGCGTCTCGTCCCCACTTTTGTCGTACAGATCTTCGGCTTTGATGTTTACGTGTGCCATCGCACGATATTTCTTTAGTCGATCTGCCAAAAGTACCGGATAGCATCGCTCGAGCGCTTCTTTCTCTGTTTCTCCCTGTCTCCGCTCATAGAGTCCGTTCCAGATGACTGGTTTTGGCTGCTCAAAAAACCTCTTGATCATCAATGCGATGGACTGCTCCCCCGCGTCAAGGTGTACGACCAGACAGTGTTCTTTCAACCACGTGGTCGTAGGACTTTGAAGATACGGTACGCTTCCCGTCGTATCAAACACGAGGTTCTTGCCACTGGTGAGGAAATCCAGCTTCGTATGTTTCGCTTCCGCATCCAGATAAGCACGCTCTCGCTCCTGATAGGTCACAGAATGCGGTAATCCGAGCCACTTCGATTCCTCTTCCATGCTGGAAAATCCGAGAGACTTCAGTATTTCTTTATCCACCTGATACCAGTCAAATCCGGATTCGTTGCACAGCATCTTGGATCGGTAACTCTTCCCCACATTCGACATCCCGATAAAAGCAAGGCGGAGTGTCTTGTTCGCGATGTGCGCATCGAATTCAGATTGCGTCAGTAGCGCCAATTCCATATTCACGCAAGCCTACAACATTTCCGTGAATTGGAAAACTCCCGCGCGCTAGCTGATTTTATGGTACAACACTCTATTGGAGGGGTGGCAGAGTTGGTCTATCGCACTTGTCTTGAAAACAAGAGTGTCGCAAGGCACCGTGGGTTCGAATCCCACCCCCTCCGAGATGATAGTATAGGGTTGTTATGCCTCCACAGAGGACCGTCTTGCGATGGAGTGCGTTTGAGCACGAGCACGTGCCGCGCGGGAGAGATTGGTATTTGGCGCTCGGAATCGTCGCGGTTTCTGCCGCAATCACGAGCATCCTTTTCCACGACGTCCTTTTCGCAGTCCTTATCCTCATCGCTGCGGGCACGCTTGCTATGCTCGCCAACGTCCCGCCGGAGATCGTGCGATTTGAGATCTCCGACCGTGGAATTCGCGCAGGCGACACGATGCATCGATTCGAAGAGGTCATTTCATTCTGGGTCGAAGAAGAGGGGCGTGAACGCCCGCTCCTTCTCGTCGACACCACAAAATTCATGTCGCCCAA
>MFLH01000049.1:0-2812 GCA_001781275.1 Candidatus Kaiserbacteria bacterium RIFCSPHIGHO2_02_FULL_54_11b | reverse complement strand
AATTTCTGCGCCAGTACACGGAGGAGGTCCCGATGAAAGAGCCTCTCGCACACAAAATCCTCGAATTTTTTGGTCTATAACTTTTTATCTTGCGAGGATAGTGAGAGAAATGCGATGGCAAGCCATCGCATTTCCGAGCGTCGCAGCAAGCAAAGATTTCACAAGTCTTTCACTGAACGACCGAGACGGTCGTCGTCGCATCACGGACGCTGCCAGCCACCGTCTCGCAGTGGAGTAAGAATTGCGCTTGCGAACTAATCGGCGACGAGGTCGCGACACCGGTGACACTGGTGTTGGCGGCGTTGCGCTCCGTGAAGTCGGGTTGGTCGGGTGAGGAGATGACGCAGGATTTCATGCCAGAGGTGAGCCACGAGAGGAGGGAGATGCCATCTGGTGCGACGGTCTTGGGGTTGGCGACGAGGATGATGTTGGGGCGGGAGACCTGGACCGAGCACTGGGCTCCGGAGGTCTTGCCTTGGTCGGTGCAGGAGAGGGTGTAGGTCGCGGTGTTGGTGCCTTGTGGAGGGGCTGCGACGGTTGTGGTCGCGGAGCCTCCGGGCTGGGTGGTGACGGTAAATGAGCTGCTTGATGCGACTCCGGAGGAGCAGCCGTACGTGATGGCGAGCGTAGCGCCGACGTCGGCTACTTTCGGTTCGCAGGAGAGGGTGGCGGTGGGGGGATTGGTGTTGGGATTGGGAATGCACTGCCAATTTGTGATGCACGCGCCGCTGTATGTGGGGCGCCAAGAGCCCGCGGTGCAGGCCGAAGCGGGAGGCTGCTGAGGTTGCGCTTGACACTGATTTCCCGTAGAAGGCGTACACGGTTGCGGCATAGCGGGGGGAGGAAGTGTCGGGGATCCATACCCGTATCCACTGTACTGATTTTGTTGTTGCTGATAGTTATACTGCTGCATCTGGTAGTTGTACTGCTGTAATTGGTACTGATACTGCTGCTGTTGTTGCGAGTATGCATTCGGGTCGGTCTGACACTGTTGGGGAGGAGTCGTCGGCGGCTGGGGTGGTGTCGGGCGAAATGCTTGTGAAAGCCCCCCGAGCAAACCTTTCAAAAATGAGTCGGACGAACCGGTACGGGTCGGGTCGCCAATTTTAGTTGGCCCCGGAGGAAATGTCGAACAATTACTGCCTGTACATGTGGGTCTCGGCTTCGGAACGGGCACAGGAGGCACCGGATCTTTCCGCGTATCGTCAGTGCAAGTTTTTGTTGTCTCGCAACTAACCTTGCTTGGATCACCGGGGAGTTTTGCCTGCTCCTCGGCAAGTTTTTTTGTGTCAATCTTGTCTAGATTTGCGTTTTGTTCGGCAAGTCTCCTGTTTTCTTCTTCGAGTTTTTTCGCTTGCGGATCGTTCTCTCCGTACTGCTGTATTAAATCACGGGCGGTTTCAGTGTTCTTTGCCTGTTTGTTCTGGATGTCCACTTGCTCGTCCGCTTTCGCTTCACTAAAAGCGGCCTGCATGTAGGGGTCGAGTTTTTCTATTTTGGCCTGCGCTTCGGTGGGATTTGTTTTTGCTTCACTCAAGAGTCTTTGTATTTCCGAATCATTCTTAAAGTACTCCGGTATACGAGCCGCTTTTCCAAGTAACTCATCTTTCTTCTTATCGGACCCTCCCCCAACTGCGGTACAGGGGGTATTGCCACCGCACTGCAACACAATACATGGCCGCTCGGTCTCGCACTTCTTTTTGGTTACTTCATCCGTCTCTTTTGCACAAAGATCCTCTGCATTCACGGTGGTCGGAGTTCCCGCATAAATCTTGTATTGGCATCCTTTCACACAGACTGATTCGACTCCCTCGCGCCCCTCCTTCGGACCCTTTTTCGCTTCGATCGGAGCATTGCACCGCGCAGCTCCTTTTAGCTCTGCATCATCTTTCGAAGATGTGTTCTTGCTGATATCATTGATGCCCGCTTGTTCAGCGAGTGTCGCCGCAACCATCGATTGGGACCCCGATTGAGGCAATATATTCTCAACGGCGATCGCCACTCCTCCGAGTATTGCGACAAAAACGAGTGCGGCGAGGATCGAGACCCCACGCACTGAAACACGCCGCCTGAGAGCTGCCATGTCGCAATCATGCGCCCCGCAGGCTGGTGGCGCAATGTGCAGAATCATGAATATGTGGAAAAAAGCTAAAATATGATACATTTTCCGGAACGCTCCCGTCGTTCAATGGATAGGATATATCCTTGCGGAGGATACGATGTTGGTTCGATTCCAACCGGGAGCACACGGACAAAAATGCAACCTGCTTTGCGTTTTTGTACACATGTGCTGACCGGAGCGATGTCCCGCAAGTATGCGGGACCGCGAGGTAGGGTCGTGCGGCAAGTCGCGTGACGACGCGACTTGAACGCCTGACCACAAGATTCAAAACTAGGGCGTCACGTTCACCGTAGTCGTGGCTTGCCTATCTCCGTCTGCAAGCGTTTTGCAATCCAACTGGAACCTCACCTGCGAACTAATCGGCGACGAGGTCGCAACCCCAGTGACACTCGTGTTGGCGGCGTTGCGCTGGGTGAAGTCGGGTTGGTCGGGTGAGGAGATGACGCAGGATTTCATGCCAGAGGTGAGCCACGAGAGGAGGGAGATGCCTTCTGGTGCGACGGTCTTGGGGTTGGCGACGAGGATGATGTTGGGGCGGGAGACCTGGACCGAGCACTGGGCTCCGGAGGTTTTGCCTTGGTCGGTGCAGGAGAGGGTGTAGGTCGCGGTGTTGGTGCCTTGTGGAGGGGCTGCGACGGTTGTGGTCGCTGAGCCGCCGGGCTGGGTGGTGACGGTAAATGAGCTGCTTGA
>MFLH01000048.1:3980-6056 GCA_001781275.1 Candidatus Kaiserbacteria bacterium RIFCSPHIGHO2_02_FULL_54_11b | reverse complement strand
TCCCGCCATCAATCCTTGCTTGGAAGTCGGTCGTTGTGGCTGTGCCGCCATTGTCATTGATGACGGTCTTTTGGAGCGTGAGGGTTGGCGCGATAGGCGGAGGGGGAGTAGGGACGCACCTTGCAGGGTCGACGAGTCGCACGCGATTCCCATGCGCTTCTTGTAATTGACAGAGCCGCTCGATAACCATGTTAAATATTGATCGTGCCCGCGATTCTTGATTATCTGCCGCCGACACAAGCGCTGGAAGGATTAATAAAACTGACAACATCGAAGCGGCAATCACCCGATGCCGCATACTCTCCGATCTTTTATCCATAACAATATGCTTTATGTACGTAGAGAGACGTACAACGATTAATGCTTTCAAAATAACCATTTGTATATGAGGAAACAATGAGGGGCTGTGAATAACTGGTTCCGCGCACGAGCGCGCCCGCGAAGCGGGTCGAGTGTAGGCTGAAAGCCAACGCGAGAGGTTCATGCCGGCACACGTATGTGCCGGCGGCTGGAAAAGCTCGCATTTTGAGGGATACAGAGCTAATACGCAGGGGCGTCTGAGTTTCAAACAAGCAGCCAAAGACTTTTGAACAATTCGCGCAAATCATGCGCAAGTGTCGCATCGTGGATCTCGACGAGATAAAAAGGGTGCCGGCGCGTATTGACCATGAGCATGTAATCACCCATGAGCCATATCCCAGCCCGAAATGTGTCAGAATTTTTCCAAAATTTCATTTGCCGCCGCTTATATTTCCGAGCGAGACGCTGCTCGATCGATGCTGCAGATTGATTGGTGAGCATCTTTAAGCCAATACGCTTGTCCGATTTTTTCCAGTACCAGTCGATGAGATGCGGGTAGTTCTCGACGTACGTATGGTCCTGATACCCCCACATAGTAGGGTCGGTTTTGAGCATGCTTTCTTCCCACGAGAAATTCTGCTGTTCGACGAATCTCTCGATCTTTTCTTCTTCGACAAATCGGATCTGGGGGACGGGGTACGATTCTTCCGCCGTCGCACGTGAAAGTTCGGTGGTGAAACGCTTCAAGATCTTTTCGCGCGTGGCCAATCGCTTGCGTTCTTGCTCGATCGTACCTTCGATATCTGCCGGCTGCGCAAGCGAGAACGTCCGGGGTCGTTTTGTTGCATTCTCAACAAGCAAACCTTTCTCTACGAGTCCTTGCGCGAGGTGATAGCAGGTAGTGCGCTTGATGCCGACCGTTTTTGCAAGCTGCGCAGGCCGCATCTCGCGTTTCTTGAGCATCGTTTTGTACACCTTGATCTCTTTTTCGTTCAACCCGAGCGACGTGAGCAATTTGTCATCCATGCCGCGAGTATATCTGTCGACCACGCATTGTCAACAAATGACCGTCATTCGTTGACATATCGTCTTCATATCCGCATAACAAGATCCTGCTCTTTGATTCAACAGGAGGAACGAATGACCAGCGAGTTCACGGAACAAGACTTCAAGGAGATAGAGGGTTTCTTCCCGACCGGTTTGCGGGGCGAACCAAATCGGCACTGGACGGAAATGACATATACGAAGAGAGCAGAAATGCTACGAAACCATAGACGACATGGGGAGGTCGTTGCATTCTATTACCGCCACCCTGAGCGCCGCATGCTTCCTGTGGTCCACATATATCCGACGTTCTGTCCGGGAAACGCTATGGGTGAACATGGCCACATCACAACTCTCCTTCTCGCGTATGCCATCGTCGGGGCGTTGCTGAATGTAACCGAATGGAACAAAGATAGTCTGAACAGCATTGAGATCAAGTATGGGGGATTGGGCTCCGGCGACGAGGCTCTCCGGTCCCTAGCTATACATGTCAGCATCAAACTATGTCTGTACGCAAGGGTGAGCGCCGTGACGAGCTGGTCTGTTGATAAGTCTGAATCGTTTACAGCCGAGCTCGCGCATAACATCAAACACGAGCACCTTCCCAGCCTTGATGCGTCTCAAATGGACGAAATCGCTCGTGCTCTTTGCGGTCAGGCTCGTACGAAAGTTCAAGATTGGATCCGGAAAGTTCGGACGGATTTTGAGGGCTCATATAAGTGGCGAGACGAA
>MFLH01000048.1:1642-3956 GCA_001781275.1 Candidatus Kaiserbacteria bacterium RIFCSPHIGHO2_02_FULL_54_11b | reverse complement strand
CAACTATTTTCCCCCGTCTTTTCTGCCGGAGGCGGATCCTCCTTCGTGGGACAAGTACTTTTTTCTTTTCAGTGATTATATTTTAACGACAGAGCGTTGTCGGGCACTACACGGATCAGCAATCCAAGGTTGATGCTACTATGTTTTGATGCTTGAGGAAGTTAATTCCTACTATCGAAAGGTGCCGAAACGCGTGGAGCAGTTCGCGATGCGGTCGCTCATAAAGCAAGTTGAGCCCTTCGTCAGGAGTGGTGATTTCAAGCATCTGTCGGATCTCTTTCTCGACAAACTCAATGTCACTGGCCGTTACATGGCGGCGAGTCGGCCGGATTTCCGGAAAAACAGAGAACGACTGCAACATCAGCCGGGTATCGTCATTTCGAATCATCCGGGGTATATCGATCCGCTTCTCTTGCTCTCTCAGATAGAGCGCCGCGACATCCTGATAATGCTGCATAACAATATCTACAAAAGCGCCAAAGATCAGCTTGGAGGGGTTGCGAACAAATATTTCATATCGAACCTGAGGGAGTCGCTGCCGCAAGCACAGGAACATATTGCAGATGGTGGACTGTTTATTTTCTTCCCCACTGGACTGCAAGGCCCGATCTTTAAGAACGGCTTTCGTGAGATCGTCGATACCATTGCTTCCGATACCATGGTCTACAGTTTCCATCTGGATAAAGATGACGTCGATAAGACCGAGAAAGAAAAGCTCTCTCTCGGCGCGGGACTCGCCTACACGTTCTTGCCGACACAGATCCCATCGATGCGGCAAATGGGGGAGAAGTTCATCATCGATGTCGATGAACGCGTGAGTAGCGCAGATGAATGGAAACGCGTGATAGCCGACAACGGCGACGCGAAGCGACGGAACGTGAGCGCCGCGCTCCAAATGCACTACGAAAAACAGTTTGCCGCCTAATACGGATCATTCGTCCCTTAGATATTTCTTGTTCTTGAGCTTATCGGGGAGGTAAGATTCTTTGTCATACATTTCGTATCCTTTTCCATATTTCAAATCTTTCATCAATTTCGTCGGGGCGTTGCGGACGCGGAGGGGGATGGGGAGATTGCCGAATTTTTTGACATCGTCGAGCGCTTCGAATATCGCATCGTATGAGCGGCGGTCCTTTTTGCACTGCGCGAGGTAGGCGACGCCGTGCGCGAGATTTATCGTCGCTTCGGGATAGCCGATTTTATTCACCGCCTCAAAAACCGCATTGGCAACGACGAGCGCGGTCGGCTGTGCGAGGCCGATATCCTCGCTCGCAAATATCACCATACGCCGCGCGATGAATTTGGGGTCCTCGCCCGCATCCACCATGCGCGCGAGGTAGTAGAGTGCGGCATCCGGCTGTGAGGCGCGCATGGATTTAATGAACGCGGAGATGGTGTTGTAGTGCTCTTCACCTTTTTTGTCGTATCGGAGGTGTTTGGACTGAATTGCTTCTTTCAGGGTATCGAGCGTGATTTTCCCGTAGAGCGCCTGCGCAGTCTCGAGCGCGGTAATAGCCTGCCGCGCATCGCCGCTGGCCATCTGAATCAACCAATCGCGTGCATCTTTCGGGATCTTTAATTTTGTGCGCTTCAATATCTGCTCCATTTCTTTTTCGTCGTGTTCGCCCAGTACAAACACACGAGCGCGGGACAAAAGAGGGGAGATGATTTCGAAACTTGGATTCTCGGTTGTGGCACCGATGAGCGTGATATCGCCGCGCTCGACGAAGGGAAGGAGAAAATCCTGCTGCGCTTTGTTGAATCGGTGGATCTCATCCACAAACAATACCTTCGGCTTGCCGCCGAGTTTGAGTTGCCGATTGCCGATCACTTTCTTGATATCTTCTTTGCCGGAATCCACCGCGGATAATTCATAAAAGTCTGCGCCAACGGCATTTGCATAGATGCGCGCGAGTGTGGTCTTCCCCGAGCCCGGCGGCCCCCACAGGATGAACGAGAAAAGTTCTTTTTTCTCAATGGCGACGCGCAACGGTTTTCCCTTGCCGGTCAGGTGCTCTTGCCCGACGAATTCATCCAGTGTTGTGGGCCTTATTCTAGAAGCCAACGGTTCCATAGCCCCAGTATACGCTTCCTTCATTTTGCATACACTTGCATGATTCTTCTCAAAGGTTATCCTGTCCAGACTATGAATGCAAAATCACTGGGTATCGCGATCGTCGTTATTATCATCGTCCTTATTGGAGGTTATTTTATATACACATCCATGAATTCCCCTGCCACACCAGCGCCACAAGACACGAGTCCGACGGCTGATCAAACTAATCAGGTACAGGGCCAAGATGTGAAGGTCGGC
>MFLH01000048.1:0-1634 GCA_001781275.1 Candidatus Kaiserbacteria bacterium RIFCSPHIGHO2_02_FULL_54_11b | reverse complement strand
CGAGGCAAGGCCGGGTGACACCGTCTCCGTCCTCTATGTTGGCAAATTTACCGACGGCACCGAATTTGACAGCTCCGCAGCACATGGTAATCAGCCGCTTACGTTCGTCCTTGGCTCCCAAGGCCTCATCCCGGGCTTCCAGATCGGTATCAACGGCATGAAAGAGGGCGGGCAGCGCACGCTCGCGATCCCCCCGAGTCTCGCCTACGGTGGAGAGGACGTGAAGGATGAGAGCGGCAACGTCATCATCCCTGCCAATTCGACCCTTATTTTCGAAATACAGTTGGTAAAAGTGGTCCCCGCCACCTCCACTCCAGCGGCGGAGTAGAGGTCTCCGGCACTTGGGCCAAAACGAGGTTTGTTGGCGTAAACCTTGCATAAATTGCGGGAATGTGATATCGTTTGCCGATGCTTACGAAGCGTAAGAAGCAGAACGAGATCGGCAAGGCGCGCCGCCACGACACGGATACGGGCTCTCCGGAGGTCCAAGTGGCAGTCCTCACGCGTCGGATCGAGGAGCTTTCGGTCCATTTGGATAAAAACCGCAAGGATAAGCACAGTCGCCGCGGACTTTTGGGTCTCGTCGCCGACCGCCGCAAGCATTTGAAGTACTTGGAAGCGACAAATAAGCGTGCATACGGTACTTTGGTGAAGAAACTCGGCCTGAAAAAGTAAACTTTTTCAGGCAGGTGCCAGGTTTTAGGGAACAGGTTCCAGGGAACTTCATTCTCAATTCTGCGTAAGTGCGGTATCGTGTAGTAAGTACATTTTTTATACGTTAATACTATTTTGGGGCTCCTGACTAGAACCTAGTCCCTAGCACCTAGAACCTATTTCATATGGCCATAGTAAAACATACAGAACAGCGCGTCGGTGTATTCATCGACACGCAGAATCTCTACCACAGCGCGAAAAATATTTACCACGCGCGCGTCAATTTCGGCAACGTCCTCAAGGATTCCGTCGCCGGCCGCCACCTCATCCGCGCTCGCGCGTACATGGTGACGACAGAATCGGGGGAAGAGACCGCGTTTCTCGAAGCCCTGACCAAAGTCGGCATCGAACCGAAAACAAAAGAGCTCCAGATCTTCTACGGCGGCGCCAAGAAGGCCGATTGGGATGTCGGGATGGCGGTCGACGCGATTACCGCCTCGCCCAAGCTCGACGCAGTCATCCTCATCACCGGCGATGGCGATTTCATTCCGCTTGTCGAATACTTAAAGATGCACGCGGGCTGCCAAGTGGAGGTTGTCTCCTTCGGCCGCTCGACTTCCGGCAAACTGCGCGAGGCGACGGAGCACTTCCTCGACCTCGACGAAGATCCCCGCCGCTATCTTCTCAACTATCGCCCTGTGCGTGGCGGGCGTTCGACAGGTTCAAGGCAAGTAAACTCGCCGCAGGCCGACAGAGATGTACAAGTCTCTGCTCCCGACGACTCGATCGCACCAAACAGTGCCGAAGAAATTTCCGACATCGGCCGCATCACGGGAGTGGAATAACCTGCGCGCGCATTTCTTTGCGCGAGGAGATGTAGGCAAAGAGGATGAAGCCCAGGCCGATGAAACCCGTAAAGGGCTCGGGCACGTGGAAGAAAATGCCCCCGAGGAGCGCGAGTGCGAGGCCGAAGATGGCCC
>MFLH01000047.1:13207-17011 GCA_001781275.1 Candidatus Kaiserbacteria bacterium RIFCSPHIGHO2_02_FULL_54_11b | reverse complement strand
GTGTTGTATTGGACGTTGGTGCAGCTGACTGATCTTCTGGCATGAAATCACTATATTGCTTTTAATGATCGGTAAACTCGGGGAACACTGAATCGTCTTCGTACTTGTTGTCAGCGAGGTAGAGCATCGAGTCGGGAAAAGTGATGCCTGCGGCTCTGGCGCGACCGAGGTGGAGTGAGAGTTTATTTTTGAGCGCATACTCGACGGGGATCTCGGACGGCTTGGCTCCCTTGAATACCTTGTCGGCCATGACCGCCACTTGTTCACCGGATTCGTACGTGCCGTTCGCAAAGGTAAAGTGTCCGCCGCGCGGAATGTCTTCATAATTCGTCGCCATGGGGATGCCGAGGCGGATGGCGAGCCTGCCTTCCCCGGCTTCCTGGGTCACATAGTAGTGGCCCGCGATGTGCATCAGAGCATCGATGTCGCCCTTTTTGATACTCACTGCAACGCGCTCGAATTCCTCTTTTGCCTTCGGCGGTGGTTGGTCTGTCGTGTATTCGACGATCTCGAGCCCGAGACGTGGCGCTTGTAGTTTTACTTCCGCGTAATACTCGTCGGCAAGTGCCGGTATCTGAAATCCTTTCGCAAATATGCCGAGCTTCTTGGCATCTGGCCTTATCTGCTTGATAAATTCGAGGTGCCTCTGGACGAGCTCAAAAATACTCGTCGCGACGCCTGTCGCATTGCTACCGGGTGACTGCAGAGATTCGACCAATCCGAACGAAGCAGGATCATGCAAACGCGCGATGAAAAGTATGGCGACATCGGTGCGTCCGAGCTCGCGTGTGATATCCACCGCAATCCTCCCTTGTATCTCGAAATTCGCAAATATGAGATCAGCGTCTTTTTCTATAAGCTCCCGGACCGCCTTTTCGGAATCGGCGTCCAGAGTCGGGCCCGGTACAACCGTGTACTCAAGGTATTCGACGTCGTTATAGCCCAATGCCTGGAGTCTTGATTTGAAACCGTCATTCGCTTCTTTTACCTGCGGAATGCTGATGATACCGATCGTTTTGTGACCGTATATGTCCGACATCGGGGCCCGCGAATTCCACCAATACATTCCTACACCCGCTAAAAAGACGAGGAGCACAGCTGCATACGTGATAAACATCGCAGGGCGTGACTTCTGCGCCTCCACCGGCTGCGGCGGAGGCCCCTCTGGGGCGTTTACGGGTGGGCTTTGTGAGGGGGGCATATGCCGGTAATTGTACGGTATTGTCGGCAGCGGGCACACGCGACACTGTGTACAGCGTGAGAACTAGGCGGCAACAGAAGCACTCGGACTCCCCACCGAAGGCGGCACGCTCCCTTGCGCGGACACGGCATCGGGTACGGGGAGCATGATGCGGAATGTCGTCCCCTCTCCCTCCTTCGACTCAAACATGACGCGGCCATGGAGCTGATCCATGATGTTTTTGGCAACGTAGAGCCCGAGACCGCTTCCATCCGTAAATGAAGTGACCGCCTTCTTCGATCTGAAGAATTTGGTAAAGACGCGGTCGTACTCAGCGGCCGGGATGCCGATGCCGGTATCTTGGACGGAGATGACGAATTCTTTCGCTTGAATCTCCGCGCGCACCGTCACACGCCCGTCTTTGGGGGTATATTTGATCGCGTTGTCTATAATGTTGTTTAAAACAAATTCGACCTTATTCGGATCGATATCGAGTTGCGGAAGAGCACTCGGAAGTTCTTCTTTCAGCTCGACTCCCTTCTTCGCGGCCTCTTTGCGCATCACCACAAGAACGTTCTCGAGGACAGGGCCGATGTCGAGCCGTTGGATCGCAATGCCAAATTTTCCCTCCTCGATACGGGAGACGTCGAGCAAGTCATTGACGAGGCCGATCATCGTGCGGACGGTGTCGCGACCACGCTCGATGAGCTGCTTCTGGACATCGTTCAAGGCACCCTTCGCGTCGGTCAAGAGTGCCTCGATGGTCCACGACATACCGGTGAGTGGTGTGCGGAGCTGGTGCGCTGCGATAGAGACAAATTCCCGCTTGGTTTTGTCCATGAGGTACTCGCGCGTTATGTCCTGGAAGGTGAGGATGCATCCGAGGCCGATGCTCTTGCCCTCGCGAATGCGGCCGGCGACCAGATTCACATAATGCTCGCGCCCTTTTGCATCCTGCATGCGAAGATCTTTCTTGTCGAAAACGGGGCCGTCGACACCTTCAGCCCCCGACGGACAATACTCGTCGGCATTGATCTCTTTGTCCCCTTCGAACACATGGATGGTCTCGGGGACCGGTTTGCCAAAAACCGTGTCTGCGGCGCGTCCTGTCAGTTCTTCCGCGGCTTTGTTGAAGAGGATGATCTTGCGATCCAGATCGACGGCGATGACCGCGTTGGTGATCCCGCCGAGGATCAAGCTAAGCTTGTTGCGCTCGGCCGTTATGACCTGCTCCTCATTTTTCAGCGAGGCGACCGTTTTGGCGAGCGCATCTGCCGTCGTATTGAAGCTTTGCGCAAGGTCCCCGATCTCATCGTGACTTTCGACCCGTGCACGGTACGAGAGATTTCCCTTCCCGAATTCGGTCGCAGCCGTATGCAGCGCCTCGATAGGACGCGCGACCCGTCCCGCGAAGAATACGGCGGCTGCGGCCGCAACCAACACAACGAAGAGCGCGAAGATGAGAGAGAAGATCGCTGATTTGCGAGCATCACTGTAGACAGAGGCTTCCGGTTGCTCGGCCACGACGAACCAACTGATGCCCGAGGTGTCGTTCGAGCCGAGGCCCGGTATTTCGATCTTGAGGGGATGCGCCGAACCGAGCACACGGTCGCCGAGTTCGTTCGCATACGTGAATGAAATCTGCCCCTGCATTGATCCTCCGGCGATACTACTGACGGACGGTAGCGCTGAAAGGTCCTTTTCGCCCAACACGTAGGAAAGGTCCGGATGTGCAATGACAACTCCCCGCTCGTTGACGATATAGACGCGCCCCGGTTTATCCACGATACGGGAAATATCCGTCACAACTGAGGTAGTAACGCGTGCATCTACCTGCGCGAAGACCGCGCCCAAGAACTCACCGCTTGAGCCCACCATCTGGCGCGCGATATCGAAAAAGGGTCTGCCGTTATTGATATAGAGGGGGCCGACATACACGCCACTCTCACGGACCGTCGCAAATTCCTGCGACGTACTCATGTCCTGCAAATCTCCCGCGGCGACCACGAGAAGCTTGTTCTTTCGTACGATCTCTTTGCCGTCCTTGTCCACAACCGAAATGTCGGTGAAGTCGTCGCTCCGCAAGAGGATCGTGTCCAAGAGCCTCCCTGCATCTGCCGGTCGAATGGGAAAATTCGGGTCATAGAGCGTCGCGATGTTTGCAAGCGATGTAAATTGCGAAACCATAAAGGACGAGATCTCCGCAGATGCGGTCGCGGCGATCTGGTGGCCGAGCTTTGAGGCGTCGGCCTCGAGCGTGGATTGAAAGCGCACAAAGGTCACCGCGGAGACGACGATGAGCGGGATGAGCGCCGCTCCCGTGAGCAGTACTATAAATTTTGTATGTAGTCGTATATTTCCCATTGTTCGATTGCCTGCCGGGGATCCCCTACTCTTCCGGATAGACGTGTTTTACGTTCGTCATAAAAGATGCGGGGATCCCGACGCTTATCTTCTCTGCGGTATCGGTATTGACCGCGAGCTCGAATGATTCCGCCTCTTCTATGGGAATGTCGGCAGGCTTTGTTCCTTTTAGGATCGCGTCTACCATCCGTACCGATTGCCGCGATATCGCCTCGTAATCGGCCCCGTAACTCATCAGGGCCCCGCGGGCAACATCCCCG
>MFLH01000047.1:9532-13193 GCA_001781275.1 Candidatus Kaiserbacteria bacterium RIFCSPHIGHO2_02_FULL_54_11b | reverse complement strand
CCGCCGATCGCATCCGAGGCGCGCAATATCACGTCTCCCTTCTTGTAGGCGAACGACTCCAAAAACGCCACCATCGCGCCGACATCTGCAACCTCTTCCTCAACGAGGGTAAGCCCGAGGGAAGGTGCCGTCGTGCGGAGACCCTCAATTCCCGATGTGTTCTTATCGTTCCAGGCATAAATAATCCTCTTTGTGTCTGGCAGCATCTCTTTGACAAATTCGAGACGCTTTGATGCAACGATCTGGTTGGATGGCGTTATGCCCGTGAGATTGTTGCCCGAGCTTTGAAAACTCTTCACAAGCCCCGAGCCCACCGGATCAGATGCGACCGCAAAAACGATCGGAATATCCGACCTCGCTTCTTCGGTAACTTCTTTTGCAGCACGGGTTGCGAGGATTCCCATCGTGTAGATCAGGTCGGGTTTTGCCTCCACGAGTGGCTTGAGGAGCCTTTTTGTGGAGTCGAGGTCGGTCGCAACTTCAGTAACGACATACTGCATTCTTGCATCGGGATAGCCTGCGTCTTCGAGGTACCGGTGTGCCCGGGACCATACGATATCCAAGGACGGCGGGTTGCGGACAACGACGATCGTATACGAACGCGTGGGCGACGACTGTCCGTCGCGGGGAAAGAGTATGAACGCGGTCACCCCGATCAGTATTGCGGCCGCGGCTCCGATCGCCCCGAGGATGATCATCGTATCGAAACTGCCACGAGAAAATTCTCGTGGTCTTTCTTGTCCGGCGGATGAAGGAGGCATGCAGCCAATTATACGGCACAGACGGCCTCAATCGTGTGTGTTATCCAGAGGATAGCTATAGAACTTTTTGTATCAACCAATTGAAAATGGATAGCACGACGACCCCGAGCAATGCCGGAAGAAATCCGGTCACGACAAAACCGGGGACAACAAGTGTCATCGCCCAGAAGAGAAGCGCGTTGAGGATAAATGCAAAAAGCCCGAAAGTGATGATCGTGACGGGCAGCGTGAGGAGCGAGAGTACCGGCCTGATGATGAGAGTGATGACCGACAACACAAGTGCGACAAGCAGTATCGTGACCCATCCCCCACCGACTTCGACACCGGGGACGATCGAGACCGTAAGAAAGACGGCGGCAGCAGTTCCCAAAAATTTGAGGATGGTATGCATACGCTAGAGAAATATCATGTTGCCGGAAGGAGTGCTTTTGATGGTCGGGGCGCTACTGTCATGCTCCGGCATTTTACGGCCCTGCAGTATCTCCTCTATCGCCCCCGAGATCTCACTCAACGAGAAATCGGCCTTGACGAGGTATGCCACGACGCCGAGCGCCTTGGCGCGCTCCTTATCAGAATCGTCGCTCAAGTTGGAAAGTACCACGACCGGCGTCTTCTCGAGCCCCGGCTCTTTGCGCAGACCCTCGAGAAATTCAAAGCCGTTCATGGTCGGTAAGACAAGGTCGAGCATGATGAGATCCGGTTTTGATGATTGGGCCTGTTTGAGGCCCTCTTCGGCACTCATCGTCGGAAATACCTCCACGCCCTTGTCGCGCAACTGCTTCATCTTATCCGCAAGCAGATTGTGCAGGAGCGGATCGTCCTCGATGATGAGTATTTTCTTTCCTTTTAAGTCGCCGGTGCCTGTTTCAGTCATACATAAATACTACCATACCTCGCGCCTCGACAACTGTGGAATGGGGAAAGTTGCTCAGCTCGCTTGTCTTGGCCCGCACGTACTCGTGATATTCTAGAGTCTGTACGTCGGAACGTACTCGTTCCGACGTGAACCTTCTCCTATCGGCCTACGGCCGACAGTCGAACCGCCTTCGGCGGCACCTCACGGTGGGTTCACCTACGGAGTAGAGCGAAACTGTACAGTTTCGCTCTACTCCCACGCCTTTTCGTCATCTTCGAGCGGGACGCTCGCCGCCTCGTCTTCATCAGCATCCTCATCCAAGACCTCGCCGAGCACGTCATCGCTTACGCCCGTCGGGTCTTTGCTCTTTTCTTCCTCGTCATCATGGAACACCATAGATTTTGGCTATGCCTTCTAACACGACCATAGTACCGATGTCATTTTCGTTCGTACACTCCCACCTGTGAATAACCCCTTACCACTTTGCATTTATCTGAAAGCCTTATCTCGGGCTATCCGGCAAGCCCCTCGCTTTTTGCGGAGACAGGAGGGGCAGCAAAGTGGTAAGGGGCTATAATCCGTCCATGTCACCCGATGAGCCCCTGATACAACACTTCCGTCTGGCTCCTGCACAGGTCTCCGGTCTCAAGAAGCTCGGGATCATCTCTGTGCGCGACCTTCTCTACCAATTCCCCGTCCGGTACGATCAGGGCGGGGCGGATTCGGCGATAACAGGCTTGGTCTCCGGCGCGTCGGTGACGATATTCGGGACCATCTCCAAACTGGAGACGCGAAGGTCGTGGAAAAGAAAGATCCCCGTGGGTGAGGCGGTAATTACCGACGCCTCCGGCTCCATCAAGGTGATGTGGTTCCACCAACCGTATCTTGCCAAAAAATTTGCCGAGGGCATGTTCGTCAAAGCGGTCGGCACGGTGGGGGGCAAGACCGGCAAACCGTATCTCGCCAATCCGCATGTCGAGCCGGCGGATCCAGTTGAATCAGGTCTCTTCAAGGCGACACCTTCCAAAGCGAAGGAGTCGCCTTCTTCCGATCTGTTCGCTGTTTACCCCGAGTCTAGAGGGGTGAGTTCACTGTGGTTCCGCCATGCGTTCGAAAAACTGTACGCTGGAAAGGTATTGGAGACGATGGAGGATCCTATTCCCGCCGATATCGTGCGGCGTTACAACCTGCCGGGCATAACGACTGCACTTCTCTATATCCACAAGCCGGATGACCTGAAACACGCCGAAGCCGCGCGCAAACGATTCGCCTTCGAAGAAATATTCTCGATACAGATCGCTCGCGCGAAAGAACGTGCAGAAAACGATACACAGTCCTCGTTCCCCATCGGCGAAGGTCCTGCTCATACCAGGAAATTCCTCTCGACAATTCCCTTCCCGCCGACCTCCGCGCAATCTCGCGCGATTGCCGACATTACAGGAGACTTCGGCCGGCCGCATCCAATGGCACGGCTACTCGAAGGCGACGTGGGAAGCGGAAAGACGCTCGTTGCGGCGGCTACAGCATATGCGGTGGTGAATAGCCGCCCGCCAAACCGCGCGTCGGGCACCTTGCAGGTCGCCTACATGGCGCCGACGGAAATATTGGCGGCTCAACATTTTCAATCATTTATCGAGTATTTCGAACACCTACCTATCAATATCGCACTTATGACCGGCAGCGGGTGTAAAAAGTTTCCTTCGAAAGTAAAGCGCGGCGAGGCGACCGATATCTCGCGTGCGCAGCTTTTGAAATGGGTGGCAAATGGCGAGATCGCAATGCTCGTGGGCACGCACGCGCTTATCCAGAAATCCGTCAAATTCCAGCATCTTGCGTACGCGATCGTGGACGAGCAGCACCGATTCGGCACCCGCCAAAGGCGGGCGCTCGCGCACAAGGGCGATGCGGCGCCGCATTTTTTGAGTATGACTGCTACGCCGATTCCTCGAACATTAGCTTTGACGATCTACGGCGACCTCGATATCTCGGTCTTGGACGAACTTCCGCCCGGCCGCGCGAAGATTATGACGAAAATTGTCGGACC
>MFLH01000047.1:9263-9516 GCA_001781275.1 Candidatus Kaiserbacteria bacterium RIFCSPHIGHO2_02_FULL_54_11b | reverse complement strand
GCATACGAATCCGTTCGCAACGAATTGCGGAAAGGAAGACAAGCATTCGTCATCTGCCCGCGCATCGAAGAGCCAGACCCTGCAAAAATCAACGCGCTGCAGGCCAAAAGCGCAAAGGCGGAGGCAAAGCGGCTGCAAAAAGACATCTTCCCCGAATACAAGATCGGCCTCGTACACGGGAGTCTCAAACCAAAAGAAAAGGATGAGGTTATGGCGCAATTCGTCGAGGGGAAAATTGATGTCTTAGTCGCCA
>MFLH01000047.1:5242-9254 GCA_001781275.1 Candidatus Kaiserbacteria bacterium RIFCSPHIGHO2_02_FULL_54_11b | reverse complement strand
GCGCAATTGCATCAGCTACGCGGCCGCGTCATGCGCTCCGCGCATCCGCCGCTATGCTTCCTTTTGCCCGAGACCAAAAGCGAGCTCTCGATGAAGCGCCTCCGCGCGCTCGAAAAGAGCGACGACGGCTTCAAACTCGCCGAAGCTGACCTCGAAAACCGCGGCGCGGGCGACCTCTTCGGCCGCAAACAATGGGGAGTAACAGACCTCGGCATGGAAGCTCTCAAAAATGTGAAGCTTATCCAAGCCGCGCGCGACGAAGCCCAAGCACTCATCGCGTGCGACCCGACACTTTCAAACTATCCCGCCCTTGCGAAAAGGGTCGCGAACGCGAGGCAAGAATTGCACGGAGAATGAGTCTGCTGATTTACTCAACAAAAAGGTCCTTGACACCCTTTTTGCTTTTTCCGCTTTAGGAAAAGTCCCAAAACGTCGGGGATGGCTCCCTTAGTTTTCAATCTTTGATGGTAAACGGAGCGTCACTGAGATCGCCTTGCACAAGATTATCGTAGTCAAGCTGACCGGTACTTGTTTGTTGATAAGCTCCGATGCTGATTCTGTAGTTATTCCCAGGTTTAACTTGTGTGGGAGATACAAGAGAATCGATCGTATAGCTTCCGGTATTAGCCGCATATTTCACAAGAAGGTAGTGGGTGCGGTTATCCTCTGTCTGCGGATTGTAATCGTAACCTATGAGGTAAATATTTACGGTTCCATTAGTGACATTGCTGCTACTCCAACGAATTGTTTGCCCCAACACGCCCTGCCACGTCTCTCCTCCGTTCGGCGAAAGAAGGCTGATTGTCGGCGCTCCAGTGCTCGTCGAGCCGCCGACAGTGACCGTTACCTTTCCAACCTCGGAACTCGAGAGTCCGATGCATGATGCTCCTGGTGTCGCGTTACAAACGTACTGTTTCTCCAGCGACGCAGTGTATGTGCCTGCTAAGGAGTAGGTGTGATACGCGCTTCTCGTCGAAAGACAGCCACCGTCGGGATTACATGAAGGTCCGACGAGCGGCCCGCCGGTTTGGCCATCACCAAAGTTAATCGAGTACGAGTCTGCACCACTTGAGGGAAAGGTAAACTTGACCTCGAGCGGAGCCGCGCCCGACGTTGGTGATGCCGAAAATGTCGTATTGGAAGTTGAGCCGCCAACCGTAATCCTCACGGATCCAGCGACCTTAGTGCAATTCGTTCCGCCATATAACCCGCACATACCATCTGATTTGTATGCAGTCGCAGTATATGTCCCCTGCTTAGTATAGGTATGAGTGATGGTGCGGTATCCAGCGTTGGTAGAATCGACGCTCGCCTGCCCTCTTGCCGAGCCATCGCCGAAATCGATGCTGACTGAAGTCTCGTCACCTGCCGATGCACGGAAAGTGACACTTAGTGGTGCTGCGCCCGAAGTCGGCGCTGCAGAAAAGCCTGCAGTATTTCCACCACCGCACCGTCGTGCGAATGCGGCGCGGGTTTGCGGGCCGACGGCGCCGACTTGCGAGATACCTTCGCTTGATTGGAACTGTGCGACGGCGCTGGCGGTCATGGGGCCAAAGTAGCCTGTCTGTGAGACGCCGAGGTACGCTTGGAGACCTCTCACATCCTCGCCGCTTGTGCCTTGCGAAAGCTGCCGGAGAATTTGCGGACAGACACGAGTGCCCGGCGGGAGATTGGTGGGACGCGTTGGCTCGACAGAGGGGATTGTCTGCAGAGATTTGAGTTGCTCTTGGAGACTCGCGACTTGCGCGAGGAGACGCGCGACCTGAGTCTGGAGCTCCTCGATAGTGATCGCGCTTGCTGCAAACGGCAGAAAGAGCGTGAGGGCGATGGCGGCGGAGATATGCTTCAATTTCATAACGAACTCAACTAGAGTGTGACCTGACCATTTCTGCAGAAAAGACGTAGGGTGGAGGAAATGTCTCCCGCGGTCATATCAATCCTTTCTCCATTCGCATACGTCTTTCCAAGCCACACGCAAGAGCCGGCGGATGTAGCGCTCTGACATACGAACGTGCAGCTCAGTCCCGTGCGCCCGACAAACGAACCGTCGGGGCATTGGAACGCGTCTCTCGTACACACGTTGCCCGAGTTTGTGCCGACGGTGATCGTTACACTGCCCAGTAGAGTCGCGGGGGGGCCGAGGCATCCTTGGGCCGCAGCTGCCGGAGTGCAGCCGCCCGGATCCGTAAGTGTTGCCGTGTAGGTCCCGGAAGTCGTGTAGGTATGGGATGTATTAATCATATCGACATTAGGACAGGTCGAAGTGCATGGGGTTTTCTGCACGTTTGCCGATGTGCCATCTCCAAAGTTTATTGAGTAAGGGCCATTAAGAGATATTGATTGAACGAGAAATGCGACAGTAAGCGGCGCGGCGCCGGAAGTCGGAAATGCCGAGAAAGAAATGTTGCCGCCCCCTCCTCCGCCGCCACCTCCTCCAACTCCCCCAATGACAACAGGATAGCCTGCGCTGGTAGAACCTTTCGGATTCGTCGCGGTGAATCGCGGCGTGTAGGTCCCCGCATTTGCGTAGGCGTGCGTGAATGTCGCATGGTTTTGCACCGTACTCGAGGCGTAAGCCTGGATCTGCTGAAGAACACTTTCGTCACCCCAGATGACGGAGAAGGTCGTATCGCCGCTTATAATCCGTGTGTTCACATGCCATGTGCCCGTCTGTCCGACACGAAGCGTTGAGGGGGCACTGATGGAGGCAATGACCGGCGCCTCGGTGGCGGTGATAGGCCCGACAATGAGCGTCGCTACTCCTATCACCTGCGAGCTTGCGGGTGGCCCGAGGCATCCTTGCGCTGCCGCTTCAGGAGTGCAGCCACCAGGGGTGTTGTGCGTTAGCGTCGCTTTGTACGAGCCATTCGCAGTGTATGTGTGCTGTATCGTCCGCTTATCTTCGCATTTTCCCGCGAGCGGATTATTTGCATCGCATCCTGGCAGTGGCTGCACAACCTCTTGGACGCCATCGCCATAATCCATCGTGTATGTACTGCCCGTACCGCCGCTATTCGGAACTTTCGCTGTAAACGTAACGGTGAGCGGTGCAACGCCGGTCCGCGGCGAAGCTTGGAGTCCGTCTTGCGGCGCGCATTTGTTCTTGATGATGAGCCGCGTGCGCGGACCAACCGCGCCCCAGCCTGTGCTAGACGGGTTGCCGCTGGAAACAATGCCCTCGCGTGCCTGCCACAACTGGAGCGCATACTCTGTGACCGAGCCGAAATAGCCAGTTGGCTCAAGCGTGAAAACGCCTTCTTGTCTTAGAAAATCCTGCACGCTCCACACATCGTCTCCACTCACACCGCGAGTAAGCTGGCGGAGTATCGGAAGGCATACCCGATTTCTCCCGGGCGGGACCGGATCGGGCGGGCCGGCAAACGGTCCGCATGGAGCGAACGCGCAATTCGGGCCGGTACGCGAGACAAACGAGCCATCAGGGCACTGCTTCGCTTCCTGCGTGCAGGCTTGAGGTGTCGGCGTGCTGCTTTGCACCCGTGCCAACTGCTCCTGCAGCGCCGCAACCTGATTGAGGAGAGTATCGATACGCGCTTGAAGCTCACTGAGGGTGTCTGCCGAGGCAAAAAGTGGTAAGAGAGCTGCAAAAGCCCCCACCGCCAACATGTGTCTTAATTTCATAGTAAATACTTATATCAATAAAAGATGCTCAGTTGGTAAGACGAGCCACGCACTCATTATCTTACACCCGCACCACAAAAGACAGCTGCGTCGGTGGACAACGAGACGACGCTCTAGTTTGAGATCTTGAGCGAGAGATCATCGACACGCGCGAGGGTCGAGCCGCGCCGGACGACGATCGTGTACTCCCCGCTTGTTGCATACGTATGCGCGAATGTCTTGAGGGCAGGGGTCTGTGCACATCCAGAGCCGCCATCATTTTGTATCACATCCGCTGAGCCATCTCCCCACGAAAGTTGGTAGCCGGTGCACGAAGACGGAAGGTCGAACTGGACGCTAAATGAAAGCGAGTCGGCTCCCGATGACGAGAGGC
>MFLH01000047.1:3719-5229 GCA_001781275.1 Candidatus Kaiserbacteria bacterium RIFCSPHIGHO2_02_FULL_54_11b | reverse complement strand
GAGCCGCGGCGCCGACGATGATGGTCGCCGTTCCTACGCTTGGCTGTGCTGGCCCTGCGCCGCCCTGATAGAGGGTCGCTTTATATCCCCCACTTTGTGTGTATGTGTGTGAGACGCTGTAGTTGAGCCAGCCGCCGACAGCCGCGGGAAGATTGACCGAAGCCGAGGTGCCATCACCAAAATCCAAGATGCTTGCGCACCCGCCGAGACAAAAGCCGGCATCGTTGCTGTTGACCGTGCCCACGAATGTGACCGTGAGCGGCACTGGCCCCGACGTGGGAGACGCGCTAAAGGTCTCGCGCGGAAGACCGGGGGTAAAGACCGGCGGAGGTGGCGCGGCAGGACCCGTGACCACGACGGTCGCCGATGTCGAATGCGCGCCTGCTGAAAGCCTGACCTGATACGTGCCGCCATACTGGTACGTGTGCGGATAGGTCTGGTTGAATTGCCCGCATTGACCGGCAGAGACAGGGATCTGTTGTACCGTGGATTTGTCGCCGAAATCAAGTGAATAGATCGCACCGGTACATGAGTTGGCGGTGTTGACGGTTGCGGTAACGTTTACGGTAAGCGGCGCTGCACCTTGGATTGGAGAGACAGTGATAAACCCGCCCACCGTCGAGCCACCGGGGCCAGGGACGCCCCCGTAGCTTCCGGTCGTACACAAAATCGAGATGGCAGCTGCGGTACGCGGACCGACGACACCATATCCGGTCGTCGATGGGGAGCCTGATGAAACGATGTTGTATTTGACTTGCCAACGCTTTACCGCCGCTTCCGTCAGTGCTCCATAATATCCGCTTACGATCGCTTCTGGATACACGGAGGTGTCGCGTGCGAGAAATTGCTGAAGGCGGCGCACATCGTCGCCGGAGACACCGAGTCGCAGGCTTCTGCCGACAAGCGGGCACGAGCTCGAGTCGGTCACCCTCACACCAGTGTTGGCAGCCGGATTTCCGCCCAGCTGCGCTTGGAGCGCCGCGATCTGATTGAGAAGTGCCTGCGCCTGTGCCTGCAGCTGTGCTACATTCGGGCTGGGGTTGACGGGCGGACTCGACTGCGGAGCGACAACGGTGATCGTGCCTGTCATTCCGTTGTGAAAGATGCATTCGTACGCATACGTTCCCGTCCCGTTGAACGTGCGTGAGAAACTCTGGCCCGGCCGCAGGGTGCCGCTGTCGAAGCTCCCGTTATTCGCGGTCACTGTGTGGTCGATAGACGATGTGTTGTTCCACACCACCGTATCTCCTGCGTTAATAGTTATATTCGCCGGACTAAACGACGTTGCGCTCATCGAGACGTTTACCTGAGCCGCCTCTCCCACTCTCGGCAAAAAAACCAGGACAAGCCCAATGAATAAAAGCGCGCCGATCCCCATCCGCGAAGAGAAAGTCATCGGTACATTGTTGCACGGCTCGCGAGGAGCGCAACCGGCCAATTCACAGCAAAATTCATGACCTTGTAGTCACACGTAATTCGTTTGCCGTCCCAAACGAATTCGCGCGACCCC
>MFLH01000047.1:0-3692 GCA_001781275.1 Candidatus Kaiserbacteria bacterium RIFCSPHIGHO2_02_FULL_54_11b | reverse complement strand
TACGTAGGTACGGTTTTCACATCATGTACGCCCACTAGGAATCGAACCTAGGTCAACCGTGTATAAGACGATCGCTCTACCATTGAGCTATGGGCGCATTCGTCCGGCATGCCGGATGTTGCGAATGATAACCTCTTCGCGCTCGACTGTATAGAATACAAGATACGGGAACGGCGGGGTAGGAAAGATGCGCACCTCACCCTCATCGGTTGTTCTTCCTATCCCAGGAAATTCAGTAACGCGTTCGACGACGTATTCTATTTGCTGAATGACCGCGCGTGCGGCTACCGGATTATCTCTCACTATATAGGTGAAGATATCCCGTAGTTCGGCGAGAGCGACCTTCGTGTATCGAACCTTCATGCGCGAGCGCGCTTGAAGAAAGCTTTTACTTCTTTGCCTGAGGCGAACCTGCCCTTGCGAACATCCTCTGCACTGCGACGAAGAGCGGCTCTGTCTTCAGCCGTCAACCGGTACGGTTTACTGTGATTCTCCTCTATCATTCGGAGCGTTTCCGCAGCTGCTTCCTGCATCTCTTCCGGCCACTTGGATGCACGCTCCATTAGTTCTTTAAGTTCCTTTGTCATGTGGGCATTGTAGCATTTTTAGTGACGGGCGTCCGCTATTTTCTTGCGCACTTCTGCTTCCGCGCGCACAACATCCCCTTTGTATACTTCGAGTTTGCGTTTGCTTTCGGTGGCCTTCTTGCGCAATTCCTCTACTTTTTTCTTCGCATTCTCGAGAGCGAGTTCAGCGGTCTGCAGATCACGCTCGTGGTGACGCGCCTCTTCAGCATGCCACTCGACGGTGCGTTTCATCTGGGCAAGCTGCATCGGGTCCATGCCATCAGTATATCCTGTGTGTGAACTAACGAATGACTTTCGCGACTGCCTTTGCGACGCGTTTGTCGAACATATCGGGGACGATGCGGTTGGCAGTCGGGCGCGGGACAAGTGCTGCTATCGCGCGGGCGGCGGCGAGTTTGTGTTTATCGGTAATTTTCCTCACGCGATGATCGAGTGCTCCGCGAAAAATACCGGGGAACGCGAGTGAATTATTTATTTGATTGGGGAAATCCGAGCGGCCGGTGCCAACGACCATCGCTCCTCCCCTTTTTGCTTCATCGGGCATGATCTCGGGCGTCGGGTTTGCCATCGCGAGCACTATCGCTTTCTTTGCCATAAGTTTGATGTCTGCTGTTTTCACCAGATTCGGACCCGATACGCCGAGAAGCACATCCGCGCCTTTCAGTGCATCGTGCAGTCCACCCTTGATGCCTTTGGTGTTGAACGCTGCCAGCTCCCGCTTGTGCGGCTCGGGCCGTGAACGATTCACAATTCCCTTGCTATCGAGCACGATGATGTTTTTTGCCCCCGCCGCATGCAAAAGCCGCGCGGTCGCGGCTCCTGCCGCTCCCGCACCCAAAATCACGATGCGCGCGGATTGCAGTTTTTTCCCAACGACTTTGAATGCGTTGATGAGTGCCGCAAGGACGACGACGGCGGTTCCATGCTGGTCATCATGCATGACAGGAATATCAAGCGCCTCAATGACGCGGCGTTCTATCTCAAAACACTTCGGCGCAGCGATATCTTCGAGATTGATGCCGCCAAAAGCGGGCGCGACCGCAAGCACCGTCTTTACGATCTCATCGGTATCTTGTGTATCCAAGACGAGCGGTATCGCATCCACATCGGCAAACGTCTTGAAAAGCGCACACTTCCCTTCCATCACGGGCAAAGCACCCAAAGCTCCGATGTTGCCAAGCCCGAGAACGGCGGAGCCGTCGGAGATGACAGCGACCATGCGGCCTTTTATCGTGTACTCGCGAGCGGATCTTGGGTTCTTGGCGATGTAACTTGATACTGCCGCGACACCGGGGGTATAGACGAGCGAGAGGTCAGCGCGATTGCGCACCGGAGCCGCCGGTACGATGCGAATCTTCCCCCCGAGCTTTTTGTGGAGCGCGAGAGCCTGTTTAGAGACGTCCTTCTTCGCCATTCCGCCAGTGTATACTTCCGGCATGAGCGACACAATCACCATCAAAAAACCGTTCGATTCTCATGTCCACCTGCGTCGCGGAGCGATGCTGCGGGCGGTAACGCCGATAACGGCCGAGAAATTTTGTAGTGCCATCGTGATGCCCAATACCGACCCGCCGATAGAGACTTGTGAACAGGCCGCTGAGTACAAAAAAGAAATCCTCGGGGCGCTACCCCGAGGTGTTTCTTTCGAACCGCTCATGACATTGTACTTGACGAAAAATTTGACCCCTGTGGATATTGAGAAAGGTGCAGCGGGAGATGTGTGCGAAATTCACGCAGTGAAATCGTACCCGTACGGCGCGACGACCAATTCGCAATGGGGATACCGAAGCATTTTGGAAGCAAAAGACGTACTCAAAAAAATGGAGGAAGTCGGCATGCCGCTTCTTTTGCACGGCGAAGTCCATGTGGATGAGAACGAACACGAGGTAGATGCATACGAGGGCGAGAAGCGCTTTATCGAAGATGTGCTCCCTCGTCTTCTGGAGCAATATCCCAACCTCAAGATCTCACTCGAGCATTTGAGCACCAAGATCGCGGCAGAGTTTCTCGAAAAAAACGGCAAAGCCGACAAACTCGTCGCAACGGTAACGCCGCACCACCTTCTCTATGCGCGTGAAGACGTCGAATCAAAACCGCTGCTTCGCTGCAAACCACTCATTAAGAGCGCGGCCGATCGGGATAAAGTCCGGGAACTCGTTGCGGAAGGATTGCCGTTCATTTCTGCCGGCACAGATTCCGCACCTCATCCGGAATCAAAAAAATTCGCTTCGCCCGCTGCATTTGGCGTCTTCAATTCCCCTGTCGCCGTCGAGCTCTACACACAGGTCTTCGATGAAATGAATGCCCTCGACAAATTAGAAGGCTTCCTTTCGGTCAACGGCCCGCGTTTTTTTGGGGTCGAAGTGAGCACTGAAACGATTACACTCGTAAAAAAAGATTGGCAGGTCACCGAACCGGTCACAACCGACGAAGGTATCAACATCTGGCCCATCGGGGACGTGAAGCACGGATTGGGCAACGAGACAGTTCACTGGCAGATCAAGCAGTAGCTATACGAGCGGAGCGTGTTCGATATCTTCTTTTTTCTTGGGCGTGATGCCGTGCGCGATGAGAATAGTTTCGAATTCAGCGCGTTCAAGGGTCTCAACTTCCACCAGCTTTTGTGCAATGGCATCGAGCGCACTGCGGTGTTTGACGAGGACGTCGTGCGCTTTTTTGTGCGCGCCGAGGATTATTTTCTTCACTTCCGCATCGATCTGCGCAGCCACTTCCTGCGAAGACTGATCGTTCTCGACGCCTTCGCCGAATATCGCGCGCTGTGCCGATGCCGCAAATGCGATGGGGCCCATCTTGTCAGACATGCCGTATCTGGCGACCATGTTGCGCGCAAGCGCCGAGAGCACCTGCAGGTCATTCGATGCGCCTGTCGTCACGTCGTCAAATATCATTTTTTCTGCGATGAAGCCACCGAGGGAAACCGCGATGTCGTCCAAAAATTCTTTGCGCGACTGCATTCTGCGGTCTTCGAGCGGGAGCTTCAGCGTGTAGCCGGCCGCGCGGCCGCGCGAGATGATGGATATTTTATGCACGGGGTCGGCATACGGAAGCACTGACGCCACGAGCGCGTGCCCTGCTTCGTGGTAC
>MFLH01000046.1:10529-10622 GCA_001781275.1 Candidatus Kaiserbacteria bacterium RIFCSPHIGHO2_02_FULL_54_11b | reverse complement strand
TACAGCCGGGAAAGGGTGCTGCCATCGCGCGCTCTGCAGGGAATTACTGTGAGATCGTCGCGCAGGATGCTGGCTACACCAACCTCAAGATGC
>MFLH01000046.1:8264-10472 GCA_001781275.1 Candidatus Kaiserbacteria bacterium RIFCSPHIGHO2_02_FULL_54_11b | reverse complement strand
CCAACGAAGAGCACCGCCTTGTGAACCTCGGTAAAGCAGGCCGCAGCAGGTGGCTCGGACGCCGGCCGACGGTACGTGGTACTGCCATGAACCCGGTGGATCACCCGCACGGAGGAGGCGAAGGCAAACAGGGCAGAGGACTGCGCCGTGCGAAGACCATGTGGGGCAAACCATCCGGCAAAGGCCAAAAGACCCGTCGCCCGAAGAAATATTCCAACGTCTTCATCGTCTCCCGCCGCAAGGTAGGGAAGAGGAAATAAGTGTCTCTTCGTCTTTAATCTTGCGTTTATGTCTAATTTCCTATACATTGTGCGAACGCCCGAGAGGCGTTTTTAATTGAAACCATGACACGCTCACTCAAGAAAGGTCCGTATGTGGACGCAAAATTGATGAAAAAAGTATCTCTGCGAAAAGCGACGCAGGGGACTATTAAGACGTGGGCGAGAAGCTCGCAGATCGCACCGGAATTTGTCGGCTATACATTTGGCGTACACACAGGCAAGAATTTTGATGATGTCTTCGTGACCGAAGACATGGTAGGACACCGATTGGGTGAATTCGCACCGACGACCAAATTTATCAAACACGGCGGTAAAATGCAGAAAGAGACCGAAATGGCCGCAAAGGCGGCGGAGATCGCAGCTGCGACTGCGGCAAAAGCGACTGCAACGACTACAGCAGCTGCAAAGAAATAGTTCGACTACGCTCACTATAAATAATTATGAAAGCTCTTCTAACAAATTACCATCAGTCGCCCCGCAAGGTGCGTCTCGTTGCCGATCTCATTCGCGGCAAGAGCGTCGGAGCTGCACGCGCGGCACTTTTGTACTTGCCGAAGAAATCTTCTCCTGCGATAGGCAAGCTTCTGGATTCAGCAGTCGCCAACGCAAGCTCGCGTGGCAGCGCCGTCGAAGACCTTTTTGTAAAAACGATCACGGTCAACAAAGGCATTGTCATGCGCCGCGCGCGGCCGTTTGGTCGCGGCCGCTCGGGTAGTCTTCGCAAGACCATGAGCATCGTATTTCTCGAACTCGGCGTTTCGGCAAAAGCGGTAAAGCCCGCCAAAGCGCGTGCCGCAAAGAAAACGACAAAGAAAGCCGCCGCTGCAAAATAATATGACGCATACCGTACATCCATACGCACACCGACTCGGCATCATCCGTGACTGGAAGTCGCGCTGGTTCTCGAAATCGCCGGCCAAATACCGACAAAACGTCTGTGTCGACGCTGCTATCCGCCGATTCCTCAAAAAGCGTTTGCGCGGGAGCTACGTCACCTCCGTTGAAATAGAACGCAACGAAAAGGCTGTCCGCATCATCATCAAGACATCGCGCCCGGGACTCGTCATCGGCCGCGGCGGCGAGGGCTCGACCAAATTGAGCAAAGAGATCGAAGCGGTCATGCGCACGGTACCGCACGCAGAGCGCAAAGCAGTGCGCCTCGACATCGAAGAGGTCCGCTCACCGGAATCGCAAGCGCCGGTCGTTGCCTACATGGTCGCGGAGGGGCTGGAGAAACGCCAGACATTCCGCCGCGTCCTGAAGCAGACGGTGGAGAAAGTGATGGCAAACCGTGATGTGCAGGGCGTGCGTATCGCGATTGCCGGCAGGCTCGGGGGAGCGGAAATGTCCCGCACCGAAGAGATCAAGCGTGGTCGTGTACCGCTGCAGACACTGCGCGCTGATATCGATTTTGCACGCGAGCAGGCGTATCTGCCGTACGGCGTGATCGGGGTGAAAGTGTGGATCTACCGAGGAGACATTTTTGCCGATGAAAAGCAGTCTGCGAAGAACGCACAATAATCTATGCTCGCACCGAAAAAAGCAAAATATCGCAAATGGCAATCAGGGCGCCGAAGAGAAAAGCGCTTGAATGCTCCCGAGACTCGCGGCATCACCGTGGCTTTTGGCTCACATGGGCTGAAGGCGCTTACGCAGGGACGTGTCACCTCCAACCAGATCGAGGCTGCGCGTCGCGCCCTCACTCGTGCAGGTGGCAAGTCTGCCAAGATCTGGACACGTATTTTCCCCGACCGTCCCTTCACCCGGAAAGCCGCTGAAGTGCGCATGGGAAGCGGAAAAGGCGACGTGCAGGGGTACCTCTTTGATGTGCGACCGGGACGTGTCATCTTTGAGATCGATGGAGCGCCTGAGGCTATGGCGCGTGAGGCATTGCGCAAGGCAGGTACCAAATTACCGCTCAAGGCTC
>MFLH01000046.1:6431-8207 GCA_001781275.1 Candidatus Kaiserbacteria bacterium RIFCSPHIGHO2_02_FULL_54_11b | reverse complement strand
AATTGCAGAAACAGGTCGCCGACAAGCGCGAAGCGCTTCGGGTATTCCGCTTTGGCGGTGCCGGTAGCCGGACGCGCGACGTCCGTGCCGGTCGCACCCTGCGCCGTGAGATCGCACAGATTTTGACCGAGCTCCGCGCACGCCAAATTGCGTCGGCGCCTAAGAAAGCGTAATATTCGCTCCCAACGTTATGGAACCAGAAATCAAACAAGGAAAGACTTTTGAAGGCATCGTCGTCAAATCGGCGATGAAAGACACGGCGACCGTGCAGGTCGAGCGCTACGTGAAGCATCCGAAATACAAGAAGTTCATGCGTTTGAGCAAAAAATTCCTCGTACACGATGTGGGCAACACGGCGCAAATCGGGGAGAAGGTCGTTATCCGTGAGACCCGCCCGATCTCGAAGCGCAAGCGATTCATCATCGTGCGTGCCGAGGGCGGAAACAAATAGAGCTATATGATCCAAGACAGAACTCTCGTAAAGATTGCAGACAACTCCGGCGGCATCATCGGCCGTGTCTTCAAGATATTGGGTGGCTCAAAGAGGCGCTATGCCGGCATCGGCGACCAGATCGTCATCTCGATCCAGACCGCACAGCCACGCAAGTCGGTGAAGAAAAAGGAAGTGCATCGTGCGGTCGTCGTCCGGCAGACAAAAGCATTTCGTCGGGCAGATGGTTCGTACGTACGCTTCGATGAAAATGCAGTCGTCCTCATCATGGGATCCGGCAAAGAACCAAAAGAGCCAAAAGCAAATCGTGTCTTCGGCCCCATCCCGCGAGAAGTCGTCGAGCGGGGATATCAGCGCATTGGCTCTCTCGCGCCCGAGATCGTATAAATAAACGCGTATGAAATTAAAAAAAGGAGATAAGGTCCTCGTCGTTGCGGGGAAGAGCAAAGGCCAAAGCGGCGCCATCGTGCGTGTCCTCGTGAGCGCCAATATGGTGCTCCTCGACGGCATCAACCTTGTAAAGCGCCACCGGAAGCCCTCGGCACAGAATCGTAAGGGCCAGATCGTGGACAAGCCGATGCCGATACACGCGTCCAATGTCATGCTCATGGACCCAAAGACAGGAAAGCCCACACGCATCAAGATCGTGCGCACAAAGGATGGCGGACGCGAGCGCATCGCGGTTAAAAGCGGCGAAACGTTGAAGTAAATATTTTGTATGAAAACAGCAACAGCACAATCACACACCTTCAATGCGCTCAAGAGCGAGCTCGGTTACACGAATGTCATGCAGGTGCCCAAGGTCTCCAAGATCATCGTCTCGACCGGCGTTGGCTCACAGAAAGACAAGAAAAAGATCGAGCTCATCGTCGAGCGCCTCACCCGTATCACGGGTCAGGCCCCTGCTGCGCGCTCTGCCAAGAAATCCATCGCCAATTTCAAGAGCCGTGCCGGCGATATCGCTGGCTATCAGGCAACGCTGCGGGGGAGCCGCATGCAGTCTTTTCTCGATAAGTTGGTGCACATCGTCTTGCCGCGTGTAAAGGACTTCCGTGGCATCAAGACATCTGCCATCGATGAAATGGGCAACATCTCGATAGGGTTCAAGGAGCACACGGTTTTCCCCGAGACCTCCGACGAGGATTCCAAAGACATTTTTGGCCTCGCCATCACCATCGTCACGACTGCCAAGAACAAAAAAGAAGCAGAAGCATTCTTGCGTCACATCGGCATTCCATTCGTCGCGAGCACATGAACCGCCACCAGGCGTTCTGGAACAAGGAGTATCAGACGAGCGAGCATCTCGCCCTCTCGCACGAGCCGTC
>MFLH01000046.1:0-6420 GCA_001781275.1 Candidatus Kaiserbacteria bacterium RIFCSPHIGHO2_02_FULL_54_11b | reverse complement strand
TTGGTATGCGTGGGGAGGGGTATGATCTCTCCGACGTCGCCATTGCCGATGCTAGGAAGCATTCAAAAGATCTACCGATAGAATACGAAGTGCGTTCGATCGCCGAGCCTATTCCGGAGTCTGATGAGTCGACGACGCTCGTGCTCGATATGATGACCTCGCACGTCCTCAAGAAAGCGGAGCGGGAGGCGCTTCGCGCGGAAATCCTGCGCGTCTTACGCCCGGGCGGATGGCTCTTTTTCAAAACGTTCCTCGCCGAGGAGGATCTCAATGTAAAACGTCTGCTTCGTGACCACCCGGCGGATGAAGAGAATGCGTACATCCACCCCAAGCTCGGCGTCTATGAGTACGTGTGGACGGAAGACGCGCTCCACGATTTTTTCTCAAAAGACTTCGAGATCCACAAAGTGCTCAAATCACACAAACACCTGCTCCACGGCCGCGCCGGCAAACGCCGCACGGTGTCGGTGTACCTGCAGAAATTCTAATGCCACTGTCTCGGCGTTCCGAACGAATTAGGACTTCTTCTCCTGAGGTAATAGCGCGTCTTCTGGAATTTCATCGAGGACGCGGGCCTTTACCCTCGTGTGATTTTCAATAGCAGCTTTCGCGAGACGGTGCATACCGTCGATGATATTTTCTTTGTATAAGATAATTGGGAAGGAAAGGTCGGAATTTTTTATTTTATCAATATGCTGTGCAAGGCTGGGGTATTTTGTAGACGCCTTCTCGTACCCGATTTCTTGGCATATATGCACAACAAACTCTGGGGTTATGGGACCATGCTCGTCCGTCCAACAAAAATCACCCATTTGATGTTGAAGATCTTCTATTTCAATCTCTGATTCAGGTATTTTTTGAGTGAGATGTATCAATCGGTATACATCGATGCGAAGCCCCCTGTGTTCCGCCGTATGTGTATCGCCGGGGATGCTGCGCATTGGTACAGCGTGTCTGAGAGGCTTTATTTCTTCAGCCATGTAACCAGTATAACTCCCTAACGTTGACTTTAACCGGTGCTTCGCGTATATTTCACGGGCCTCGTAGGGGGCTTTGTTTTTTAGCCTGATCTTCTCCACAGTTAGGGCGGCTTGCCCTGAGCTTGTCGAAGGGGATATCGTAAGAAACCGAAGCCACACGAAGCTTTCGTAACCCAACATCCGAAAGGTGGGGTGCAGAAGCTTCCAAACTCTCTCTAGGCGCAAACCCTCAACCCTTCGACAGGCTCAGGGTAAAATTTCTTCAAAATTTTATGGCAAAGAAATCAATGATCATCAAGGCGAACCGCGTACCGAAGTTTTCTTCGCGTACGGTTCGACGCTGCTTCAAGTGTGGTCGTCCGCGCGGTTTTATGCGTGATTTCAACCTCTGCCGTATTTGTTTCCGCGAGGAAGCGCTAGAAGGCAATATCCCTGGCATCAAGAAATCCTCATGGTAACGATTCACACATACAGCGCATTTCTTCGTTGCGGAGCCTCTGCGTCGCGCTCGTCGTACTATTCGTACGCCTCTCGCGCCGCTTTCTCCGCGCCTCGAACTGCATCCAAGTTTGTAAGTCTAAGCAATCTGATATGGTAGGTGATACGATCGGTGACTTCATAGTGCGGCTTACCAACGCCGGCGCCATCAAGAAGACGTCTGTCTCCATTCCGTATTCGTCCTTCAAAATGGCGGTTGCGGAAAAGCTCAAGGATATGGGCTACGTGAAGGACATCGAGAAAAAAGGCAAAAAGATCAAGAAGACACTCGATGTCGTTCTCAAATACAACGAATCGACCGGTGAGCACGCCATACAGGGTGTGAAGCGTATCTCGAAGCCGGGGCGCCGTTTGTACAAAGGGTCTCGCGAGATCGTGCCGGTGCGCTATGGGCACGGAGCGCTGATACTCTCTACCCCAAAGGGCATCCTTTCCGACAAAGAGGCGCGCACGCAAAAAGTTGGCGGCGAAGCGCTGTTCGAAATTTGGTAAATAATATGAGTCGCATAGGAAAAAGAGCTATAACCATTCCCGCAGGCACTGATGTGTCGGTCGCTTCGAGCGAGCTCATGGTCAAAGGGAAGGGGGGGACTCTGAAGCGTATGGTGCATCCCGCAGTATCTATCGCGGTTGAGAACGGCGAGGTCACCGTCACCCCCAAAGAATCGTCCCGCCTTGGCCGCGCCCTCTGGGGTACCTATGCCGCGCATGTCCGCAATATGATTGCGGGGGTGAACACGCCGTTCGTAAAGAAACTGCAGGTGGAAGGGATCGGCTACAAGGCCGAGCTCTCGGGCAAGCAACTAAAACTTGCGGTCGGATTCTCTCATCCGGTCATTCTTCCCATTCCCGAAGGCGTCACCGCGGTGGTGGAGAAGAACATCATCACCATCTCCGGCGCAGACAAAGAACAGGTCGGTGAATTCGCTGCATCGGTGAGGGCGACCAAGAAGCCGGAGCCGTACAAGGGCAAAGGTATTCGGTACGAAGGAGAGGTTGTTCGTCAGAAACAGGGTAAGAAAGCTGCGACAGCCGCCGCATAGTTCGACGTTGCTCACTATAAATAAAACACTATGGCACTTACAAAAACACAACAGAGAATTCGCCGCCACAAGCGTGTGCGCGCAAAAGTGATCGGAAGCGAAAGTCGCCCGCGCCTTTCGATCTACAAATCCAATACGCGTCTTACGGCACAAATCATCGACGACACAAAGGGTGTCACCATCGCCGCCGTCTCATCGCAGAATGAGAAAGGAAAAACTCCGCGAGAGAGGGCAGAACAAGCAGCAGCAACCTTGGCAAAGAGCGCAGGCGCAAAAGGCGTAAAGGCTGTTGTCTTTGATCGCGGCGGCTTCCAATATGTCGGCACGGTGAAAGCATTCGCAGACGCTGCGCGCGCCGCGGGATTAGAATTTTAATAAAATTGTATGGCAGATGAACACAAAGACGAGGCACAGCCAATCGAAGCAGTCGTGGCAGAGGCACTTCCTGCAGCGGTAGTCGAGACGAGTGCACCGAAGCCGGGCATAGCCTCTCGGGGGAATCGTGATCGCCGTGGTGGGGGCCAGCGAGGCCGACCGGGCGGACGCCCAAACCGCGGAGGTCGCGGAGGTGACGAGCGCCGCAGCGAATTCGCGCAAAAATTGATCGGCATCCGCCGCGTCGCGCGTGTTATGGCAGGAGGCCGCCGCTTCAATTTTAGCGCAGGCCTGGTTATCGGTGACAAAAAGGGACGCGTCGGGGTGGGCCTCGGCAAAGCAGCAGACACGGCGCAGGCGATAGAGAAGGCGACCCGGGCCGCGAAGCGCGCGATGATACATGTCAATTTGACGAAGAATCGCAGTATTTCTCACAACATCGAAGCGAAATACTGTGCATCCCGCGTAGAGATCCGTCCCAGCGCCGGCCGCGGATTGGTCGCCGGCTCATCGGTGCGCACCGTCCTCGAGCTTGCAGGTGTCTCCGACGTCACGGCCAAACTGCTCTCGCGCAGCAAAAATCCCGTAAACAACGCACGCGCTGCGATCGAGGCTCTCAAGAAGGTTTCGATGAAATAATTTTGCATCTACTACGAACTATCCCTATGACATCACTCAATTCACTCAAAAGAATGACCATGCGGCCGAACAAACGTGTCGGTCGCGGGGGAAAACGCGGCAAGACCGCTGGTCGTGGCACCAAGGGGCAGAATGCCCGCGCTGGCCGCAAGAAGCGACCCGAGATGCGCGACATCATCAAGAAGTTGCCGAAGCGCCGCGGATACGGCAAGAATCGCGGGAGGAGTGTCGATGGGACGCGCCTGTCCGCTGTTGCGATCTCCCTCGATCGGCTCGAAAAGCTGTTCGAGAGTGGAGCAGAAGTGACCTCAAAAACGCTTGCCGAGAAGGGTGCTATCTCGACGCGTACGATGCCGCCCGCAAAGATCGTTGGCACCGGAGCTCTCACCAAGAAGCTCTCTCTCAAAGGCGTTGCGGTCTCACAGTCGGCCCGACTTGCTATCGAGAAAGCCGGAGGTACGATCAGTGAAAAATAAGGAGCTGATCGACTATATTTTTCCTGACCCAGCACCTTTTACCACAATTATGAACCCGTTGTACCAAACAGCATTACCGAGTACTATCCACTCAATAACAGCACTCTTGGCGCGAAAGGTGCTGGGTGTAAGAGCTTCTAAGCTCGCTACGCTCGCCAAGAATCTCTAACATGTTGGAATCATTTCTTCGTAAAGTAAAACTTGTCTTTGAAGATGAGACCTTGCGCACGCGCATTCTCTTCGTATTGGCGGCGCTTGTCGTCTTCCGCTTCCTCGCTGCGATCCCGATCCCCGGTATCAACGCAGCACAGCTCGAGGCCTTCTTGGCCAACAACCAGTTCCTCGGACTTCTCAACATCTTCTCCGGAGGCGGTTTTTCAAACCTCTCGATCATGATGATCGGTGTCGCCCCCTACATCACCGCGTCTATCGTTATGCAGCTCATGACGGTCCTCATCCCAAAGTTGAAAGAGATGTATCAGGAAGAAGGGGATGCAGGCCGACAGCGATTTATGCAATACTCGCGCTACCTTACCGTCCCGCTCGCCTTTATCCAGGGTTTCGGCTTTCTTCTCCTCTTGCAGCAGAACGGTATTGTGCCGGAGCTCACCCTTCTCGGTTTTATCACCAACGTTATCGTGATCGCTGCGGGCGCCATTCTCCTTATGTGGATCGGCGAACTCGTCTCTGAATTCGGGATTGGCAACGGCATCTCACTCCTCATTTTTGCCGGCATCGTCGCGGGCCTACCTTCGGCCATATCTCAGCTCATCTTCAGCTTCGACGTCGCACAGATTCCTGTATACGTAGCATTCACCGCCGCCGCCGCGGTCATCATCTCCGGCGTGGTATTTATCACAGAGGCGGAGCGTCCCATCCCCGTGACGTACGCGCGCCGCGTGCGCGGATCGAAAGTCTTGGGAGGTATCTCCACCTATCTGCCACTGCGCGTGAATCAGGCGGGTGTCATGCCGATCATCTTTGCGCTCTCCATCCTTCTTTTCCCGCAGATGATCGCGACTTTCCTCGCACAAAGCAACATCCCTTTTATCGCTGCGGGCGCCTCTGCGGTCGCTTCCGGACTCGCCAACAACTGGATCTACGGGGGCTTCTACTTCCTTCTCGTTGTCGTCTTCACTTACTTTTATACGGCGATCACGTTTGAACCAAATCAGGTCGCGAAGAACCTCCAGAAAAACGGCGCCTTTATCCCCGGCGTTCGCCCCGGCGGCACTACCGCGGAATACCTCGGCAACATCATCACGCGCATTACGCTCGTGGGCGCGTTGTTCCTCGGCACGCTTGCGGTCCTTCCCATCATCTTGCAGGGCCTGACGGGCATCACCGCGATAACGATCGGCGGCACCGCACTCCTCATCGCCGTCTCCGTAGTGCTTGACCTCGTAAAAAAGATTGACGCCCAAACATCTATTAGAGAGTATTAGCGAATGAAACGAGAGCTGATAACCATTGCAGGGTCACTTGGCTCGGGAAAATCCTCGACGGCAAAAGCGGTGGCGCAAGCGCTCGGGTACCGGCACTTTTCCTCGGGCGACCTTTTTCGCAAGATCGCCGCAGAGCGGGGAGAGTCGGTGGAAGCGACCAACATATCCGCCGAGGCGCAGAAAGACATCGACTATCAGGTCGACGAATTGCTGCAAAAAATGGGGAAGGAGGAAGACAGGCTCGTGATAGATTCACGGATGGCATGGCACTGGATGCCCGAGTCATTCAGGGTGTTCCTTTTCCTCGACCTTGATCCGGCTGCAGAGCGCGTTTTCCAAGACGTGCTCAATAAGACCCGCGTTAGCGAACACGGCCAATCGCTCGAAGAGGTGCGCGCGAGCATTGAGCGTCGTTTTGCGAGCGAGCAGAAACGGTACATGGCGCTCTATGGCGTGAATCCAACCGACCCGAAGAATTTTGATCTTGTGATCGATACAAAAAACAACAGTCTCGATTCGGTAGTTCAAACCGTGCTTGAAAAATACAACGCGTGGAGAGTGGATGAAATTCGCGCGTAGCTACTTCGCTAGGGTATAATCCTCCAATGCAACCACTTACCGTTTTATTTTTCGGCCCGCAGGGGGCGGGAAAGGGGACGCAGGTACAGCTCCTCATCGAGGTTCTCAAGAAACGTTCGGACCGCGGGATCATCCATATCGACATGGGCCAGCTTTTGCGCAACATGATCGCGGCAGGAGGCCACACCGCATCTCTAACCAACGAGATCGTAGGTATCGGGAAACGTATGCCTGATTTTATGCCGATCTATCTCACGACCGATGCACTCGTGAAGCAGTTTACCGGAGAGGAGCACATCATCGCCGACGGTCTTGCCCGCGGACCCGACCAGACGCGAGGGTGGGATGATGCGATGGTTTTTTACAAAAGGCCCGATTATCGCAT
>MFLH01000045.1:4356-5744 GCA_001781275.1 Candidatus Kaiserbacteria bacterium RIFCSPHIGHO2_02_FULL_54_11b | reverse complement strand
GCCGCTTTTACCTTGGGGGCGAGGCTTTTGCTCACGAAGAAGTAGTCTATGCGCCAACCCACATTGCGCGCACGGGCATTGGCAAAGTGGGTCCACCATGTGTAGTGGCCGCCACCTTTGATAAAAAGACGGAATGTGTCGACGAATCCCGCACCGATGATCGTATCGATGCCCTCACGCTCTTCTTTTGTGAAACCGTGCTCGCCCTCATTGGCCTTTGGGTTCGCAAGATCTTCCGGTGTATGCGCTACATTGAGGTCCCCGCAGAAAATAACGGGCTTTTTCTTTTCAAGTTGTTTGCAGAAGGCGAGAAATGCAGGGTCCCAGTACTTGTGGCGGAGAGTGAGGCGACTTAGATCAGGCTTTGAATTGGGCGTATAGACGTTGACCACATAGAAATCCTCATATTCTGCCGTCACGACCCTTCCCTCCTCGTTGGGGTCGCCATAGCCGTCTTTGAGCTTATATTTCTTAATAATATCCTCAGGAAAGCCGAAAATAAGGCTTAGAGGCTTGATTTTTGAGAAAATCGCGGTGCCGGCATATCCTTTGCGACCCTTCGAAGAGTTCCAATATTCCTCATACTCCGGCAGATCTACTTCGGATTGATGCTCCTCTGCCTTGGTCTCTTGGAAGCAGACAATATCTGGTTTCACCTTGTCGAGAAAAGGCGTGAGTGTGCCTTTGCGATGGATGCTTCGGATGCCATTCACATTCCACGAGACGAGTTTCATACCGAGAACGATATCACAGGAGCCGCGGGGTTTCATACAAACATCATCGTGCGTATAAGAGAATGTAAGAGCGGCGGGAAGTCAGCCGTCTTACTAATAAGCGAGTGGGACAACTTCCCGTCGCATAGAAAGAAAAATAAAACTATGAAAAACGCAGCATCCGAAAACCAAATGCCTCTTTTCTCGACACCGCGTGAGCAGGGACACCGAGAGTGGAGCACCTTCAACGTGGTCAAACACGATCAAGCTGGAATGTTCCGTGTCCTTACACCTCGCAAACACGAAACACCCCGCTATCCCAACATAGTCCACATCAACCGCTACCCCCGCCACATAACCCCCACCTTCGCCCGCTAGTTAACAACACAAAAAGAAAGCCCCACGCAGTCGCACTGACCGCGTGGGGTTAGGTTTGGGAATCATAGCGATCCTCCTTGTCATACGCGAGCGCGACAATCTTTTTACCGCGCACACGCTGTGCAATTTTGAGCGCGACTGCGAGGCCAGCACGGGTTGTGCGGCCATACGGGCGCAGTTGGTATGCATCCCAACGAGGGAGTTCGGCAGGCGCCTCCTTTCCGGTCGCCTTGTAGTAGTTGTCGTCGACGGCAGCGTCGCTCACGAGGTATGACTCGCTCACGAGGTGCTCTTTTT
>MFLH01000045.1:3960-4235 GCA_001781275.1 Candidatus Kaiserbacteria bacterium RIFCSPHIGHO2_02_FULL_54_11b | reverse complement strand
ATACGCACCGGGATAGAGCATTTCATACGCGACGCCGGACTGGAACGATTCGAATGTAACGACCTTCGTGCCGAGAGCCGCGAAGACACGGCCGGGGCCGAGGACCGTTGATCCGTTGCCGACTGCCGCGACGTAGTAATCGATCGAGCCAAGTTGCTGTTGGATTTCTGTTGCGATTGCCTCCAGTGATTGTGTGGTGACACGATTTTCGACGCCGAATTCCCCCATCGAATGATTGAGGAACACGACGCCACGGTTCTTCACGAGGTAACACT
>MFLH01000045.1:0-3916 GCA_001781275.1 Candidatus Kaiserbacteria bacterium RIFCSPHIGHO2_02_FULL_54_11b | reverse complement strand
TTCCTGAGTTCTGCTCCTTGTTGTTTGATCGCATCTTCGCGTGCATTTTCGGTGCCCGCGGGGATCGCGACGATGCATTTGTAGCCGAGCTCACGGCCGATGCCCGCAAACGACACGCCGGCGGAGCCGGATGTCGTCTCGAGTACGGTCGCACCAGGATTCAGCGTTCCTTTCTCCTCGTGGTGCTTGTAGAGAGCGGGGTAGACGCGGTCGTAGTGGCTGCCGAACGGATTCTCGCATTCCAGTTTGAAATAGATGTGATTGCCGTTCGGGACTTCACCGTGGTATTCAATCACCGGCGTGTTGCCGATCTTCTCGAACACAGACATGGATGTCTCTCCTTGCTATCTGAATTGGGTTGTAGTCGCAACAAAGGTGGGGTGTACCTCCACGCCTTTGCTGCGACCACTCTCCAAGCTGTCAAAGAGCTGAAAAAGTGTATTTTCCTATGTTTGTCTCATCTTTCCGACGTAAAATATACCGTATTTTGGCTAAATGTCAACATATTTCGGATATAGTGTTGACTTTTTCCGACAACAGGTATACCATAGCGCCATGCCCCAGCTACGAAAGGCCTTCGAGAGCATCGGACTCGGCCACAAGGAGATCGGCGTGCTTGAGGTGCTCCTCCAGGGCGGCCTCATGTATGCCGCTGCCGTGGCCAAGGGGGCGAAGCTCAATCGCACGACCACCTACGGCATATTGAAAGAGCTTTCGGGCAAAGGCCTTGTCTCCTCCACCAAACAACAGGGAGTACTCCGCTACCAATCGATCGCGCCCGAGCTTCTGCCCGGCTACATCGAGCGCCGGGGCAAAGAACTCCTCGATATGAAAACGGAGGTCGCGGAAATGGTGCCGCAGCTTCAGCTCATGCGCTCGAAGGGGAGCGTGCTACCGAAAGTGCAATTTTTCGAGGGCGCGGAAGGCATGCAGCAGGCATACGAAGATACACTCGAGGGCAATCGCGAGAAAAAAATCCGCGACATCACCGGCATTGATGCAGTGGTGAACAACCTCGACCAGAAGTTCGTCACCTACTATCTCGAAAAACGCGCACGCCTCGGCATTGAGTGCACCGACGTCGTGCCCGAGACCGAGCTGTCGAAGAAGAGCAAGGACGATGACAAAAAATATCTGCGCGAGACGCGCTTCATTCCATCAAAATTCAATTTCGACGGCGAGATAAGCATCTACGACAATAAAGTCGGCATCTTTTCGTACGCGCCGAAAGCACCTGCCGCCATCATCATCGAGGATAAAACCATCGCGCACATGATGAAACAGCTTTTCGACTACCTCGCGACAACTGCTAAAGCCTAATCTCACTCGGAGTGTTTGAACTCTTCGGATACGGCGACAAAAAGGTCGGCAGGGGATACTTTGGGCATTTTAATGAGTGCGTCACGAAATTTCTCGCTCACACTCACGCGGTCGGATGTTTCGATGACTTCGAGAGCTTTTTGCGGGTCGTCCTCCGTTTTCAAATCCATAAGCAGTTCGGGTTTGCATTTGAGTTGCGCGGCGATAAATTGCGCATGCTGTTCCGCTGATGCGATAACACCAGTGCGTCCAAGAATGTGTGCGACGAAAAGCTGGCTTATCAAGAGTGTGAAGCGGTCTATCGACTCGTCGTTTGTGAGCTCTATCGGTTTCATGCGCGTGAGGTAGTTGAAAATAAATTCATTCTTATCTTTCGAGAACCGTTCGCCTAGCACATACGCAGATACGTTGAACCACGGGTCGCTCATCATGCGCGCAGAAGGTCGATGCGCTGCCTTCGAGATCTGGCTTAACGGTACACCCGCCGCGAAAGAAAGTATTTGCGCATCGGTATTGAGCGGCGTCTTGATGCCGTTCAATGTTTCAAGCACCTGTGACGGTCTTACCGTGAGTATCACTAAATTTGAGTTGAACGCCGCTTCTCTGTTTTTCTCTCGCTCGACCACTGGCTCTATATAAACACCCTGCGGCTTGATCTCTCCGAGTCGTGACAACAGGCGACCCCCAAAATGCCCTTGTGCGCCAAATATAGAAATGTGCTGCTCTCTCATCGACTCCATGCTTCGCATTGTATCTCTTGAATCCCACTTTCCCGATGATTCGATCATACAAGGTAGGACTTTATTGCTTTCTTCGTTTGCCGTGAAAGGCTTGATGCACCTCGCGCAAGTGTTTGTCGGTGACGTGCGTGTACACCTGCGTCGTTGCAATATTGGCGTGGCCGAGGAGGGCTTGCACTGAGCGTAGGTCGGCGCCGTTCTCAAGCAGATCGGTCGCGAAGCTGTGGCGAATGACGTGCGGCGTCACCTTGCGCGTGATGCCGGCTTTGATCGCGTACTGTTTTACCATGCGCTCGATGGAGCGGGGGGTGATGCGCGGCAAATCTTTACCTTTCGCGTTGCTTCCCTTACCGTAGCTCACAAAAAGCGCCTCGCTCATATCGCCCCGCTTTTTCAGATATTCTGCGACTGCTTTTTTGGCAGACGCGGAGAGGAAGACGACGCGCACTTTTTCACCCTTGCCGCGCACGGAAAATTCATCCCGCGAGAGGTCGAGATCCTGATTGAGCCCGCACAATTCCGAGACGCGCAGGCCCGTAGAAAATAAAAGTTCGAGGATCGCGCGATCGCGCAGCGCCACAAGCTCGTCGCCTGCAGGAGCCTTCATAATTCTATTCAATTCATCGGCGGTGATGAGGTCGAGGTCGCGACCAGAGGTTTTCGCAAGCTCGATGCGCTCGGGATTGAGTGATTCGATATCGCGCTTGCGGAGGAATTTGAGGAAAGCGCGCAGCGCGATCAAGTGATAATTCTGTGTGTTCTTCTTCATCGTGCCCGAGACCCCAGAAGAGCGATTCAAGGTGATGCGAAATTCGCGCACCATCGCTTCAGTGATCTGCGAAGGGGATTTTACTTTTGCGTAATCGAGAAAACGCCGGAGGTAACGGTCGTAATTCTCGACCGTCTTCACACTCCGGCCTTTCTCTATCTCGATGTACTCAAGAAACTGGGTTTTGAGTGTTTTGAGATCCGCAGCCATTCACCCATTGTACTGCACACGTCGCACAATCTTTTTACGACCCTGGCGTTGGCACTGCCGTCGCCCATGTTTCCGAGGACGTTCTGGTCATCGTTTCTTTTGTAGTATTGTCGCCCGCTACCCATCCGCCGCTGTCCGTGGCGGGAACGTTGTCAATGAGGTCGCCCCCGGCATTCCGGAGTTCGAGGTTTTCTGCTGCAGGGTTGTTCTCGAGGGCTCCAGTGTATGTGCAATCCGCGGGAACTCCCAAGATGCTGTCATCCGTCCGAACGAGCAGGAAGAAGTCGTTGCCCGGGATAACGGTATTCGCGCACGTCTCGTCAATCGTGATCTCTGGCGTCCCATCCGTCGCATTCAGCGTCCAACCGGAGAGATCGATCGCCTCGCTGCCTGTATTCATCAGCTCCATCCATTCGGCGTCCGTGGAGGTCGCTCCGTCTATGACGGTGCCCATCCACGCAATCTCACTGATGAAGATCATGTCGAGAGGGAATGGAGGAGGTGGAATGTCGTCATTTGTGATGGTGCAAACCTTATCATCTCCCGCGGCGAGCGTTATCGTACCGTCTGCCGCACAATCGCCGCTCCACGCGCCTGCAGAGTATCCTGCGAGCACTGTCTCCGAAGCCGTGTGTGTGCCGACTGTGAGCATCTGCGCGGAGTTCCACGCAACATCGCCACCATCTACCTTCGCCTGAAAGTCTGCGGCAACTGCTGTACCACCGTTATCATTCACGACAGTCTTCATCAGCGTCAATGTCGGAAGCTTCGCGTTTGTGATGACACACGTCTCCGTCTCGCCTGCGGCAACAACAACGTCTGTGCACGTGTTAGTTACCTGCATCCAGCCACTAGGAACAGTTTCCTCCACAGAGTA
>MFLH01000044.1:36720-41551 GCA_001781275.1 Candidatus Kaiserbacteria bacterium RIFCSPHIGHO2_02_FULL_54_11b | reverse complement strand
CGCATTGTGCGCTTCTTATTGTCGACCCCGCCTACGCGGGGGTCATTACAACCGCAGGCTCGTTGGCGCCGCCGTCGCAGACGACGAACCCGCAACTTCGACAGACCCGGTCGACGTTACCGTTGTCGTTGACGGCAACTGCCGATGTGCCGTGGCACATGTAATTTTCGCTCACGCCTGAGCGCATTCCGCGCCGCCAAACTTGCCTCATAGAACTATTCCTCCACATCTAGAGTGTCTCCGTGTCCTGGATTATCCGAGAACACGCGCACGTTACCGACGCAACACTTCCGCACGCGATTTGCATTATGACTTAATTTGTTATCTTAGGCAAGTGTCAACACACACACGTTTTTCTTGCCGCGCTTCAGAAGTGCCGTACCGTCATGAAAATTTGCCGAAGACACGGTATCTTCTACCTTCTTCACAAGTTCGTCGTTGAGATACACTGCTTTTTCGGTAATAAAACGACGCGCTTCCGTCTTTGAGCTCGCAAGTTTGGTACCAACAAGGACGTCGATAATCACAGCCCCGTCTTGGACTTCATACGAAGGCGCTGCCGATCGAAGGATGGTGAGTGCCTCCTTGTCGAGCGAATCGAGGCTTGCTTCGCCAAAAAGTACTTGCGTCACGGTCTCGGCTTTCGTGGCCTCCTCCTCTCCGTGCACAATCGTGGTTACTTCACGCGCAAGCGTCTTTTGGGCATGACGCTCCTTTGCGTCACGCTTGTGAAGCTCCATCACTGCCTCGATTTCCATATCGGCAAGCAGGCTGAAGAGCTTGAGGTAATCGGCGACACTCTCATCGCTCACATTGAGCCAAAACTGGTAGAAAGCGTAGGGCGATGTCATCTCCGGGTCGAGCCAGACGGCGTTGCCTTCGCTTTTGCCAAACTTCTTCCCTGTCGCCTTATCGAGAATGAGCGGGCATGAGAGCGCATACACAGCGGCATTCTCCTTGCGACGGATAAGGTCGACTCCCGCAATAATGTTGCCCCACTGATCTGAGCCACCTATCTGCACATCGCAACCATACTCTTTGTACAGATGCCAATAATCGTATGCCTGAAGAAGTGGGTACGAAAACTCCGTTATGGAGATGCCCTCCTCGCTTTTCATGCGTGCGCTAATGGCATCTTTTTTTATGAGATTATTGACGGTGAAATGTTTCCCGGTATCGCGTAGGAATTCCATGAGATTGAGCTTAGTGAGCCAATCGGCATTGTTGACAAGCTCCACCTCCACACCGCCGAGGAGCTTTTTTGCCTGCGCACGCAGTTTCTCGGCTCGTGTTGCAATGATCGCCGGGTCTGTCAGCGTCCGCTCGACATCGGGCTTCGGATCGCCTGCGAGCGCCGTGCCGCCGCCTACGATCAAGATGATTTTGTGGCCGGCGTCGGCGAAGCGCCGGAGGAGCATAAAAACCGCGAGGTTCCCCGCCTGGATGGAGTCGGCCGTCGGGTCGACGCCGAGATACACGGTACGCTTTTTGCCGTCTGTTATCTCTTCGAGCGTCTCGGAAGAATGCTGGTATACATAGCCCCGCTCTTTCAGAATCTCGGAAAGTTTTGCCATACCCACCTTTATACCACGTCTATTCGGCGTCCCGCTTCTGTTCTCGACTGCGAACCTCCCCCTCATCCATGCCAAAATGATGCGCAAACTCGTGCCAGATGGTATCGGCAATCACCTGCGCAACCGACAACCCATCCTCCTCTGCGGCCTCCTCGATTGGAATCTGGTAGAGCGTGATGGTGTCCGGCATCGTCACTCCGACGCCGTAGAGTTCACCTCGTTCAGAAAGTGGAATACCCTTATAAAGTCCGAGCAGTGTTTCGTCATCACCCAAACCCTCCGCTTCCCGATCTTCCTGCGACGGCTCATCCTCCACGAGCAAAGCGACATTCTTTATTTTCTCCCGCACCCATTGCGGCAGCTGCTCATACCCTTCCGCGACAAGTTTTTCAAAATCATCCCGATGCATTATTATTATTGTACCCATAAAAGATTGTGGGTGCGCTCGTTGGCACAAGCGCACCCTGGGGTAGAAGTTGGCCTCTCTCGAGGCCATCGGTGAGCAGGCTCCCTGTTTTTGAACGGAAATCCCTCTGACCGCCTGGCCGAGGCCGTCCTGCAATCATAATAGCGCTCATTACTGCTTCAGCAACTCCGCGAAGCGTTTCTTCACCTTCTCAATTTTCGGCTCGATAACTATCTGGCAATAGGGCGCTGAAGTATTCGTCTTGTAGTAATTCTGATGATAGCTCTCGGCGTTGAAGAATTGCTTGAAAGGCAGGAGCTCCGTCACGACGCGTGTACCGTCTTTGAGACTTTTTTGTATTTCATCGATCTTTGCTCGTGCCTCTTTTCTCTGCTGCTCATCTTCGTAGAAGATTACCGAGCGATATTGTTCTCCAACGTCGGCCCCTTGCCGATTGGGCGTCGTCGGGTCGTGCGAGCCGAAAAAGACAGTGAGTAAGTCTTCGTATGAAATGACCGCAGGGTCGTAGGTGACGCGAATAACCTCGGCATGACCTGTATTGCCGGCACTCACCTGTTCGTACGATGGCGAACTCATTGAACCTCCGGCATAACCGGATTCCACTTTCTCCACGCCTTTGAGCATCTGAAAAATTGCTTCCGTGCACCAAAAACATCCTCCGCCAAATACTGCTGTTTTCATTGTTTAGGCTTTCTTGCGATTATTGATGCTACGACATTGAGAGCCACATGCTCTATGTTCATCTCAAATCTTTCCTCCTGTTCTCGATACTCCAATATCTCCCATCCCTCGTAATATCTTTTCAATTCATCGTGCTCCACTAGAAATTTCGAGTGTTTCCCGGCATATTCCCCAAATTCTCCATATTTAGTAACTGCTGCCACCACGTTCAGACCACCGCCTTTCGTGTGTGACTTCATATCATTTATAACAGCAAGAGCCTGTTCTCGAGGTAGATAATTCAGCACACGAGTAGCAACGATAAGATCATATTGATTTGTAATACCCTGAGCAACATCCTCAACCGATGTACCGACTCTGAGGTTCAAGCCCGCTTCGCCAGCTCGTTCTCGTAAGGTTGCTAATTCGCCTCCATCTGTGTCCGTCGCAAGAACTTTAAAACCATTTTGGGCAAGAAAGAGGGCGTTGTTACCTCTCTGTGCTCCAATGTCCAATGCCTTGCCGCTTCTCAAATACTTGAGGGTGTCCCGCACGATATCGTGTGGCGGACGCCATTCTGGAGATTCGATAACCTTTTTCTCGCGATTCGCCAAAGATCTAAAGGGGTTCCACTGTAAATCTTTCATACTTTCGGTCGCAGGAGTGGGAAAATTTGGGCTTCGTGCGCGGGACGGTTTTCGAGGAATGAAAAAAGACGCTCGGAAACGCCAAAGCCGAAGGCGGGCGGCATGCCGTACTCAAGCGCGCGTACGTACTCGAGGTCGAGGCGCTGCGCTTCGTCGTCACCGGCATCGCGGAGTTTTTGCTGCTCCTCAAATCGCGCACGCTGATCCTGCGGGTCGTTGAGCTCGCTGTACCCCTTGCCCATTTCACTTCCTGCGAGGATCACCTGAATACGGTCGACGACGTTCTCGTTGTCAGCAACACGCTTTGCCAGCGGTTCGAGATAGACCGGAACGCCGGTGAGAAACGCGGGCCCTCCTATGGTTTTGCGAATGAGCTTCCAGAGATGATCCACTGCGCGCGACTTGTTGGGCGATTCCCCGAATTGCACACCCGCCTCTTTTGCTGCTTGTATGGCTTCTTCTTCCGTACAAGAGAGCGGGTCTATCCCGAACCGTTCTTTGAGGACAGCGCAAAAATCAATCGTCTGCCAATCTTCTGCGAGATCGACTGTGTGCTCCCCTATCTCAAACGTGTACTTCCCGTACGTCTCCTTTGCGATGTGCCGGTACAGTTCTCTGACGAACTCCATTCCCACATTCGCATCCGCGTACGCTTCATACGACTCAAGCTGCGTGTAATCCTGTAAATGCTCACGCGATTGGCCTTCGTTGCGGAAAATACGCCCAATCTCAAAAACCTTCGGGAAACCCGCAACAAGCAATTTCTTCTGCCAAAGTTCGCCGCACGAGATGCGCAAATAAACGTCGATATCGAGTGCGTGATGATGTGTCTTGAACGGGCGTGCATCTGCCCCGCCCGGCATCGTCTCGAGGACCGGCGTTTCGACTTCGAGAAATCCGCGGGCCAGATAGAAATCCCGCGCGGATTGCCAAAATTTTGCACGGCGCACGAACATTTTCCGAACTTCCTCGTTGAGCAAGATGTCGAGGTAGCGCTGGCGCAAGATCAATTCTTCGTCTTTGAGACCGAAATGTTCGGTCGGGATGGGCAAAAGCGCTTTTGCCAACATTCGCCATTTCTGAACTTTCAACGAACGTTCTCCACGTTTTGTCTTGAACGTCGTCCCCGAAGCCTCGATGAAATCTCCAATATCCACCGCGTTTGAAAAAAGTGTGAACAAGCTCTCATCCATCTCCGCTTGCTGCAATACGAATTGTAGGCGCCCAGTGCCGTCAAATACGTCGGCGAACATAATGCCCCCTTGACCACGCAGTGACATGATCCGTCCGCCGATATGTATCTTCTGTTGACTTTTCTCGAGTTCGTCGAATTGCGCAACCACAGCAGCGTTGTTCATGTCCCGATGCGAATCCGTCGGGTACGCCTCCATCCCCGCCGCCTTCAGCACTTCGAGCTTCTTCAGTCGTTCGTCGCGGATATCTTGCTCGCTCATGGTGCCTCAATACTACCAAATTTCCGGCACAATACAGAGCGTCAATTGCTGATCTCGACTTGATGGACG
>MFLH01000044.1:18093-36697 GCA_001781275.1 Candidatus Kaiserbacteria bacterium RIFCSPHIGHO2_02_FULL_54_11b | reverse complement strand
GAGGATGTTCGCGCTTTTGTTGGAATCGAGCATGCGCTCCGACAGCCCAATCGCCTTGTTGAGTATTCCGGAATTCTTTTTTTCGCCGCCCTCTTCCGACATCGGACTAGCGTATCACATTCTCGGGGAGCTTCCCTGGCCAGCGGTACACAAGGACGGGGATAAGGATGAGGGTGAGCACCATCGCAAACGAGAGGCCGAAGAGGATCGCGAGTGCTAGGGGGCCAAAGAGGGCTGAGGCAAAAATGAGCGGGATCATACCGATCACGGTCGTGATGGTCGTAAGGAAAATGGGGCGCAAACGCGACACCGCCGCTTCGACAACGATATCCAAAAATGGCCGTCCGGCTCCCCGCCTGATCCGCACCAGCATGGCGTCCATCAAAATGATTGCGTGGTTGATGATGACTCCTGCGAGCGCGATGATGCCCATCATCGAGGGAAAGGAAAGCGGCTGGAGAGTGAGCGCAAGCCCGCCGAAAACGCCGATGAGAGAGAGCGGCACGAGAAGGAGGAGGAATCCGGCAAAGCGGAACGAATTGAACGCGAGTACCAAAATAATGAAGGTGAGGACCGCCCCGCCGAGGATCGCGTATCCCATTTCTAGAAACGACTTGGTCGTTTCTTCATTTTCTCCGCCGACCACCATACGGACGCTCGAATCCATCTCCTCGGGTTTAAACTCTTTGTTGAACGCCGCGAGGACTTTCGCCGGTGTGTATCCCGGCAAAACATCGCTCATCAGGGTCGCGACGCGCTCCCTTCCCTCGTGGGTGATCGAGGCGTCGCTCTGCGCGACGGATTCCGAGAGGACCGAACCAAGAAGAATGGTTTGTCCCGAGGGTGTCACGATCGGTACCTGCCGCAGGCTATCGATGGATGCAGAGGATGCGTCGTGTGGATCAGAAAAGTTTGGATTGAGATTGAGAGAGACGACGATGTCGACATCTTTCTGTCCACCGACGAGCGAGGTTGCCGTCGTCCCCGAGACCGCAGTGCGCAGCGTCGAGGCCACTCCCGCAGGAGAGAGACCGAGCTGTGCCAGCTTCCCGCGCTCTATCGAGAGGACGAATTGCGTGCCGTCGTACTTGTTGGAAGAGTTTACCGCTGTTGCACCCTCCGTATTTTCAAGAACGCTTCGTGCGCGGGTAATCGTCGCATCGAGTTTCTCCCGATCATTACCGAGGAATTTGATAAGGACAGCAGCCCCGATGGGAGGTCCTCCCGAAGGCTCGCCGGCCCGTAGCTCCGCCCCCTTGATGACTTTGAGCTTCTCCTTCACATCGGTCAGGATCTCGGAAGAGGTTTGTTCTCTTTCTTCCGCGAGGTTGAGGGTAATGTTGGCAAAACGGGTATCAGCAGAAGCGGAGCCGTCGATGCTCGAGAATACACTGAGAGAGCCGACGGTCGTCACGACCGAAGAGAAACGCGGATCGCCAAAGAGCTCTTCTTCTACCGCACGCGCCATGAGATCGGTCCGGTTGAGCTCGGTCCCCTGCGGCATTTCCATATCCACGTACAGGAATTCGCCATCGGCTTGCGGGAAAAACGAGATGCCCAAAAGGCCGGTGACAGGCAGCGCGATCGCCACGATAAAGCCGACAAGCATCGCGATGAGGAAACGATTTTGTCCGCGACGATCCAGAAGGAACTTCTTGAGACGTTCCGCATACCACGCCCGGCCACGCTCGGCATACGCTTCCTGCTTTTTCATAAGCGGCGACTCTTCTTTGGCAGCCATCATGTTGGCGATGGTCGGCACAAATCCGAGCGCCACGAATATCGAAGCGATAAGGACGATGTTGATCGTAAAGGGAATGGAGGCGATGAATTTGCCGACGATGCCGGAGATGAAAAAGAGCGGCACAAAAAACGCGACGGTGGCCATCGTGCCCCCGATAAGCGGCCACGCGTATTCCCGCAGGGATTCGATCGCCGCTTTTTCTTTGTCGCCGTAGAGGCGGGTGCGTGTGTGTATGGCTTCGACGATGACGATGCCGGAATCGACAAGAATACCGATAGCCAAAATGAGGGAGAAAAGCGAGACGACATTCAGTGTGTTGCCGGTATAGAGAAGCCCGATGAAGGCGATCAAAAACGAAAGCGGTATCGAGAGCCCTGCCACGAGCGATTCGCGCCACCCGATCGTCGCAAAGAGTGCCAACATGACGAGCACAACGGTCGCGAAACCGGTCTCGGTGAGTTCAAACAAATTCGTTCGTATTTCGTCTCCGGCATCGTATGAGATGACGACGTCGCTCCCTACCAGTATCCCCTTCTGTAGCTCGGCGAGTTTTTCTTTGATCGCATCGGTGACTTTTGTGATGTCGTTGCCACGCGCTTTTACAATACCCAAGGTCATCGCCTGCCTCGAAGGTGCGCCGGCAACAGAAATGCGGGAGTACGAGGTGGCTTTCTGCACGCCGTCCGAGACGTTGGCAATGTCACGCACGTACACGACCTGCCCGCCGACGTTTAAGAGGGCGACACTGCCGATGTCGGCGACAGAATCGAGGCTCCCACGAAATGCAATAGCGTATGAAATGCCGTCGACCGAGATGGAGCCGATTGGGAGTGACGCATTTGACGAGGCGATAGCTGCCACGATCTGCGACAGAGAAATGCCGAGGCGTGAAATGTCTTCTTTGCGTACAACCACCTGGATCTCTCTGTCGCGTACACCGGAGACATCGACACGGGAGACGCCTGACACCCCCTGCAATTCACGCTTTACCTCATCTCCCAGTTCCGCGAATTGCGCCGGCGGGAGATCCGCGCTTACGGATATAAGCTGTATCGGCTGGTCGGAGAAATTTTGCTCGATCACCGTCGGTGTCTTTGCCTCCTCGGGCAGCTCGGGAACGACTTTGTCGACCTCATCTTTCAGTTTTTGTATCGACCGCTGCACATCGGCCGACGCGTTGAACTCGACGACGACGACGGAAACTCCCTCCCGCGACGATGAGGTGAGCTTGTTGAGCTCGGGAAGATTTGCGAGGCGTTCTTCTATTTTGTTGGTGACGAGGCGCTCGACATCTTCCGGAGAGGCCCCGGGCAAGACGACCGAGACTCCGCCGACCGGTATCTGGATCTCGGGTGTCGATTCTCTCGTCATCGAAAGCATCGCTACAAAGCCGATGAGAGAAAATCCGAATATGAGCAGTAGGGTGAATTGACGTTTCTCTATGAAAAATTTCCAAAACGGAACCATGGCTATTGTACTTCCACGCTCTCCCCTTCGCGCAACCCCCGTGCGTCGGTAACGATACGCATACTCGGCGTGAGACCGGAAGACACGACAACGCGCTCGCCTAAGAGGGCGCCCAAGACGACAGGGTGTGCAACGAGTACTCCGCCCTCGACCGAGAAGACAGTGGTGCGATCTGATTCCACTTTGACGGCCGCGATCGGTATCGTGATGCGGGAAGCGTCTTCGACGACGACACTCGTGCGCACGATGGAGACCAGTACCGATTGGCCGTTGATGAGATCTTTTGCATTCTCAACGCCGATACGAACTTCGATTTTCTTGGTGAGAGGGTCGAGCGCGGGCGCGATATGCGTGACGACTCCTGTAGCGTCGTCTATGGAAGCTTTCTGTCCGACCGCGATCTCGCGAGCATCGTTCTCGGTGATGTAGGCAACGATCTCGAGTGCACGATTATTCGCAACCGTGAGGACGGGCGAGGACATTTGTACGTAATCCCCGCGCTTCAGCGAGAGGGAGTTGATCGTGCCCGATATCGGAGCGCGGATGATGCTCTTTTCGAGATTCGCCCGAGCGGCGGCCAAAGCACCCTGCGCTTGTTTGAGACTCGCTTTTGCCGCAGCGACATCTTCGGTCTGCCCGCCGGCAATACCTTGCTCAAGATTCTTGCGGGCAACTTCAACGGCTGATTTTGCTGCTGTGATACTTTGGGTAGACGCGGAGAGCGCAGAGAGTGTGGTCGTAAGAGAAGTCCGTGTAGTGATGGCTTCCGCAAGGTATGTCGCGATAGCGCTTAGCGAGACACTTGGAGTGGGGATGCCTTTGTTGAGAGCGCTTATCATCATGTCAAGAAACGCGCGCGTAGCGCGTATTTCCCCTTCGGTGGTCGAGATCTCGGAGAGAAGATCGGAAGACGGAGAAAGTGTACCGGAGGTATCTGCTTGCCGCTTCAGATATACGCTGATCTGAGGTCGTGTATTGTCAATTTTCATCGTCAACTGCGAATCGGAAGACGTGATAGTAAAAACCGGAGCGATACTTCCGGGATTGGTGAACATTTTGTCCGTCGTCCCGTGAATAGCATTGTCGCCGGTCGCATATGCCGAAAGGAGAGCGTTTACAGCGCTCGCACGAGCTGCCTCGAGCGCGGCTTCTGCGTTGACAACGTTGGTCTCGAGGATGGCGCGCTGCTCGGTGCGCACGCCGCCGCTTACTTTTGCGAGATTCGCCTGTGCTGCGTCGACGACCCCCTCAGCTTGGAGGACCGCCGCGCGCTCAGAAGCGTTGCTGATCTCGGCAACGACAGTCCCCGCTGAAACATTTTGCCCGAGTGCTCTGTAGACTCCGACGACCTGTCCCGATTTTTCGGTACGCACCGTCGCTTCAGATTGTGAACTGACCTGCCCGACGACGGAGAGCGGCGATGTCTGGTTGGCCAGCTCGGCCACGCTCTTGATCTCGACGCTGTGTACAGTCGTGGTGGGTGCGATATCGGAATTCCCTCCTCCGAGCATGACAAAACCGGCTCCGAGAGCAACGGCGACAAGCACGAGGCCGCCCCCAACCTTCCACCAGCCGATAGAGGCTGCCCACGCGAGGATGCGCGGAATGGTAGTCCGGATGAACAAAACGGCCTTAATGAGTAGCATTTCAGGATGCATATAAGGCGCAAACCCTACACTATTTCGAGGCCTATGTCAATTTCTCGGCCTTGAAACTGCCTCTGCCGTACGCGGCATTATGTGTGTGGAAGAAATGTCACAAACAGAGCCATGAGTACGATGCCTGCCGCGAAAAAGACCACGTGTTTGCCGTAGTGCCCGCGCTCGCGCACACTTCCGAGCGAGTGCGGAATAAGATCGTGAAATACTACGATCAGGTACGAACCTGCAGCAAGGCCGAGAAGCGGTACCTCAAGCGCTTCAAACTGCTCCAGAAGAAAATATCCCCCTATTGTTCCAATGAGGATCGTTGAGGAAACGGCAAAATTGTATATGAGCGCCGTGCGCGTCGAAAGGCCCGCTTGCCGCAAGACAAAAAATTCAGAGATTTCCTGAAGCATCTCGTGTACAAGGATGCTCGCGGTGCTCGCCATACCGAGCAAAGGAGATGCGGCAAAGGATGCAACGATAACGACACCGTCGCCGATGTTGTGTATCCCGTCGCTCAAGAGAATTCGATTCGCGTCGATACGAGAGTGCGTATGGTCCCCCGCGCCCACATCGTGGTGGTGGTGAAAATTCGGAAGGTATTGAAATGCCACAAGCACAAGGACTGCCCCCGCAACGATCCACGGGAGTCCGAACGTGATAGAGCCTGCGTGTTCGATAATTTCCGAGGAAAGGTTATAGATGATCACAAGAAGTACGCCGGCCGCGAAGCTGACGAAAAAGTGCAGGTTGCGCTCGATAAACGGCCCCGCCTGCCGCCACGTGACGAGTTTGCCCGAAAGTGAAACGAGCATGACGAGGAAAGAAGCGGTAAGTATTTCAAGCATACGATAAGCGCGGTGCGCAGGCCTTGCACAATCCAAAAAATTCCAGCGCGTGCGTGTCGATCTTTGCAAAAGCGCGCGAATTATCGAGCGCCTTTTTTTCCATACGTTTGTCAGCACAGATCTCTACGTCTTCAGTGAGACCGCAGTCACTGCATATCAAGTGATGATGGTGCGAACGGACATACTCATACCGCGCTCCGCCCTGTCGCATATCGGAGCGCATCAGAAGACCTTTTTCGTTCAAGGCCTCGAGGGCGCGATATACGTTTACTTCGTCTAAAGTACTCCGTAACCGCTCCGCTATGGCAGAAACAGGGAGTGGTGATTTTGCACGTTTGAGGACAGAGAGAAGGGTAAGCCTGCCTTCGGTGGAGCGGAACCCTCGATCGCGGAGTGCTGCCTGCAAGACTTTCCGATCTTCACCTCTGTAGTACTTATACGGCACAGAGGGAGAATATCCCAAACGCAAGTTTCTTGCAATAGTGAATATGACGCCGCTGTGGATAGGGATGCTCCGAGCGTATGGTCCCGCTCCCCTCCTCGGGTATACTGTCGGTATGTCATTCCAGAAAAAGATACAGAATATACGACCCTCGCTGCGGGCGATCGTTCTTCTCTTTCAAGAGGAATTGAGTTTTAAGGTCCTCGCACTCTGCGGTACCGTGACTCTCGTACTCTCGTACTTCTTGGAAATTTCCCGCATTGAATTCCTCATCGTTGTCCTCACCATCGGCACGGTACTAGCCGTCGAAGCATTGAACACCGCTATCGAGGAGTTGTGCGACCATGTGACGCCCGAGGAGCATTTTCGGATCGGCAAGATAAAAGACATCGGCTCCGGAGCTTCAGTGCTGGTCTTGTGTGCCGCCCTTGTCGTCGGCCTCGTTATCTTTATCCCCCACCTCACAGCTCTCTCATGAGTACATTCGTTACTTCACTCGACCAATCACTGCTCGAGTACCTTTTTGCGCACCGCGACCTTGCAACCACTCTTGTCTTCATCAATATCAGCGAACTCGGTAGTACTATCTTTGTTTGTGGTATCGGTCTTTGCATCGCACTCGTCCTCGCGCTTCGGCACAAAATCGCGTATGCGATCGCTCTTGCGGTGAGTGTATTGGGTGCCGGAGCAACCACCCTCGGCTTGAAAGAAATCGTGCATCGCGCCCGCCCCGAGGCAATGTACCAAGCATATATTGAGACGGGATACTCATTTCCGAGCGGGCACGCGACGCTTGCAGCAGCGCTGTATGGCTCTCTTACCTACTTTGCGTGGCGTATGATGCCGGCCGGATATAAGCGTAACGGCCTTGTTCTTGTGTTCGTGACGCTTATCGCTCTTATCGTCTTCAGCCGCCTGTACTTGGGCCTGCATTACCTAAGCGATGTCATCGCCGGGCTTCTTGTAGGTGGCGTGTTTGCGTGGATCGGAAGCGTCGTGGCCAAAAAAATCGAACGATAAGCATCGTACTCCTCTACTCTGCCGCAAGCAGAGTTTTCAAAAGCGCCATGCGCACCAAGACACCGTACCCCGCTTGTTTGAAATAGACTGCGTGCGGTGAGTCATCTACCTCCGGTTCGATCTCGCCTGCGCGTGGCAGCGGATGAATGAGAATAGCCCCATCTTTCATGTGATCCGTTAACGGGCGCGTGATGATGTATTTGTCCCGTAACTTCGTGTAGTCATCGTGATTGGGGATCCACTCTTCCGCAACGCGCGTCTGATACACGACATCGGCAACCTGCATGGCACTTTCCAGATCCTCCGTTTCGTCAAACTGGACGTTGTTCTCCTTGAGGTATTCTTTTACGTCATCTTTCATCGCCAACTCCGGCCCGGAGACAAACGTCATCCGGACGTTGTTGTATTTGCCGAGCAGGTACGCCAGTGAACGCGCCGAGCGGTAGTAGGCAAGGTTGCCCACGAATGCAATGTGAAAATCATCGGTACGACCGATCTCACGCTGGATCGTGTAGAGATCGAGAAATGCCTGCGTCGGATGCTGGCCAATTCCATCGCCTCCGTTGATGATGGGGACCTCGGATACTGCCGCCGCACGAGCCGCTGTGCCGACTTCGGAATGGCGTAACACAATACCATCCGCATAATTATCAACGATTCGGATAGTGTCTTCGATCGTTTCACCCTTGGTCGACGAGGACGACTCGCTCGCATTTTCCATCGAGATCACGTTGCCTCCGAGCCGCATCATTGCCGACTCGAACGAGAGACGTGTCCTCGTTGAAGGTGCAAAAAAAAGTGAGGCAAGTATTTTACCTTTTAGAGATTCGTCGCGCTTGCCTTCGAAAGACGAAGCGAGATCAAACAGACGCTTGAGGGCCTCGCGATCAAACTGCTGCGTCTCGACAAGGTGTTGCATCGTAGGAAAGTGTACGCTACTTTTCTGCGGCCGCAACGGACGTGGTGCGCAAGAATGAGAGCTCAAACCGCTCGTTCTGCACCACCCAGCGATACAGGGCGGGCGAGAGGAGTACCGAGAAGACAATGGTGCCCAAAAGGTGCATGAGCGTAAAGGATATTTGGCCGACCAGAGCGGCAACAAGGGGCTGATTTGCAAATACCGGACCGATGAGCATCGTGACAGCGTCGTAGACAAGCGTCGCAGGAATGCCGAAGAGAAGGAAATTCTTGACCGACGCATCGCGATGCTTGAAAAAGAGGTGCGCTGCGATACCGAGAAGTCCGTAACACACCGCGGTGACAGCGGTCCAGCTCCCCCATCCACTGGTGACTGCGTCGTAGAAGACGATGCCGAGAAAACCGAAAAGAAAGCTGCCCAAGATGCCGTAGCGCTTCGAGAATGGCATCACGACGCTAAGCATCGGCTCGAAATTCGGCGGGCGAAATGGTATGAGACGGAAAAGGAAAACGGCGGCCCAGCCGATCACGAATTTGAGCGTCCCGCTTGATATCGAGAAGTTCATAGGAATACTATGGTACCACGCCTATCCGAGGTGCGCGTGGTCGTTCCACACCCGTAGCTGCCAGCGGGAGCCGAGCCCGTCGATACTGTTGCGTACATCGTCGTCCTCAAAAGCCAACACGGTAATGCCCGTGTTGCGCATTACCTGCAGACCTCGAAATATCTTCCGGCATTCAGCGCCTGAGAGTTCTTCGCCAAAGATAACGGCTGCCGCAATGATGTGCATAAAAAAGCCGTGCGTGACGACAAGAATATTCTCTTCGGACCTTTCCTCAAGATACTTCAGGCTCGCAAGTACACGTTCTTTCAAATCTTCAAAATTCTCACCGTCTTCGTATCGGTATCCCGGCACTTCGAGGTTGGCATTGATCTCACTCATCGCCTGCAAGACATCCGGATCTTTCCGTAAGCGGCCTTGTAGACTTGAAGCCATCCGACGCTCCAAAAAGAGGTCCGAAAATTCGATGGGCTTCCCGATACGAGCGCTTATCACCTCTGCAGTGTCATTTGCCCGGACGATGGTACTCGAAACGATTGCGTCGATCGGAAGTTTTGAACACCGCGCGGCGATTTCTTCCGCCTGCGCCCTTCCCCGCTCGGAAAGCGGCGCATCAGGCGTGTTATAGGTGCCCGAAGCGTTGTTCTCACTCTCTCCATGCCGTACGAGGTAGATGGTCTTCATTTTCTATAGTACAAATTTTCCGTCCTTGTAAATAATCTTCTTTGAGCCGTCTTTCAGATGCGCGGTCACGGTGCGACGCGTCGTCGAGATGATGTCGGTGTGTACCGATGAGTCGTTGAAGCCGAGCGCCTTGGCTTGTTTGTCGGTGAGTTTGGCGACGTTGCCCGAGAACGTATCGCGATACGACATGCCGAGCGCAAGATGTGTGTTGCCAAAAGGCCCGCCCATGTTCTCATCATAAAGCGTCTCCGCCATGAATTTCGTGATACGCGAGTGCCTGCCATCGGTGAGCGAATATTCGCCGATTTTATTCGCGCCCTCGGTCGCTATCATTTCTCTCAAGAGCTTCTCGTTGGTCTTGGCCGAGCTTTTGACGACCTTGCCCTTTTTGAACCACAGCTGGATGCCGGTGATCTTGTTGGAGTACCGATAGAGCGGTTGATTGAATCGTATCCAGCCATTCGTGCAGCGCCAATCAGGTGAGGTAAATATCTCGAAGCTCGGCATGTTGTATCCGCGCCCCGCGAGCCACTGGCGCTTTTCGCCGATGGTGAATTTCATGTCCATGTCGGGGCCGACCGCATGGATGTATTTCATCTTCGGCGTCAGAACGTTGAGCTTTTTCTTGAATTGCTCTATCTCGCGGTAGACCTGCTTCCACTTGGCAATCGGATTTTTGTGATCGAGAAAACACGCTTTGATGATCTGGTCCCAGTACTCCTTTTCCGAAAGGCCGGCTTCGCGCGCCATCGCGGGAGTGCCGTACATGCAAATAGTCCATGAGAATTTCCCCGCCCATTCTTTCTTGTGCCGCCAATCCACAAACGGTTTCAGCGCTTTGCCACGCATCATGATCTTTTTCGGGTCCACCCCTTTCAGCGCATGAGGGTCTTTCTCGGCGAGAATGAAAAGCGAGTGGTCCATCTGATCGACGACGCCTTTGAGGTATTTTGCCGGCAAGAACTGTATCTGCTCTTCGGATGCGTTCTCATAAAAATAGCGGGAGACGGAAATGTTGCGACGCTTATCGCCCTGTTCCTCATCGGGCCCGTAGTGCGAGAGCACGTGCCCACCTGCGTCAACTACTGCATTGCAAATGGCGATGAAGAGTGGTTTGGCCGATTCGCTCGATGAGACCCGCACGACGTCGCCCTTCTCGATGCCCCTCCCGCGATTGAGCGCGAAATTTACCATCACGTCGGCGTACTTTTTCAAAATTTTCTCGCTCGGCAGATACGGTTTGCTGGATGACATTCGAGAAGACTACAGAAAAAAACAGGGTTTGTCGAGAAATCAAACGTTTTTGACCTCTTTCGCGCGCTCGCGGATATCGATCGGATAGACGCCATTGAAACACGACGTCGAGAAACTTGATTCGGGCAACCCGGTTGCAGCGATCATACCTTCGTACGAGAGGTACCGTAGTGATGTTGCGCGAAGATATTTTTCTATCTCCTCCACCGATTTCGTCGCGGCGATGAGCGTCTCCTGCTTGGGAGTGTCGATGCCATAAAAATCGGGGAATTTGACCGGCGGTGAGGCAACGAGAAAATGCACTTCAGTAGCTCCTGCCTCAAAAAGCATCTCGACGATCTGGCGCGAAGTGGTACCGCGCACGATAGAATCGTCTATCACGATGACGCGCTTCCCTTTGATAGAGCTTACGATTGGGGTCAGTTTCGCCTTCACGCCCTGCTCGCGGATGTGCTGTTCCGGCTGGATGAAGGTCCGATGGATGTATCGGTTCTTGGCGAGCGCGAGCTCCATGGGTATTCCCGATGTGCGCGAGAATCCCACCGCCGAAGGAATCGCTGTCTCGGGCACGGGAATGACTACGTCCGCTTCAATTTTATTTTCACGTGCCAATTGCACACCAAAATTCTTGCGCACCTCATAGACCGATGTGCCAAGGAGTTCGCTATCGGGGCGTGCGAAGTAGACGAATTCGAATATGTCGAGCTTTGGATTTGGGGTTCCTAGTGTGCGCGTGTGCATTCCTTTTTCATCAATCACGAGCATCTCTCCGGGATTTATTTCGCGCAAAAATTCTGCACCGATCGTCGGGTAGGCACATGTCTCCGACGCAATAACGTATCCGCCGTTGAGCTGTGCCACCGAGAGCGGCCGGATGCCGCAGACATCGCGGATGGCGATGAGTTTGTCTTTTGACATGATGAGTACCGAAAATGCACCGGTCATAAGAGGATACACTTCGACGATCGCATCTTCGAGATCTTTGCCCTCACGCATCAAAGCTCCGATCGCTTCTGCCATCATGCGGGAATCGGAATATTCTGAAGAATCTATCTTTTTCGAACGCAAGAAATCAGCAAGTGCTGTAGTGCTCGGCAAATTGCCGTTGTGCACGAGCGCTATCGTATCGTCTTCGGGCGCTGAGCGCAGCGAGACGTACGGATACATGCCGGCACTCGGCGCGTCTTCCGGTCGTTCGACTGAGCCTTTGCCCGCGACGAGCATCGGTTGCGCGTGCTTCACGTGCGAGCCGCCCGCCGTCGAATAACGATTATGGGCCACACTGATGTGGCCCTTAAGTTGCTGTATTTGGTCTTCGGTAAAGACTTGTGAGACAAGTCCCATGCCTTTGTGGAGCGTGATGCTCTCTCCATCGGCAACGGCCATGCCCGCGCTCTCCTGCCCTCGATGTTGAAGCGCGAAGAGGCCGAAAAAGGAGAGTCGCGCGACTTCGAGCCCTTTTCCATAGACTCCGAAGACCGCGCATTTTTCTCCAAGTAGTTCCATAGAGAAGAAGGGATTATATCAGAAAAAACGTCGCTGTATAGCGGTGTAAGCATCAAAAACTGTGGAATGCAGTCTATCTCCTATGACGCTCCAACAACCACAAAAGGATTGCTTTTTGTATGTGCTTACGATTCTCCGCCTGATCGAAGATGACCGAATTCGGATGTTCGATCGCATCGCGTGTGATCTCGTAGCCTACGTGCATCGGCATGCAATGCATGATACCCGCCTTCGGCGCATATTTTTCGACAAGCGAAGCGTTCAGCTGGTAGGGCATGAATTCCTTCATGCGCCGTTTATACTCCTTTTCGAATTCCGGTTTTGGCTTTCCATTCTCGAAATATTCCGTATCCATCCACGTATCGGTATGGACATAATCAGCTCCATGAAGGGCTTTCTTGATATCAAGAACCTTTTTCACTTTTCCGGTCGCATTCGCCATCGTATCTAATTCCCTGTCCACACTCGCAGCATTTCTTTCTGGGGTAACAAGTGCGACCTCTATCCCGATCTTCGCGCAGGCGAGCTTCAGGGTGTTTGACACGTTGTTCTCAATGCCGAGCCACGCGATTTTTTTGACTTTCTTCAGGCCACCCGAGTGCTCCGCCATCGTAAGGATATCCCCGAGCGCTTGGCAGGGGTGGTATTTTTCACTACAGCCGTCAATAACCGGCATTTGATCGAATGATGCCGCAAGCGCTACATCTTCCACGCGCATAAGGCGCATCATGAGGACATCCCCAAAGCGCATCGCGGCCCGTATCTCGTCACGAAAATCGGCGAGGGCAAATTGCGTCTTCGCGGCATCGAGGTAGATGGCGTGGCCACCGAGCTCCGTCATAGCAGCCTCAAATGAAATGCGTGTCCGCGTCGAACCCTTTTGAAAGAACATGAGGAGCGTTTTGCCGCGCAAAAGATCAGTCGGCTTGCCCGCGCGGTACTTTTTCTTGAGCAGTGCGGCAATCGTAAGGATGTTCCGGATATCATCCGCGCTTTGTTCTTTGAGTGATATAAGGTGTCTCATATTGTATGTGTGTAGAATATCATTAGTAAGTTTGGGCGCACGCGGAATCATCCGCGTGCGCCCTGTGCAAGCACCTTACGGAGGTGCGAACCGGAGGTAGAACGTGCGCTCCCCTTCGACAACGTCTGCGCTCGATGGGCGATAGACCGAAGACGGTATTCTGCCGCGAGGCAATCCGATAGAATCGGCCAGCCCTTCCAAGTGCGGCACGTTTTCGAGCGTCGCGCGAAAGAATCCTCTCTCTTGTACGATCTCTCCAAACGACCGTTCGGAGGAAATCGCAAACAGATTCTTCCCTTGTGCCGCATCGAGCTCCAGCAACTCGTCAACCATGTGGACCTGAATGCCCTTCCTCCGATAGGACACGTGCGTCCAGACGGTCCCCACCTCGAGGAAACGCTCATCAGCGGTCTCCCATAGGACGGCGCATCCGAGCGGATGTCCCCGGCGAACATCGCAACCGAATGTGATGAGAGGACGAAAAACCATCATCCCCTTCTCGTGTTGCGCCCTAAGACGCTCCGGTGCAGTGCGCTCCCGCTCACGAATGCCTTTTTCGCGAACGAGGTAACCGTTCAGCCGCACGAAATCCACGTAGTCCGGCTCGAGCAACAAAGAGTTTCTCATGACCTTTATTCCTTCTGTGTGTCGGGGAATCCGAGCACCTCGATCTTCGGATACTTTGCGAAGTCCGCCTGTTTCGCAGCTTTTCTGCTCTCAAGCGTCAATACGTAGATCTTGTCGTACCCAAGATACGTCGTGAGGACGAAGATATCCCCGTTGACGTGACAGAGCACGGAACCCACGTCGAGTACCGGCACGATGACCGTAGCCGAGATTTTCTCGATGGCGAGCCGGTCTTGTATCTCAGCCTGGTTACGCTCGAGGATATCGCGCGCGATCTGCCGCCCCTCGAACGTGGCAATCTGCCTTCCGAGCGCGCCGAATTCAAACGGAATTCTGCGCTCGTTCAGTGCTGCTGTGATTTGTGTCCCGCCACCGGTACAAATAACGACGAAGTACTCCTGTGCGAGCAGACGCAGCCACAAGAGCACGTCCGGACGCATATCCGCGAGGTCGCCAGTCATCTTGACGAGCGCAGTTTTTCGCATTTGATCCCTCTCCCTCGGTGTAAAAGAACGCATCGCTTGGATGCGTTCTTGGTTGTACGCATCCGAAACGAAGAACGGCCTCGATTTGAGGCCGTTTGGAAAGTTCGTAGTAGGGGACAAACACTCTAAACAGCCTCAAATGAAGCTGTTCGTCGGGCGTTATGTGTCATTGAAAGCATGTACCTGCAGGGTACCAAATCCCCCATTTTCGCGCAAGGGGTCAGAGAAACGGGCGCGCCTCTGGCGCGCCCGTGCGTTGATGGTTCCAAGACCGATCCTAAATAATGGTCTTGGGAACGAGGGGGATAAATCCTGTCGCGCCAAGACGCGTGAGCTCGATCTGGATCTCGTTGAGATCGTCGATAGGGACGACCGAGTCGATGGCGCACAATTCCGGGCGGCCGTGAATGTCTTTGATGCCCGGACCGGAGAGCGTAGCCCCTCGCATGACGAGGTATTGCGAGATAGCGTCGGCTCGGTCCCTGGGAGCGTTCACAGCGAGCAGCAACTTGCCGCGCGCCTCGAGCACACCTTTCAAGAGACGCCCCAGGAAGTCGATGTACTCCCGAACCTCCGGTTCGGCATACATTTCCTTATTGGCAACGAGCAAGGTCGTAGATCGGAATACCTCGGGCGTTCGGACAATTTTCAACCCATTCACCCGGATACTCGTCCCAGTCTCGGTTATTGTCGCACCGTATTCGGCGATTCCGATGCGCACGAGCATTTCCGCTTTGCCCGTGCAGGGGATCACATCTGCCCAGATGTCGTGCTGCTGCAGGTACGCGGCAACTTCGCGCGGGTATTCGGTGACCACGCTCGTCCGTTTGAACATCCTCATGCCACGCAGAGTCGCCATCTTATTGTCCTCGCGCGTAAAGATCACGCAGGACAGCTCACTGCCTGTTGTCGCACGGTTGAAAGGCAGCGCAACGACCGTGTGTACGTCCGCGCACCCTTCGATTACCTGATCATGACCTGTGATGCCGGCCGCCATATAGCCTTGAGCCACCAACCACGCGACCTGGTCAGCACGACCGAAGACAGCCATAGAGAAACCGGGGCAGCCCCGGAGAGCGGCCACGTCATCGCGCAGATGTGTCCTGGAGACGTCGATACTCGCTTGAGCGAACATTCTCAGCGTGTTTTCACCCAAGCTTTTACCATCGGACAGTACGATGGTACGTCTCGGATCGAACTCTCTCTTCGTCATGGTCTCCTCCATTGAGAACTTCGTTGCGTTCAGCCCGGCACCATGCCGGACCATAAAAGCAAAACGGGCCTCCAAGGCCCGCTTCTGACACCTGTTGGAAAAATCCTAGATGTGGCAAACGCCGGCCTTCGAGAAGAAAACCGCGTCATGATGTGAAAATTGTATTGTCGCCGACTTCATAAACCCTTTGTACCACTGGAGACGGAAGTGCGCAAGAGGCCGGTCTTGCGCCAGGCATCGATGCTGTAATCGTCGGCACCGAAGAGTGCGACTGCTGTGGTAGCTATCGCCAGTGAGAAATCGCGGATGCCGATATCGTTGTAGCCGATCTCGTAGGCGATGACGAGGAGGTGTACCGCCAAAAGAGCGGCAACCCAGCGCGTGAGGAATCCGATTGCCAAAAGCGCGCCGAGTACCGTCTCGAAACCTCCATTGAGAAATACGATGGTCGTCGGTGCGATAGAAAGCGCACTCGTCCATGCAGGGAGCCACGAGAGCCACTCAGTAGGATTCGTCATCTGCGAGATCCCGAACCACAAAAAAAGAAAGGCGAGCCCGAGCCGGAGCACAACAGGAGCATAGATTTGCATGCTTTTAGTATTTCACATCTTTCCCTCCCTGCAAACTCGCTTCGGCATGTGTTTGACGGCGACTTGCGAGCGCGACGGCGCGAGTACGAGGAATTTTTCACCAGAAAAATATCCGTGCGCCGGAGAATATATGCCGAAAAAGAGTTTGCTACTTCCCCCCCACACTATGCCCTCCGAATTGTCCGCGCAAGGCGGAGACAACTTTGCCAATGAAGCTCGGGCTCTCCGCGGAGCGGACGCGGAATTGAAATGATTCTTCTATCACCTTCGCCTCCACGCCCAACTCTTTGGCAGTTTTTGCCGTCCACTCCCCTTCGCCCGAGTGCCCCACCGTGCCAGAGACCGCGTCGAGGTCTTGTCCATACTCTTCAAATGCGTTGCCGAGCCAGCCGACCAGACGCGATTCGATGACGCTCTTGTGATTGTAGACATCGGCGACACGCGCGAGGTCGAGTTTGTATTCCGATGCTTTCAGAATAGCGAATCCTTCGCCGATGGATTGCATCATGCCGTACTCGATACCGTTGTGAACCATCTTCACGAAATGTCCTGCGCCCGCGCCTTCAAAAAATTGGTAGCCGCCTTCTACCGAGAGATCGCGGAAGAGTTGCTCGTTGGCGCGAAAGGCTGCCGTGTCACCCCCTACCATGAGACAACCGCCGTTGCGCGCACCTGAAGGACCTCCGGAGAATCCTACGTCGATGAATGAGACGCCGAGTCCACCGAGTTTTTTCCCCCGCTCGATACCTTCTTTGTAGTATGAGTTACCCCCATCTATCACCACATCACTTTTTTCAAGCAATGCGGAGATATTGTCTTTGCCGAACAAAAGTTCATCCACCGGCCGCGGATCGCTTTCGCTCTTGCCACGCGCGGGGATCATGAGCCAGAGAAGCCGCGGCGTTGGTAGTTGCGCAATAAGAGCAGGGGGAGAATCAGCTGTCTTGAGTCCCTCTTTTGCAAGCTCCTGCATCGCTGCTGCGTTTGCGTCGTACCCATGCACCGTCCAACCCTTTTCAAGAAGACGACGTGCGATTCCCGCGCCCATCTTGCCTAATCCGATGATGCTGATCTCCTTGCGTGCATTCGTCATACATTTGTTATATACGGTCAATAGTACCTGATGCCGAGAGGACGTCTTTGGTATCAGGTTGGTATGTCTGGAGGGGGACAACATTTTTCCGCCACGCCTCAAGGATAGGGTCGGTAAAACGCCACATCGCGCGTATCTCTTCGGTGCCGATAAAAAGCGTCTGGTCGCCGCGAATGCAGTCGAGCAATAATTTTGCATATTCTTCGACGTACGGCACGTGAGCCGACTGGTCGCGCAGCATGTAGCGGAATTCTTTTCGTTCAGTTGCAAACGTGAATCCCGCTTTCTTGGTCCAGAATTCAATGAGTATCTCTTCGCGCGGTTCCATGCGAAAGATGACTTCGTTCTTATGGTGCGGGCCATCAGGAGGACAGAGGCACGGCATCGGGTGCTTGAAGGTCACAACGATCTCTTTGAGGGGCTCGCCGAGCCGCTTGCCGCTTTCCATCACGACAGGGACTCCTTTCCATTTTGGCGCTGCGAGCGTAGCGCGGATCTTGAAATACGTCTCGGTATCAGAACTAGGCACGACTCCCTCAATATCACGATATCCATCGTACTGGCCGCGGAATGTTGCGTGTTTCATTTCGTCGCCCGAAAGAATGTTGAGTGATTCGAGTATTTCTGCGCGCTTTTTTTGTATCGCTGATGCTTCGAAGCTCTCCGGATGCTCCATCGTGACGAGCGCGAGCATCTGGAGCAAGTGGTTTTGTCCGACATCGCGCAGGGCACCGACGCCATCGTAGAATGGTCCGCGCTTCTCCACGCCGATTTTCTCCAATACTCTGATGCGGATACTCTCGATGAGCTCGTTGCCCCACGGGATCTCGAAAAGATTGTTGGAAAATCGGAAAGTCAGGATGTTTTGGAGCATTTCTTTGGCAAGGTAGTGATCGATGCGATAGATCTGCCGTTCTTCGAAAAGTTTGCCAAGCATTTCGTCGATCTGTTTGGCCGTCGCGAGGTCCATGCCAAAAGGCTTCTCGACGATGATATGCGTCCAGCCTTGATCCGGCTCGCACGGATCGGTCAGCCCCGAGCGCGAGAGCTCGCTGAGTATGAGCTCATAAAATTCAGGAGCGACAGAGAGATAGAACAACTTGTTGGAGCAGACGCCCCATTCGGTATCGAGCTCGTCGAATGTCTTTTTGAGATCATCATAGCTCGATGTATCTCCAAACTCCCCGCGTTGGAATTTAAAAACCGCGAGAAAAGGCGCGAGTACCTCCTCGGGTATCTTTGCCTTTGCGTGCTCTTCGAGCACCTCTTTTACATAGTCTTGGAACTCATCGTCCGACCATCCCCGCCGTGAAAATCCAACGACCTTAAACATTTTGGGCAGCTCACCGTGCTGGTATGAATAAAAAAGCGCAGGCAATACTTTCCTGCGCATCAGATCCCCCGTCGCCCCAAATGCTGCGAAGATGGTCGGAATGTTGGTTGAGGGCGAGACCATAAAGCGCGCTCATTATACCTTAAA
>MFLH01000044.1:0-18078 GCA_001781275.1 Candidatus Kaiserbacteria bacterium RIFCSPHIGHO2_02_FULL_54_11b | reverse complement strand
CCGATCCCGAAGGGCCGGCTCGACGAAGTTGGTTCTTGGACTACCGCAGCCTTACCGCGCCAGAGAACCATCCTTCGGAGATCTAGGCACGGGATCCAACGCGAGCGAGATGTTCGCGCAAGTTGATGATCGCGGACCACACGGTATCAGGGCCCGCACCTTCGCCGGTCGTTTCCGTCTGCCCCGACTCATTGCGACCAGATTGGAAGATGATCTTCACGCCATTCTTGGCGCCACCCTTCATCCAGCCGTTCAGGTTGACGTTTCGCTTCGGATCGCAAAATCCGCCGAGAATGGTGAGTCCGCCGAACTGTGCCGAGAGCGTACCAGGTGTCCCTTTTTCGACCTCGAGCGGCATCGTGTCGTTGCTCGAGATGCAGAGTGCAAACCGCTCACCACGATTCGTGATTTGCAGAATGTGCTCCGGCCGCAGCTCGACGTATTTTTCGAAATGGGCAGGGGTCATCGAGGACGCATCGGCTGCGAGCAGGCATGCATTGACGAAAATCGGGATCTTGCGCACGTAATCGCTGCCAATCTCGACATTGACGCATGACACGTAGTCTTCCGATTCCGGTTCGGCAAGCGAGAGCGCCTTGACGGTGCGATACATCTCATGCGGCGAACGCTCCTTCGTGCCGTCAAAGAAACATTCGATCGTAGCATTGAGGTAGCCGTACAAATGATAGTTCTTGCCAGGAAGTTGCTGCATTTTCGCCCAGGGCAGAACCAGTGAACGACCGCCGACCGATCCGTAATGTCCGATCATCGAAAGATGCGGCTTATACTTATCCCACTCATTGGCAAGAAGATCCTTGGCGATGGTGGCCACGTAGATGTTCCGCTTGAGCGCGTAGTCGACGTACGGACGTTCGATTTCGCGATTCGAAGGTGTCGCGATCATAATCGCGTCGACGCCATCGATGTGTTCATCGAGCGCCGCAGCAACCGTCTCGTAACTCGGTGCGGAAAAATATGTCTTGAGCAGTTTCCAGCCGGCTTTCGTCGGCCGATAGACAGCTGAGCTAGTGCGGACGCATACGATCTCGATGCCAAGACTAAGCAGCGCATTCACAAGGTATTGACCCATGTTCGGCTTTTCGGGATTCTCACGTCCTCCCACGACTATGACTTTGGCCATGACGAGCCTCCTGGAGTGTTTGCGGTTGAGTTGTCCAAGAACAATGGAACAACCGGCGCGCACTATGCTATGTCTTCAAAGTTTGGTCAAGAAACGGGACGTTTTCAAACTTTCAACTTCTCCGCATTTGCAGCGCGAATAGTTTTGCCAGTGATATTCCCCTTGTCGTCCGTTTCATAACAAAAGACTTCTCCTGTACCAAATTCGAGCGTGCTTACTCCTTCGTTGCTCATATTCTCCAAATACTTTACTAGCGCACGGAGTGAATTACCGTGAGCAACGACCAGTACGTTCTTTCCTGCAACGAGTTCTGGAAGAATGTGGTCTGTGTAGTACGGCACAATGCGGTTATAGACATCTTTCATGGTCTCACCGCCTTGTACCGGATGATCCCAGCTGCGTCGTATCTTCTGGAACTCCTCGTCCCCAATTTCTTTTTTTACTTCCCACTTATTTTTCCCGGTATGTACACCGTAACTTCGCTCGTTGAGAGCGGCGTGTCGTTTGGGTTCGATATCGCCTCGCCCGAGGACAGTCTTGATCTCTTGGAATGTTTCGTGTGCGCGCTTCAAGGTCGATACGTGAACGCTATCGATCTTTATATCTTTGATCGCATCGCCTGCGCGGCGCGCCTCTTCAAAGCCTTCTTCTGCCAGGCTCACGTCGGTCTGCCCTGTCCACTTGCCCAATTTGTTCCACTCAGAGACGCCGTGCCGCACGAGAATGAGGTATGCCATGAGACGTAGTTTACTTCAATGCGTTCTTCCCTGCAAAAACTGCTTTGTCACCGAGCTGCTCCTCGATACGCAACAACTCGTTGTATTTCGCCACTCGGTCGGTGCGGCTCGTCGAACCAGTCTTAATCTGCCCCGTCCCGAGGCCGACGGCGAGATGTGCGATGGTGGTGTCTTCGGTCTCGCCCGAGCGATGCGACATGACCGTGCGCCAGCCTGCTTTGTGCGCCATGTCGACCGCAGCGATTGTCTCGGTGAGCGTCCCTATTTGATTTACTTTTATCAAAATTGCGTTCGCTGCTTTTTCTTTGATTCCGCGCTCAAGGAATTTTACATTCGTAACCAAAAGGTCGTCGCCCACGAGCTGTGTGGTGCTGCCGAGTGCCGCGGTCAGTTTCTTCCACCTGTCCCAATCATCTTCCGCGAGTCCGTCTTCGATCGAGGAGATGGGATAGTTCTTCTGCAGCTCGCCGTACCAAGCCACTATATCTTCCGACGAGAAATTCTTGCCCTCACGTGCCAGTTTGTATATCCCATCCGAAAAAAGTTCGGATGCCGCCGAGTCGAGCGCAAAAACGATATCGTCCCCCAGCGTATACCCCGCCTTCTCGATTGCCTCGCTGATAAGCGCAAGCGCTTCTGCGTTGCCACCCGTCACCTTTGGCGCGAAGCCTCCTTCATCACCGACCGTTGTGCCATAGCCTTTTTCTTTGAGAACTCCCTTGAGTGCATGGAATACTTCCGTAATCATCCGCAAAGCCTCACGAAAGGTCGGCGCGCCGACGGGCATGAGCATGAATTCCTGAATGTCCGTCGATTCCCAGTTGGTATGCGCGCCACCATTTAAGACATTGCACTGCGGCAGCGGCAAAAGCGGCTCTTTTGGTGACGCCGATAAAGTGCAAACATATTCATACAACGGCACGTTTTGTGAAGCTGCAGCCGCTTTTGCCGCGGCGAGCGATACCGCAAGTATTGCATTCGCCCCAAGACGTTTTTTATTCTCCGTGCCATCGAGCGCGATGAGTTTCTCGTCGATCGCTGATTGTCCTTCGACATCCATGCCGACGACTGCTTTTGCAATTTCTCCATTCACATTTTCCACCGCCTTCGATACACCCTTTCCTCCGTAGCGCTTCTTATCTCCATCGCGGAGCTCGTGTGCTTCGTGCGCACCGGTCGAAGCACCCGAGGGCACTGCCGCGCGGCCCATCGTGCCATTTTCGAGAATTACATCGGCTTCGACGGTCGGGTTGCCTCGTGAATCAAGAATCTCTCGCGCACAAATGTGTTTGATCTGCATGGTCATAAGTATATTAGATTTTCTCACTTTCCACCGCTTCGATTTCTTCGGCCCGTATTTCCACTTGAGCCGGCACCGGTACGGCGGGTCCGCGGAGCATTCGGGAAGCGGCGTAGGCAGCTGCGACAAGTGCCGCGAGCCCGCCGACCGCAAGCGACCACCGCGCGCCAAGGTACTGCCCGACGAAGCCGATGATGGGAGCTCCGATCAAGGTCGAGCCAAAAATGGCCATCATCCAGAGCGACATGACGTGGCCGCGCATGTGGGGCGCAGACTCGAGCTGTATCATCGTGTTGCCGACAGACGTGAGGTTGACCGAGAAAAAACCGACGAAGACCATGCCCGCGACCGCAAGGCCGAGAGTGGGCATGATTGCAGTAAGACATATCGCGACGCCAAAGAGGAGAAGCGAGAGTACAAATTCTCCGACCGCAAGCTTCTGCCGACTGGCGGCAAATAGTCCACCTGCGACAGAGCCCGCACCCATGGCAGAGAGGAGCGCCGCATAATCAGCCGCTCCGCCCAAGAACGCCTCGCGCGCAAAAAGCGGCAGGCTCACTTGGAACTCATACGAGAGCGTGCCGATCAGCGCCATTGCGATGAGAATGATCTTGATGCGCGGGACCGACGCCGCGTAGCGCACTCCCGCCAGAAGATCCGTCGGCGCTTTCTCCCTTTTCTCTCGATGGAGCTCTCCCTGCCGGATCATGCGCAGCATGACGAGAATAACGACGACCGAAAATGCTTTGAGGAGAAAGCAGAAGGCGAGGCCGATAGTCGCAATGAGCGCTCCCGCAAAAAGCGGTCCAAGCGCACGAGCGAGGTTGTTCAGCGAGGAGTTGAGCGAAACCGCGTTGCGGAGGTTGTCGGGGCCGACCATTTCGTGGACAAAGGTCTGGCGGGTCGGCTTGTCGAACAGGTCTACGACACCAACGAGGAATGCGAGCAAGTACACCATCCACATTTCAGCCGCTCCGGTAAAGACGAGGAGGGCGAGGATGAGCGCAAGCAATCCGAACGATGCCTGCGTTGCGATAAGGATGCGGCGTTTTTCGAACCGTTCGACCAAAATACCGCCGAAGGGACCGCCGAGAAATATGGGCGTGAAGCGAAGGGCAAGCACGGTGCCGAGTGCGATGCCCGAGCCCGTCAGCTCGAGCACAAGCCACCCCAAGGCCACGATCTGCATCCAATCACCTACTTGCGACACCCCCTGCCCGATAAAATAGAGTCGGTAATTTCGTACTTTGAGCGATGAGAATGTCTTTGCGCCAAATGCTTTTATTAGCTCCATAGAAATAGAATCTCTCATTCTACACCCCGTGAGATAGAGAGATCCGATTCCCTAAATGTCCCGGAGTGGTTATCTCACGGGGTACACAAAACTCTTACACAGCAATGTGCGTACTCCGGTGCAAAAGTTTACGGACTTCATCAGCAAGAACAATGGTCGCCGCGACCGCGATCATGACCGCCCATTCGGAGAGCGAGAGCGCCGTGGTGTGAAGTACTTTTTGGAAGTAGGGATTGTAGACCGCGAGTATCTGCAGCCCGATCACAATACCGGTCGCCCCGAGCAGATATTTGTTGGAAAAGAAGTTCATGCTAAAGATCGAGCGCGTATCGGAGCGGCAGTTCCACGCGTTGAACCACTGGAATGCGGCGAGGGTCGTGAGCGCGATTGTCCACGCCTTTGTCATGTCGCCACCCACGTAGTCTTTAAAAAGGTAGAGCGTCCCGAAGGCCATCACGATAGCGACCAGTATGATGCGCTGCACCATCCCGCGATCCAACATGTACTTGCTCGGGCGTGCGAATTTTGTCTTGAGGATCGCTTTGTCGTGAGGTTCCATGGCGAGCGCCATATCGAGGAATCCGTCGGTCACAACATTGAGCCAGATGATCTGCGCCGCAAGGAGAGGCAAGGGGAGCCCCAAGAGAAGCGCGCCGACAATGGTCAGCGTTTCTCCTGCGCTCGTCGAGAAAAGATAGAGTATGACTTTTTGTATGGAGCGATAAATACCGCGACCCTCTTCGACCGCCGAGACGATGCTCCCGAAATTGTCGTCGAGAAGCACGATGTCGGCCGCCTCTTTTGCGACTTCGGTCCCCTGCTTCCCCATCGCAACCCCGAGGTCGGCGGCGACCAAAGACGGCGCGTCGTTTACCCCATCGCCGGTCATCGCGACAACCTCCCCGCGCTTTTTGTACGCAGTGATGATGCGCAGCTTGTGTTCGGGATTCACGCGTGCAAATACAGAGACAGAAGTGAGCCGCGTCGAAAGCGCTTCATCGGAGAGCGTGTCGATATCTTTTCCCGTGAGTACCTCGTCGCCCTCGCGGTAGATCCCCGCCTCTTTCGCGATCGCCCGAGCGGTCAGCACATGGTCGCCCGTTATCATCACGACGCGTATTCCCGCATCTTTTGCGCGCTGCATCGCGTCCGCGACTTCCTCGCGCAGCGCATCTTTCATCCCGTAGAGCCCGACGAGCGTGAGGCCGCCGATGTGTTCGGGTCGTATCGCCGTGTGCGGCGAAGTGCTGTGGACCGCACAAGCGATGACGCGCAGCCCTTTGGCCGACATCTCTTTTACGACTTCTTCAAAACTATCGCGTTCGCTTTTTCCGAGCGCGTGTGCTGTGCCCGCGCGCCAGATATGGGTCGAGAGTCCGAGGATTTCTTCGGGAGCGCCGACGACCGTCAGGAAATTCTTTTCTTCAAGCCGGTGGACAGCCGCGTGGTATCGCAACCGATAATCGAAGGGGATCTCACCGAGCAGGGGTGCGGAGCTCTCGAGCGTGTCTTTGTGAAAACCGACCTTCTGCCCGAAGACAAACATCGCGGCTTCGGTCGGATCGCCCGTCACGCGCCAGCGTGCTTCTTCCTCCGAATACAGCGCTCGTGCAGAAGCCGAGAACGCGGCGATTTTTCCCGCATAGAGGAGGCCCGCGCTCTCGGCAGGATCTATCACTGATTCATCGAGCCTGATGTCACTTTTGGGCTCGTAGCCGACGCCGCCGATTTTGAAGAGTTGGTGGTCGACCCACACTTCCTGAATGATGAGCTCATTGCGCGTGATGGTCCCCGTCTTATCGACCGCGATTATCTGCGCTTGGCCCAGTGCCTCGACCGCCTGAAGGCGTTTGACGAGTGCATTGCGCTTTGACATGCGCCACACACCGGTCGCCAAGACAAGCGTCATCACGATCGGGAGGCCTTCGGGAATGACGGAGACCGCGAGCGACACGACGGTCGCAAACATCGTGTGGACGGGATAGCCCGCGATAAGGCCGAGTACGAAAATAAAGAGGCCGACGCCCGCGACGACCATGATGATCGCGCGCGAAAGATTGCGGATGTTCGCCTTGAGCGGTACTTCTGTATCGATAGAAGAGACTTGCTTTGCGATCTTGCCGATTACGGTCGCAATGCCTGTCGCGACGACGACCGCCTTTCCGCTTCCGGCGACGACATTGGTCCCTTTGAAAACCATTCCTGCTTCTTCTGCAACTTCGTGCGTTTTATCGACGGGCTCCGACTCGCCAGTCAGCATTGCTTCATCGACACGGAGGCTCTGCGCAAATATGAGCCGCGCATCCGCAGGGACCTTCGCACCTTCGAGGAGAAAAATGATGTCTCCCGGTACCACCTCGTAATCGGGAATGATCACTTCTTTCTCTTCGCGCAGCACGACGGCCTTTGTCTCGACAAGGTTTTTGAGCGCGCGGAGCGTGTTTTGCGCTCTGCCTTCCTGTATGGTGCCCACGACCGCGTTGAATACGAGTACCGCGAGGATGATCAAGCTGTCGGTCGTATTGCCCATGAAAAAAACGGCCGCGCTCGCAGCAAACAAGACGTAAATGAGCGGGCTTTGGAATTGCCGCGCAAATATAAAAAGAAGCGGGTCGGGCTTCTGGACAGGCAGCGTATTTTTCCCCGTCTCGCGCAGTCGCTTTGACGCATCCCTAGCGCTCAACCCTTGCTCACTCGTCTGCAATTTCGCAAGGATGTCTGCAAGGGTTTCTGATGGTGCTCCATGTGATACCACGCCCTCTATTCTACCTGTTTTTCGGCCGCTCGAGGGATGCTATTCACTTCTGCTCGCCGGATTGGTGATCTTCTTCGTCGACACGCCCGATGATGCTCACGACCCACTTCTCGACACGCTCAACTGTCGCATGCACCTTGGGATATTTGACCGTGTGCGTGTTCATCCACGTGCGCACACGGGACGACGAGATGGAGAGAAGGATGAGACCGATAGCGAGGAACAAAAATCCCTGCAGAAATGGGAGTGCGAGGCCAGCGAGGCCGAGCACCAGAAAGATGACGCCAGCGGATATTACAAGTATTCGTTTGATCTCTTTATTCATCGTGTGGAAGTTTACACTACTTTTGCGTTTTCTTTGCGCACCGCACGCACACCGAGCCACACTATTCCTGCGGCGATGACCCATTGCAAAAGCGCGGTACTCTCTTTCGGGTCGGGCAGGATGAAGCCGAGCACGTAGACCTGTACCGGTATCCAAAATGCAATCGCGACAAATGAGAGCGCGAGCGTCCGCACAAGGCCGGCATGCGCGATGCCCATGCAGATGTTGGTGATGGCGAGGATGTTGGGGTGTACTGCCGAGAAAAATATTGCCCACCGCCCGCGCTTAGCGAGCCATGTCTGCATGTCGTGCACCGTCTCCTCGGATCCGAGGCGCAAGAGGAGCCGATACGCGCCTTCTTTGCCGAGCCAGTAATTGACGGCGGTCGCTGTCATCACACTCGCCCACCCGATCACGACGATCGTCGCGAGCGCGAGGACGCTTCTGTCGGAGACGAGTATCGCGAGGATGACCACGAGCGAGCCGGGGAAATAAAAACTTATCATGAAAAGGCTCTCGATGACCGCCGCGACATAGAGCGCCACAAGTCCGTAGCGTTCGAAAAAGCCTTTGGCGATATCCGTGAGCGTGTCGATGCCCGGCAGGCCCAGCGGCTCGCGCACGAACATGACAATGACAAAGACGACCGCAAGCGCAAAATAGAATGCTCCGGGCTCGAGGTATTTCACCAAGCGCTTGAGGTCGTCCATGGGGCTCTGCTTAGCGCTTTTCAGCCTTGTAGATGCATCGGATGCACTGGTTCTGATTGTCGCGAGTTTTGATGTATTTATTGCCGCATTTGCACACCGGCACATTGGTCAAAAATGGTTTTTCGATCCATTTACCGTTCCTTTGAAATGTTTTGGAGGGAAGGTTCATGAGGCGCAATAGTACCACGTCTTGCGACAAATATCAAATTTTTCATTCCGACCGAATCATCCGAGTAATTGCGCCCTACCTCTCAATATTGTAGGGTTCGCGCGGGTTGGTTGGTATTGACCGACCTTCAGAGTGAATCGAAACGCAACCAGACTGGGAGAAAGACTATGGCCGCAGCGCCAGTGTTCGAAAAACGTGAAATTCGATTCCCGGATACCACCGAGCATATCGTGGTCGGCGGCCGGGATAAGTTTCACTTGTTGCAGAAAGCCTTCCTCGGCGTCAGGCAGATCGGCGTCATCGGCTGGGCCTCGCAGGCTACGGCTCAGGCGCAGAATCTGCGCGATTCCCTCGAGGGCTTTGGCATCAGCGTGGTGGTGGGTCTCCGCCAAGGCAGCCCCTCATTTGCGAAGGCTGCCGCAGCCGGCTTCAGCGTCGAAAACGGCACCGCGGGCGAAATGTTCGATGTGATTGCCCGCTCAGACCATGTGCTGATTCTGATCGCAGACGCCGCGCAAGCGGAGCTGTACGATCCGATCCAGCAGGCCATGCGCCCCGGGGCGTGCCTCGGGTTCTCTCACGGCTTCGTGTTGGCGCACATGAAGAATGTTGTCGCGAGGTTCCGTGACGACATCGACGTCATCGGCGTCTGCCCCAAGGGTATGGGAGCGTCGGTCCGCCTCTTATACCAACAGGGAAAAGAGGAGAACGGTGCCGGGATCAACGCGAGCTATGCCATCGAGCAAGACGTCAGCGGCAACGCCGAAAACCTCGCCATCGGCTGGGCGATCGCAATCGGCTCGCCGACCGTGTTCCAGACGACGCTTACCAATGAGTACCTTTCCGACATCTCTGGCGAGCGCGGCACGCTTCTTGCGGGCGTGTGGGCGGTCTCCGAAGGGATGAACGACTACTTCATCGGCGAGGGCTCGCTGCCTCAAGAAGCGTTCATCAGGAGCGCCATGTCGATCACCGGCCCGATCAGCAAGAAAATCTCCGATGGCGGCTTGCGCGCGATCGCCGACGGACTTAGCGGCGAGGAGCAAGATCGCTTCTTCCGCACGCTGCAGCTCGGCTACGAGGCCGCGATGCCGATCGTCGAGCAGATCTACAACGAAGTGCTGAGCGGGCGCGAGGTCGCGGGCGTGGTGGACCAGTCCAACGCGCTCAAGAAGCATCCGTGGACGCGCGTCGACGGGACCAAGATGTGGCGTACGGGGCAAGAAGTCCGGAAGAACACCAACATCGAAGTTCCTCTCGAACCTGCGACGGCGGGAGCCTACCTCGCCATCATGCTTGCGCAAGTCGACGTCCTGCGAGCCAATGGCCATCCGTGGTCAGAGGTGATCAACGAGACGATCATCGAAGCCACGGACTCCCTGAACCCCTACATGGCGGCCCGCGGCATCCAGTATCTGGTGGACAACTGCTCCACAACCGCGCGCCTCGGCGCGCGAAAGTGGGGACCGCAGTTCCGGCAGATGGTCGTCGGCGATATTCTCCCGAAAATCAACACCTCGCCAGCGGACCAGAGCTTCCGCGATTGGTTCTACAACCATCCGGTCCACGAAGCTCATCGTGTCTGCTCGCAGTTCAAGCCTTCGGTCTCGATCTCCGTGCAGTAGAACCTGCATGCGCACCTTCGAAAGCACCGGGCCTCCCTCGCGGAGACCCGGTGTGCTTTTTTAATATCTTCTCGCGTTCTGGGACTAAGCCTGCTATACATCTCTCATGCGCGCGGAGAAGAAAAAATACGACGTCATTGTGATAGGCGGTGGGGCCTCGGGCATGATGGCCGCCGCACGGGCGGCCGAACGCGGGAGAGCAGTGTTGCTGCTCGAGAAAAATGCCACGGTGGGGCGTAAGCTCGATATCACGGGCGGCGGCCGATGCAACATCACCAACGCCGAATTCGATAAGCACGCATTTGCCAAGCACTACGGCACAGCAGAACAATTCCTCTACTCCCCTCTCTCCCAATTCGGCGTGCAGGATACTTTTGACTTCTTCACAAAGCGCGGCCTTCCGCTTGTCGTCCAAGCGCGCAAGCGCGCATTCCCCGAGACAGAGAAGTCGCCCGATGTGACGGGTGTGATGAAAAAATATCTGACCGACACGGGTGTTGTCGTCATGACAAAAGCAGCTGTACTCGGCCTCACGGTCGAGGGCGACCGCATCTCCGAGGCGAAGACGGCAGAAGGCAGTTTTTCAGCAGACGCATTCGTGATCGCGACAGGCGGCGTCTCGCATCCCGAGACTGGTTCGACGGGCGACGGATTCAAATGGCTGATACAGCTCGGACACACAGTGCAAGCGCCGACGCCAACCATCGTGCCGCTCAAGGTGAGCGAGAAATGGGCAAAGTTGCTCGCGGGCACTTCGCTTCCCCTGATGAAAATAACATTTTTTGCTGACGGCAAACGCGCGTTCTCAAAGAAAGGCGCGCTGCTTTTCACACACTTCGGGCTCTCGGGGCCGCTTATATTGAACGCTGCGAGTGAAGTCGCAGAATTATTGAAACACAACGATGTGACGGCGACTATAGATATGTATCCAGATACTGATTTCGCCGCGCTCGAACGGCAGGTCATCGAGAAGATCGATGTCAACAAGAACAAGAATTTTAGAAATGTCTTGGCAGACATCGCCCCGAACGGCTTGGCAAAAGCGCTCATGAAACTATTGGCGCTTCCAGACAGTGACGTCAAAGCGCACAGCCTGACCAAAGAAGAGCGCAAGCGGCTCATTCATATATTGAAAGGCGCACCACTCACGATCTCCGGCCTCATGGGCTTCGACCGCGCCGTCATCTCCGACGGCGGCGTGCCGTTGACCGAAATAGACACCAAAACCATGCACTCGCTCAAAGTAGAGAACCTCTACCTCACCGGCGACGTCCTCCATATCAATCGCCCGTCGGGCGGCTACTCACTCCAGCTAGCCTGGACCACCGGCTACGTCGCGGGCAACAGCGTATAGAGATAATTCCTTACAACCCCTTTTCGTCCTTGATCTTGTTGAGGATCTTTTTTACTGCTTCGAGGCTGTCGGGTTCGAGGATAGATATGGGGAGCGGGGTAAGATTCGCTTTTTTGAGCGCTGCCATTTTTTCTTTCACTTCTTTTGAAGTGAGAGCATCGACCTTGGTGAGAAGTATGTACTCGGTCTTTTGGGTGAGTTCTGGATTGTATGTCTCCAATTCTTTGCGAATGATGTGGTAATCGCGCACGACATCCTCGGACTCCGCGTCGATGAGATGGAACAAGACTTTCGTGCGTTCGATGTGTTTGAGAAATTTGACGCCGAGCCCTTTGCCGCTTGATGCGCCTTCGATAATGCCGGGGATGTCGGCGATGATGAGCCCGTAGTACGAGCCGAGGTGCGGCTCGAGTGTCGTGAAGGCGTAATTCGCGATGCGACTCTTTGCTGCCGTGAGCTCATTGAGCAAGCTTGATTTGCCGGCATTGGGCAATCCGACGAGCCCGACATCTGCGATGAGTCGGAGCTCGAGGCGATAGGTCGCGCGGTCGCCGAGTGTGCCTTCTTCTGATTCCATCGGCGTTGTGTTCGTCGCCGAACGGAATTTGAAATTGCCTCTCCCGCCCACGCCGCCGCCTGCTGCGAGGATGCGCTCGCCAACGTTGGTAATCTCCTGCACATAGTTCGTCTCCAGATTTGTGATGCGCGTGCCCGTCGGGACTTTGACAGTGAGATCTTCTCCTGCGCGACCATCGAGGAATTGCCCGCGGCCGTCGTGTCCTTTCTCTCCTTCCACCTGCCTTTGGCTCGCGTAATTCATCAGGGCATTCACATCCGATGTGCCTTCGAAATAGACATTGCCGCCCCGTCCCCCGTCTGCGCCCGTAGGCCCACGAGAGAGCTTGACCTTATTGAACGCGACGCAGCCTTTGCCGCCGTCGCCCGCTTTGGTCGTTATGGTTATCTCGTCGATCAACATGCCCGCATGCTATCACAATTGGGCTTATTTTAGGGTATCCTGTGCAAGATGTTCGAATTCAAGATATTAAAAAAGTCTAAAAAATCCCGCGCGCGGCTCGGTGTGATAAAGACGCCGCACGGCGAGATCGAGACACCCGCCTTTGTCCCCGTCGCCACACGCGCGACCGTGCGCACGCTCGAGAGCGACGAGGTCGCCGAGGTCGGCGCGCAAGTTCTCATCTGCAATACCTATCACCTCCACACCGCCCCGGGCGAGAAGCTCGTGAAAAAGGCAGGCGGTCTCCACCGATTCATGCAGTGGAAGCGGCCGTTGATGACCGATTCGGGCGGTTTTCAGGTATTTAGCCTCGGCTTTGGAACGGATCATGGCGTCGGAAAAATTTTGAAAGAAGAGCCTGAGCGCAAAATCCCCGAAGGCACCCAGCCGACCAACATCAAGATCACGGACGACGGCGTACACTTCCGCTCGCCCATCGACGGCGAAGCGCTCTTTCTCGGGCCCAGAGAATCCATCCGCATCCAAGAAGCGCTCGGCGCAGACATCATCTTCGCCTTCGACGAATGCCCCTCCCCGCTCGCGGGCAAAGAATACATGCGCACATCGCTGGAGCGGACGCACCGCTGGGCCGGCATGTGCATCAAAGCACACAAGACGAAGCAAGCGCTCTACGGCATTGTGCAGGGCGGCAACTTCGCACCACTGCGTATCGAGAGCGCAAAAATAATCGGGGCGATGCCGTTTCAAGGCTTTGGCATCGGCGGGGAATTCGGCTACGACAAACGCTCGCTTAAAAAAATGCTCTCAGCTGTGCATGCAGTGCTTCCGCAAGAAAAGCCGCGACATGTGCTCGGCGTCGGGCATCCGGAAGATTTCCCCTACATCGCGAGCGCAGGCGGCGACACCTTTGATTGCATCGCCCCGACGCACTATGCGCGTCGGGGCGTCATCTTCACTTCGCTCGGACGATTCGACATCCGCAACCGCCGCTATCTCACCGACCAGAAACCACTCGATCCGAAATGTAAATGCGACATCTGTGCCACGTATTCCCGCGCGTACATCTGCCACCTTTTGCGCGCGCATGAAATGACCGGCATGAAGCTCGCCTCCTACCACAACCTCCACTTTTTCAATGCGCAGGCCGAAAAGCTCCGCACGCGCATCAAGAACGACGAACTTTAGAATTTTCCCGTCCGCTCCCACCGCACAAGCTGCCGGCCGAGTTTCCACCGCATACGATTCGTCCAATCCTTCAGCGCAAAGAATTCCCCTTCCTTCTGATCTTGCGCGTGTCGGTGGACATCCTCTCCGGCAAGGATTTTTCTGGCGATGTCTATGTAGAGATTGAGGCTCGCGTCGTTGAGCTCGCAAAACATCTCTCGCGGAGGTTTTGTCGTATCCCCGTATGCCTGCGCGATGATGTCACCCCTATCGACGCCGGCGACGACAAAGTGAATGGTGCTCCCGATGCGCTTTGTGTCGCGCCGCAATACAGCGAACTGATTCGCCACGGAGCCTCGGTAATACGGCAAGATGCCGGTGTGGAAGTTGATAACCTTTTTTGCCGTTGCCAAAATATTCGGCCGAAGTATGGCGCCGGTCCAGAGCACGATGAGCTCCGGCGCGAGCTCTTTGAGACGCGCCTCGGTCTTTGCGTCGTTGACATCCTCGACCTCGAGAGTGGGCGGATCGTACGAAGTGGCGGAAAAGGAAGTCGCGCGGAGATACGCGAGCACCTCGCGGGTCTTTCTGCTCATACGCAATAGGACGCCGTAGAATATTTCCTGCAGGAAGGCGCCCGAGCGCACTGCAGTGAGCACGCGGCGAAGCCGACCGGCCTTTTGTGACCTTGGCTTTGTAATGATAACCAAATCAACTCCCCCGCCGGTCGCTTTGTGGAGCGCGTTGGCAAATGCCCGCTGTTCAGGCCCCGGCAAGGTGATATAGACGATGCCCATGGGAAAAGTTTAGCATTGTAGACGGCTGTACTATAATTGCCGAATGAGAGACATGGAACACGAAGAGTGGCTCGAAAATGCCGCCGCACGCAAAGCCGCGGCCAAGAAGAACAACAAAAAGCCGCCTATTCCGCCGAAAAAGCCGGATGAATCAAAAAAGGAAACGCCTGATGACGATGTGGACGGGCGCGCGTGGTGGCGCGGCGAGGCATAGGGAGCGTTATCGTATCAATTCCAATTTCTCTTTCCGCGTGAGGCGTTTGATAGCGGCTTCCCGTGCCCGCGCTTTCGCGAGCGTGCGGAACCGCTCGGAGTATTTGAGCACGACCGGCCGGCGAATTTTGGTGTAATGCGCACCCGCTTTCGCGCCGTTGTGCTGCCTCAGGCGCTTCTCGAGATCAGTGGTGCTGCCCACGTAGAGCGTCTTGTCCGCGCATTCAAGAATATAGACGAAGTGATACATAGGTGTCCCGAAGCCTCTTATTGCAGTTTTTTGCAAAATACTAGAATGTCCTCGGCGCGTTGTGTGAGCTTGTGCCGAACCATGACCCCTTCGTTGCGTTTGAGAACAAGCCCAGCAATCGCCATCTTCCGCACATGATCGGAAGCGTTCTCGTATCCGATGTGGAGGCGCTCTGATATTTCATTGAGCGAAAGTTCCGGTTCTTTTTTGAGGAGATTGATAATTTCGAGTCGGCGGTGATTGGCGAATCCTTTCACCACTCGCTCCAGCCTTCTATAATTTACTCCCCCCTTCATATCAAACCATAGTACCTTATTCTAGTTTTTTGCAAAATACTAGAATATGAAAAAAGGTGTATAGTGCCTCTTATGAATCGCACACCAAACAAAGCTCCAAAACCCTCTCCGGCTGGAGAGGCAGTGTTCCCCATGCGCATCAATAAGTACTTGGCGCTGCAGAAATACTGCACACGGCGCGAGGCTGATACCCTTATCGAAAAGGGGCTCGTCTCTATCAACGGCCGGCCGGCGGTCTTGGGCGATAAGGTGCAGGAGAAGGACAAGGTGGAAGTGAAGTGGCGGCAGACCAAATACCGCTACTTCGCCTACTACAAACCGCGCGGCATCATCACGCACTCGGCGCAGGAGAGCGAAGAGGAAATAAAAGAAATTCTGCCCATCGAAGGCGTCTTCCCCGTCGGCCGGCTCGACAAAGATTCCTACGGGCTCATTATCCTCACCGACGATGGGCGTATCACCGACCCGCTGCTCAATCCAGAATACGCGCACGAGAAAGAATATGAGGTGATGACGACGGAAGTCTTGCCGAATAATTTCAAGGCGAAGATGGAGAAAGGAATAGATATCGGCGGCTACGTAACCAAACCATGCAAGGTCCAGATACTCGGCGAGCGGAAATTTTCGATAACGCTCACGGAAGGTAAGAAACATCAGATACGCCGCATGTGCGGCTTTTTCGGCCTCGCGACCTCGCACCTCAAACGCACGCGCATCATGAACATCCAACTCGCCGGCCTCAAATCCGGCGAATCCCGCCCCATCTCCGGCACCGAACTCGATACCTTCCTCCAATCCCTCGGGTTTTAGCCCAAAGCTACCAAACACGACAAAAAAAGACCGCCTCTCCGGCGGTCTTTCTTCGAGCGGGAGATTAATTCCCGTATCCGTTGGGTGTTGCTCGCGCAAACCAGTAGTGCGACCCAGCGTCGGTACCCTGATCCATGAGGACTTCAAATTGTCCCCAGATGCAGTAGCCGCCGTCCGGAAGCGTCGCATAATCGGTGCACGCGCCGATCCACTTGATCTTGTAGTGCCACACCGAGCCGGAACCACCTTTCTTGCCGTTCCACTCATTGTCTATCCAAGCGGCATAGGGAGGATTCGCCCAGCCTTCGTCGTTCCCCCGATCCCACTCTGCATTCCACTTCATCACAATCCTGTCTTTCGCATAGGTCGTGTTGCCGAAATACGTGCCATCGAGATTGCGATCGATGCCGTCGGCAAGCCCGTTGAAGATACGCGCCGTCTCATTGTATCCATACTGGTCGAAGCCGGCGGCAGAGACCGCCGTAGCGCCGAGCAATGTCACCCCAAGGACCGCCGCAGCGAGCCAAGAATATTTCATAGTTAGATTCATACGTTTTAAAGATTAGTATTAATGAACAGATTGTACTCCCCGATGCCCGACGGGCAAGGCACCCAACTCTCCACCCTCCTCAATCCCCACATCCCCCGCACCCGTACCAGTGTGATTCCCCTCCCCGCAAAACAAATAGTACCCGACCCCATTTATTCGTCCACTCGTGTTCTTTCATCAGACGACACACTTCCTCGTCCGGAACATAAAGGGAGGCGTCGCCTCCACACACCCTTTCACCAAGCCTTTATGTGGCCCGGGAACGTTTCAAGCCATTCGTGTGGGTTCTTGGTTTCTCCAATACTGGACGCGACCGAAGCAAGTAGTTGGCCCACGGTTTCATGCGTGAAAGCTCCATCCTGTAACTTACGTCGAGCAATTTTTAGAATCTCTACGAACTGCGGGAGCGTGAGCGGGATGATGATTTGTTTTTTCCCTTCATAACCAGTGGTATTACTTCCCCAAAAGGTGTTGAGAGTATCTCGATGAATAATTGGTGCAATGAAGAGACAGTAGGCGGTCCCACCCGTCTGCTTGTCTTCGAAATCTCTTAGATGACGCATAACAGGTTGACCTTCCGCGTACCATTGATCTCGGCCAAGAAGAAGAGTTGCTTCGACTGTCATGCCGAATGATATATATGAGCATTCAATGTCAGATACATTCGAGCGGAAGCCTGTCGGTATTCCATCATCCCCAATCTTGCAACTCGGCAGAATAGAAATAGCATCATTGAGCACTATTAAGGCGCGCGATACATACCACTCTAGGTCAAGCGAGGGCCTCGCCGTTAGCGGACTATACGTTCTAGCGGTTATACCAACAAGCCTCTCAACGCATTCATCGAGCACCGCGAGGTCACCCTTCAGGTTACGAAGATTTTCGATACGCGTTTCATTTAGCAGCTTCTCCAGAGCGCTCACCTGCTCTTTTGGCGGCAGTGTACCGGCCTTCTTCAATTCAGCGGTTTTTGTTTGTGCAGCCTCAGTAGCGAGCACTCGGGATAGATTCTTGCTAATTTTTCTTAGATCTGCGTCATTTTCCCACGGAAGTTCCGGGACACTAATGTCGCCCAGAAAGTTGAAATAGTCGCTGTACGATTTAAATTTTTTAGCTTCCGGCGAAATGACCCTCAAAATACTCTCAACCTCGGCCTGTTTGTCTGACGCAATATCAACATGCGTATCTCCGCCCCGCAACGCAAGCAATCCTGAGACACGAAAATATCGAATGGATGAATCCATGTAGTCGTGTAGATCGCTTAGATAAGTATCGATATCTCCAGCTGCGCTGTAAATTTCACGTGCGCGGTCAATAGTAAACAATTTTATGAAGTCCGCCTGATCTTTGCCCTTGAGCGATTCCTTTTTAATCCGGTATTTTACTATGCGATCGGCGTATTCTCCTATCTGCGACGCCCTAATGAGTGACGTCACGAAGAGTTTATATTCGACTTTAGAAATTCCGACGGGCTTATTACCGAGTCCCGCCCATAACTCGTTCACCCGAGAGATGAGGGCCAGCGTGCCGATGAATGGTTTGATATTGAAGTCATCGTACCCTTCTTCAATCTCATTAGGGTACTGCCATTTCAGAAAGAATTTTGTAA
>MFLH01000043.1:9905-9976 GCA_001781275.1 Candidatus Kaiserbacteria bacterium RIFCSPHIGHO2_02_FULL_54_11b | reverse complement strand
GCACCGTCTGCAGCAAGGTGTCGCCCGAAAGAGGTGAGAGGAGGAAAAGGGTGTTTTCCGCCGCCGCGAAG
>MFLH01000043.1:5078-9889 GCA_001781275.1 Candidatus Kaiserbacteria bacterium RIFCSPHIGHO2_02_FULL_54_11b | reverse complement strand
CCATGTAGATGACAGGATCGATGGGCTCATCGTCTTCGCGGCGGCGCAAGACGGTGAGCTTGGCCATCACATATTTGATGATCTCTTCCAGCGCCGACCAGACGATGAAAATGAGTGTCGTTGCGCTAGCGGCGGTGAGTATCCACAGCTCCTGTGTTTCGATATACGTCTTGGCGAACTTTTCGATGGGTATCACAACCGCGACCGCCACCATGCCGGCCAAAAAAGCGAGCGCGATAAGCCTTCGAGGCTCGGGATGTACGCTATCTTCGCGTCGCCAAAACCACAGCCACGCAAGCGGCGGCAATATCCCACCGGCAAGCGCTGCGACAAAAGGTTCGTAGCCGTTCATTAGTGAGATTATATCCCATACGCGAAGGTGTCTAATCTGAATTGGTCTAATGGCAACAATATAATGTTCGAATCAGAAGAGTCCACCCTCCTTGATAAGTGTGCCATAGCAGGACTTTGAGAACCCCAGCCAATATGCGTTGCGTGTTGCTTTTGTGCAAAGTTTTGTAGTTTAGAGACAAGTTGGGCCATGAGCACAGGATTTCTCATCTTGGGTAGTATAAAGAGATACGAAATGAAAAGGACGCTTTTATCGTGACGCAAACCGTTGTCAACATCCATGAAGACAAAGCCGATAGGCCTGTTGCCTTCTCGCAGTATCATCCCACTTCCTGATGGAGAATTTTGCAGTCCACGGGGCTCATCGCCATACGCCGCCACATCCAATACTTTAAGGTCCTCCTTATCTTTTGTGTCTCCCGTAATAAATTCCCAACGGCCGTATTTCTCACCGCTCGGAGTGCTCTCATTCATACAGGCCATTTGGCGACCATGAGGAGGTCGCTCTCCTTTTTTGGGAGTTGTTGCCAGATAGCTTCGGTGACAAAGGGCATGAAGGGGTGGAGGCCTTTTAATATCCAATCCAATGTGTACAGCAGGAACATCCTGCGCCGTTTTTTCTCGTCCTCGCTTCCGTCTTTGAAAACGCGTTTGCTGTCCTCGATGATCTCGTCGGCAAACCGGTCCCAGATGTAGTGGTAGAGTTTGTCGGCGGCAAGATCGAGTCGGAATGTATCGATGTGTTTGGTCACCTCCTCGAATGTCGCTCGCCGCTCTTCGCGCAATGCGCTGTCGAATTCGTTGCGGTCGTCGAAGCCGTCGTCCAATGTCAGTCCCTCCGTATTTTCGAGCACGAATCGGGTGATGTTCCATAATTTATTTGCAAAGTGTTTGTACCCGCGCACGCGGTCTTCCGAGAGCTTTACGTCGTTGCCCATCGAAGCGCCGATGATGAGCGAAAGGCGCGCGGCGTCGGCGCCGTACTTTTCTATCATCGTCAGCGGGTCAATGATGTTGCCGAGCGATTTGGACATCTTGCGACCTTGCCCGTCGCGCACGAGGCCGTGCAAATAGACATTTTTGAAGGGGACTTCGCCGCGCAGAAATGTACTCATCAATATCATGCGTGCGACCCAGAAGAAAAGAATGTCATAACCGGTCTCCAAGACGGTTGTCGGGTGATACGTTTTCAGGTCTGCCGTTTCCTCGGGCCAACCCAACGTCGAGAATGTCCAGAGCCCCGATGAAAACCATGTGTCGAGCGTATCTTCGTCTTGCACCCACCCGTCGCCGGGGGATTCGATGCTAACTTTTACTTCATCGCCCTTAAACCACGCGGGAATGCGATGGCCGAACCATATCTGCCGCGAGATGCACCAGTCGCGGAGGTTGTCTATCCAGTGGTAATAGATCTTCTCAAAACGCTCGGGCATTATCTTTGTGTCTCCGGAGGAGACAGCCTCCCGCATTTTCTGTTTCAAGCTTGTTGTTCCATCGGGGAATTTCACCTCTTTGTTTACGTCAATAAACCACTGCCGCTTTATCTGCGGCTCGATGATGCCGCCACCACGGCTGTTGGTCGCCACGTTATGGACGTATCCTTCGTCGACTTTGGCGATGAGGCCTTTGGCGCGCAACTTCTCAACGATGAGCGGGCGCGCCTTCTTGATGTGCTGACCTTTGAATTCTCCGGCGATGTCGAGAAGGATGCCGCGGTCATCTATTACGCGTTCGATGTCGAGCTTGTGCCGAGAAGCTATCTCGAAATCGATGCCGGAGTGCGCGGGTGTGATCGTCATGGCACCCGAGCCGAATGCCATATCAGCCGCCGCGTCTTTAATGATTGTCGCAGTGATGGGGCCGTTGATCCATTCGAGCTCGATCGTCTGCCCGTGTGTGTATTCTTTGTACCGCGCGTCATCAGGATGCATCACCACGTATTTGTCGCCGAATTTGGTCTCGGGACGCACTGTCCCGATGTCGAATGGGCCGTATTTGAAATGGTAGAACGCATCTTTTTGTTCCACGTACTCTATTTCGTCGTCGGAGACGGTGGTTTGCAATTTGGGATCCCAGTTCACAATGCGATCGCCGCGGTAGATGAGGCCCGCATCGTACATGCGCACAAAGGCCTCCATCACGGCCGCGTAGCGTTTGTCGTCCATTGTATAGGCGTAGCGGCTCCAGTCGAGACTTGAGCCCATCTTCTTTGTCTGGTTGATGATGGTGGCCTTGCTTTCTTCGACGAACGCATCGATGCGCTTCATCAGCTCCTCGCGGCCGAGATCATGCCGCGTCTTTTTTTCCGCTTTGTAGATATCGGTCTCGACTTTCGACTGCGTCGCGATGGCCGCCGAATCAGTGCCGGGGAGCCACAGCGTTTTGTATCCGCGCATGCGGTGGTATCGGATGAGAATGTCCTCGATAGCGAGCATTGCGGCGTGGCCCATGTGAAGGGTGCCCGTTACATTGGGTGGGGGTAATACTATTGAATAGGGTTCGGCGTCAGCCTTCGTAATGCCTTTCTCGATACAAACATCCGGATTGGCATAGCCGCTCTTCTCCCAGAGCGCGAGCATCTTCGGCTCCTGCTGCGCGGGGTTGTAGGGCTTGAGGAATGGTTCCGGCACTTTAGAAGGCTCCATCGGGACATCTTAGCAGAAACTTGGGTTTTTAGGCGAGCTTGAGGTTACCTGTTGCCCTCAGCGTAGCGGGGTCGGCGAAGTCTTTATTGAGAGTATGGAAGTAGCCTGCGAGAGCGATCATGATGGCGTTGTCGGTCGATAATTCGGGAGGGCAGACGAGCAACTTCGCGCCGATAGTCTCGAGCTTCGCAGCGAGTTCACTTCGGATGTGTTTGTTGGCGGAAACGCCGCCGCCCACGACGACGGTATTGGCCCCATAGGCCTCCACGGCGCGAAGGGTCTTTGCGACAAGCACTTCTGCGACCGCATCTTCAAATTCACGTGCGATTTTTCTCTTATCATCCTCGAGCAATTGATTGCCGTCAACGAGCCGAAGGACTGCCGTCTTGAGGCCGGAGAATGAAAAATCAAAGTTGTCATCACTCAACATCGGGCGGGGGAGTTTGAAGTCGGCGACGAGGTTGTCATTTCGCGCTTCGGCCGCAAGACGGGAGATCTCTGGCCCGCCGGGGTAGCCGAGTCCGAGGAGGCGTGCCACTTTGTCGAATGCTTCGCCCGCGGCGTCGTCGCGCGTTTGCCCGATGAGCCGGTATTCGCCAAAAGTCTTTGAGAGCACGAGTTCGGTATGACCGCCGGAAATAAGCAGCGCGAGTACTGGAAATTCGAACACGTTAAGTTTTCCGGACATTCCAACATTCTCAAGAATGTTGGAATGTCCCATCATCGACATAATGACGTGTCCCTCCATATGATTGACGGCGACAATGGGAATATTCCACACAAGCGAAAGTGCTTTTGCAAAGTTGATACCGACCCAAAGCGCAGGCTCGAGCCCGGGGCCATAGGTGACCGTAATTACGTCGACATCAGGCCTTCCGTGCTGTTCGAGGAGGGGGATTAGTTGATCCAGAAGTTCCGGCTCCCGTTCCAGAATTTTCCGCAGATTCTCAATGTTGGGTTTCGTAAACCCAACATGGGAAAGAGGGAGCTTGGGAAGGCATTGGGACAGAAGGGGGACAAGATTTTTCGCATGCTCACGCTTGGCGAGGTTGGGGAATACGCCGCCGTATTGCTCGTGTAGTTTTGCTTGCGAAAGCAGCGCGTTGCCGAGCATCTTCCATGAAAAAGTTGGTCCAAAATCCCCTTCCGCCTCGATGAGGCAGACAGCCGTTTCATCACAGGACGTCTCGATTCCTAGTACTTTCATATCGGACGTTATACCATTATGTTTCTATGAACTCTATGTGGCGTGATGATCTGCTGACGACAAGAAATCCCCTTCGTTTTTTTCTCTTTGCATCAAAGCCGCACTGGCAAGCGGCGGTTTTTGCTATCGTGTGTGCAACTCTGGGTAATGCGTTCTCTGCCAGCGTCGCTTATGTATTCAAATTGATCGCTGACGCCGCCATATCTTTCGTGCAGGGAGGTTCGTACGATGAGCTTGTCTTTGCAGCGGGTACATCCATTTTTTTGCTGGCCGTTGCGAAGTTCTTCTGGCGCATCTCCGGATTTGCCGGAGCGAGGTGGGCGACGGGGGCTGCGGCAACCGCGCGCTACGCCCTCACGTCATACGTGACACTGCATAGCCGCGCGTATTTTTCGGATCGTTTTGCCGGTTCCATCATGAACAAGATCCGGCATGCAGCGACCGGCATGCGAGAAGTCGTCGACGTCTTTTTGTGGGAATTTCTCGAACTCGGGGTCAACGTTATCGTAAGCTTCACCATTGTCTATCTTGTGAGCCCACTCGTCGCATGGATATTTTTTGTATGGGTCGTCCTCATCCTCTTGGTCAATGTGTACCTCGGCTATCGG
>MFLH01000043.1:0-5060 GCA_001781275.1 Candidatus Kaiserbacteria bacterium RIFCSPHIGHO2_02_FULL_54_11b | reverse complement strand
GAGACTGTCCTCAACGGTGCCACCGTTGACTTGCTGACCAACGTGAGCGCGATGCAGGAATACGCGCGCCGCGAGTTTGAAATCGAACGCCTTAAGGGTGCGACCGACGACCGCCGGAGAGCGCACCTGAAAAGCTGGTATTTTGGGGAGTGGACCCGCATTCTCAATAGTGTCTTGCTCGTCATTTTCGGGAGTGCGATGGTCTTTACCACGGTCGCGCTCGCGCGTTTCGGTGCCCTCTCGCTCGGAGATATCGTTCTTGTCCTTACGATTATTTTCAGGATCGAGGGTCTTTTGCAATCACTTGGTTCGAATTTCAACAAATTTGCCGAGGTCTGGGGCGAGATCCGCGAAAGCCTCGAAGAGATCATCGAGCCGCATGAAATTCCCGATGAGCCGAACGCGGCAGAGCTTCAGGTCGTTGGGGGCGTCCTCGCCTTCCACAACGTTACCTTCTCGTATGCCGACAACATCGTGTTCAAAGACCTCACGCTTGTCATTCCTGCCGGGCAGCGCGTGGGTGTCGTTGGTCGTTCGGGAGCCGGCAAATCAACCCTCGTGCGACTCATCATGCGTCACCACAACCTTGAATCGGGTTCGATCACGATCGACGATACCGATATAGCCACGGTAACGCAGGAAAGTCTCCGAAACGCGATCTCGGTCGTGCCGCAAGAACCACTCCTTTTCCACCGCACGATTCGCGAGAATATCGCGTACGGAAATCCTCGTGCGACGGAAGAAGAGATCATCGGGGCGGCAAAGCTCGCGCAAGCGCACGATTTCATATCCAGACTGCCTCAAGGGTATGCAGCTATGGTCGGCGAGCGCGGGATCAAGCTCTCCGGCGGTGAGCGTCAGCGCATCGCGATAGCACGCGCCATCCTCAAAAATGCTCCGATACTCCTCCTCGACGAAGCGACTTCCGCACTCGATAGTGAAAGCGAGGTCGAGATCCAAAAGGCACTCCGCGAGCTCATGAAAGGCAAGACCGTGATCGCCATCGCGCACCGCCTCTCGACCCTGCGCGAGATGGATCGGATCATTGTGCTTGATAGTGGGAAGATCGTCGAAGAGGGGACGCATGAGCGGCTCGTCGCGGGAGGCGGCATTTACTCACAACTTTGGGCGCATCAAGCGGGCGGATTTCTTCAAGATCAGTAGACCAAAGATATGGAATTCAAATACTTTTCGCGTAACGGGGACATATTGCCCATCGAACAGGCGATTGTGCCGCTGGCCAATATCGAATATACGTATGGCTTTGGCGTGTACGAAAGCATTCGTGTCGCAAACAACGTTGCATACTTTGTTGAAGATCATATTGAGCGCCTCATGGAGTCAGCGCGTATCATCGGTCTCGAGCACCCGTTTTCCCGAGAGATGGTATCAAAATCCATTGCGGAGCTTCTGGAAAAGAACGAGGTCGAGACGTGCAACGTAAAAATATTACTCATCGGCCCTTCGACTTCGCTCAGGGCAGGTGGGCAGGCAACGCTCAATATTCTCTGCTTGAATCCCCTCTTTCCGGATAAAAAATTGTATCGCGACGGTGTTGCTGTTATTACGTACGAGTACGAACGCGCATTCCCGCATGCAAAGACCCTCAATATGCTGCAGAGCTATCTTGCCTACCGCAAGGCAAAAGAAGCCGGAGCATACGACGCGCTTCTCATAGATAGGGAAGGACGCATTACCGAGGGGACACGGACTAACTTTTTCTGTATATCCGCCGGAGGCGGATCCTCCTCTGGAGGAAAAGGCAAGACCCTCTTCTCGCCCGACGAAAAAAGCATTCTGCTCGGCGTGACAAGAAAGATGGCGCTCAAAGTTGCCGCGGAGAATGGATTTGAGATTGTGCAAAAGGATATCCGCCTGTCCAATCTCTCCGAATATGACGGCGCGTTCATCACAAGCACGTCCTCAAAAATCCTACCGATCCGCTCGGTCGACGATTTCCATTTTGGAGAGCAGCCACCGGCCCTCAAAGAGCTGATGGCCGCGTTCGATAGGTTTTTGGATGAATGTAAAGGCGCGATGAAATGATGAGTGTTAAGATGGACGCTTATGGAAAGAGTCGAACGTAAGATGAGACCGGAAATCACGAAAGCGCAGGATATTATCTGGGATAAGTTCATTGATGAAGGGTATGCGGCTAAACAGGCACCCATTGAAGAGGTGACGAAAAGTCAAGAATTTATTAAAACCGCAAACCAGTGCAGGGAAATTGATACCTCATATTTGCGTGGGTATCTTAATCTTGACATAGCGCTCGATATTGATGTAGATAAAGATATTCTTCTTGCAAAAGATGGAATATCCCAAGTAGTCGAACACGGGAATACAAAGAAATATTACCGACGCGCATCCGCCGATCTGCTAGGAAATATCGTACTCGACCATAGACTGGACGATCAGAACGCTTCTCAAGTCTTGATTCACGATCTCTCGCACGAATTCTTCCATGCGCTTGCAATTCGGGAAAAGAGACTTGCCATTTCACCCGACAGGTCGACGCCAACAAACATTGCTATCGATTACCTTGTGAAGGCAGGTTACGAAACACACCGCGGGGCTGAAGGAGAACTCATGGTCGGTTTCAACGAGGCTGTTACCGAGCGCATGACACGCGAAGCAATAGAGGACTACGCGGACTCGATTCCTGAGGATGAGAGACTAAGGATATTGAACCACCCTGCAAATGACGGCTATACGCGAGAGAGAATTGTTCTCAACAAGATTATCGCGCATGCGTCGAAGACACTGCAGCCCGACAATCCGTATGCTGCGGAGTTATTTTGGAAAGACATCGCGCGAGGCGTATTTTTGGGGACGAAGATGCATCTAAGAGGCATTGAGAAGGCGTACGGTAAAGGGTCTCTTAGAATACTTGCGGCAATGCACCCGCATGATCCGAAACAGAAATCCGAAAAGAATAATTTCAAAGATGATATTTTTGTCCGTTATTTTTCTCCCGAAACAATTCACGCGGAGCGGGATATCTTAAGTGCTCAAATCCTAAACATGAAGGATGTTGACGAGAAGGGGGGAAATCTTATTACTTAGTACTGTGCGCGGTGCAGGTTTCGAACCTGCTGCCTCGTCTACGTCAAAGACGCGCTCTACCAATTGAGCTAACCGCGCAGCGGGATTAGTGTAGCAAAAAGAATAACGAACGCCACTTCCTAATGGGTTCGGGCTGTTTTGATCTCAAGTACCTTTATCCGACGCGCGTGTCCGTCGAGTTGAGGTTGTATCGTCTCGTCAAGACGTCGTTCAATGCCCGTGAATCGTTCGTCCATACGCCGTTCGAGTTTATCGATCTTGTTGCCGAGTTCTTGCTTCAGCTCTGTCCGAATATCCTCGCCTTCCTCTTTGATCAATCGGGCAAGTTTTTCAAATTCATTTTCTTTTTTCTTAACCATAGGTATAACTATAGCATATGGAGATTATCAAGCTCAACGGCAATACCATGGGGGAATGCGCCGCCCGCGCGGCGGGAATTCTGCGCGCGGGCGGCGTCGTCCTCTACCCGACCGACACGCTCTACGGACTCGGCGCGAACGCGCTTTCGGACGAGGCGGTCGCCAAGGTCAAGCTGATAAAGGGGCGGGATGAGGGGAAGCCGATACACGCTATCGTATCTGACCTCGACATGGCTGCACGATACGGCGAGGTCGGCGAAGACGCGCGGATGCTCGCACAAGAGTTCGGGGGCAAGGTAACCCTCATCGTGAAAAAAAGAAAAGACTTCGACACCGGCATCATGCGGGGGATACCAACGTTTGGCTTCCGCGTTCCTGATAATCAATTTTGTATTGCGCTCGCACGCGCCTTGGGTACGCCGGTGACTGCGACCAGCGCGAACAAAAGCGGAGAAAAGCCGGAGCGTTCGCCTGAAAAAATACTTACGCAATTAGGACATTCCAACATTCTTGAGAATATTGGAATGTTGGACCTCGTCATAGATGCGGGGGAATTACCTGAGCGTGCTCCTTCGACCGTCGTTGATCTCTCGGGGGCGGAGCTGGAGCTGGTCGTCTTGCGCGAAGGCGCTATTTCCGCCGCTTCGCTTCATCTGCCACGCGCCAAAGGTACCACGATGCAGTAGAAGCGTGCGCGCGCCACGGCGCTGCAAGTTTTTCCATCCGTGCGTGGTCCGGCAAATCGGTGAGCTTGTAGAGAATTTGGAAACCTTTGCGAATGCCGAGGTCGCCGGTCGGAAGTACATCGGGGCGGCCGAGTGTAAAGATGAGGAACATGTGCACGGTCCAGACGCCGACTCCTTTTACTTGCGTGAGGTTTTCGACGATATCTGCGCTTTCCATTTTGTGAAGCGAGCGGTGCTTGATAGTCCCGTCAGAAAATTTATCGGCGAGGTCTTTGATATACGAAGCTTTCTGACCCGATAGCCCCGCCGCGCGCATTTTTGCGATCGGCATTGCGCGCACCATTTCTGGGGTAGGGAATTTCCCTTTGGGAAATAGTGACACAAAACGTTCGTGTATCGTCCGCGCTGCCGCGCCCGAGACTTGCTGATGGATTATAGAGCGCACAAGCGCTTGGAAAGGGTTCTTCCCTCGGATCAAGTCCGGCGTTCCGTGCTTTTTGATAAGCGGCGCGAAGCGCTTGTCGCGTTTCAATACGGCAACGGACTTATGCATTTTGACCCTACCGGGAATCGAACCCGGGTTCCATGCTTGAAAAGCATGTGTCCTAACCGTTAGACGATAGGGCCCTGCTTCGCCAAGGCTCCGCAGGGCAAACCCTGCAAACTTGGGAATCGTCAATAGTTTAGCGCATTTTTTCGTTATTCAAAAGTGTGCTATTTTGTCCAAAGTCAGATCATTGCGACATCCATTCCGGATGTTGCGGGAGTGGTGCCTCGCACCGCTTCGCCGGATAGCCGCAATAGCGGCTTTCCGAAGGGACGGTCCGTAAGGCCCGTCCGCAAGGAGAGGTGGCTGAGTGGTCGAAAGCACCGGTTTCGAAAACCGGCATACCGCAAGGTATCGGGAGTTCGAATCTCCCCCTCTCCGCCAAAATTCGGAATCAGAAGA
>MFLH01000042.1 GCA_001781275.1 Candidatus Kaiserbacteria bacterium RIFCSPHIGHO2_02_FULL_54_11b | reverse complement strand
CCCGTCGGGGCCGAATTGCATGCGGCCTCCATCGTGATAGATCGCGCCGGGTATGCCGCCGATGATCACCTTCTCATCGTGCAACTCCCCAGCTTCATATCGGTACCGCACCACGCGGTTTTGTGTCTCGCCGCTGGTACCTGGCGATGACATGTATAGATACAAAAAGTGATTGGTTTTAAAATCAGGGTGGAGCACGATACCTAGGAGTCCTCCCTCGCCTTTCTTGGTGATGCCCTCGATCGGAATTTCCGTCTTGGCGCCCGCGGCGCTTATAGCGATCACATGCCCCGTGCGTTCGGTGACGAGCATGTCGCCCTCGGGGAGAAATGCGATGTCCCACGGGATCTCAAGGTCTTGCACCACCACGCTCGCGGCGGGGATCGCCGAGGTGGGTTCAGTCTCACCCACGCTCTCGGTCGTCGGTACGACGGGAATATTCCGCTGCGAGTACCAATACCCTGCGCCACCGAGCGCGAGTAGTAGGAGAAGCAAGGCGAAGTATTTCATATCCCAAGACCAAAGGGTTGCTCAAGGTGCACGTGTTCGATCTTAGGTGTGACCTCGGGTGTTTGCTTCAACATATGGACGGTGCGTTCTTCCATATTAATATCGAATATAGCGCTGCTGATATTGTTTTCCAGCGATATTTCTTCGAGTCGGCGTTCGGGATTCACGTAAAAAGAGAGGCGGTAGGTGCCAGAGGTGAGGTCGGAGATGTTGAGCCCCTGATCCGGATAATCGAAGAAGTAGGTGTCGCCCCAGCCGACCGACACTCCCTGAAGTTCTTTGTAGCAGACGCGGTACCCCGCTTCTGCAACGCGATTTTCGAGCTCCATTTCGACGCGGCTCACATCGCGCAGACAGAAGGTCGTCTTGGTGCGTATACCAGAGAGATCGGGATGATTCGGCGCATCGACCGCCTCGAGATCGTAATTCACAAAATCCGCAAAGTGATAGTGCTGATGCTTCTGATGCCAGAGAAAATTGCCGACCACCTTTTCCCGATAGGAATCCTCTTTGTCTTTGAGGTAGATGCGCTGCAAGATATCGCGATCAATGTCGGCACGTACCCCCTTGGTCTTTGGGTCGGCGCGCAGCTCGACCGGGCCACGCCCCTGATTGTAGTATGTGGTACTGAAAAGGAGCATCACCGCCCCGTCATCGCGTATCTGTATTTTCACGTCTTGTGGCGGCAGCGGCACAAGATCGGGGAGGAGGTCGTTGGGGTCGGAGGTATCTACGAATGCTACGGGTGCCTGCTCGGTGGCTGGAGTGGACGTAGCTGCGGCTACTAACTCCCCTTCAGTATAGCTAGCCCACCCATAATAGGCCCCGAATAGCGGCAGGGAGAGTAGAACCGGGATAATGATTATTTTTATGAGTCTGCGCATGAGAGTCCCTCAATCAAGAATGTAGCAAATTTCCCGCTCGGCTGGAAGCTGCGTGCGAAGTGATCATATGCTTCTAGCTGATGCGGCCGCATCAGCTAGAGAAATACATCATAAAAAGAAAGAACGGCGGGGTGGAATCATACGAAAGGAATCATCCCATCCCCCGCCGTGCAAGAAATGCAAGACACAAAGAAGAAATTATTTGCTCAATTCCGGCGAAAATGCTAAACTCTTTTCGGTTCCGTTTTGCCACTGGAAAATACTCAGCCGATTATCGTTATTTCTGCCATGACAGATTTTATAGGGCTTTCTATGAAGGATACAATAGATAGTATACAAGATTGCTTAAGATGCCATAAGCTAAAACGGCCACGGTTGAAAATGAAAAGATTTTCCACCATATCGAAACTGTACCGGGTCGTTTAAGTGCAACCACCCACCCTGACACAGCCCCCACAATCGACATAAGCGATATGAATGCGAAGCCTATCGCTGTACCGATGTTAGGACTAAACGGTATTGCAAGAGTCCATACTAAAGAAGATATAAAAATTGCAAGTATAGTATTGAGAATTGCCATAAAATTAGTAGTGCGCTAAATCAACTATAGTTCGGACTGATGTTTTCCCAGGTTCCTTGATTTTACCACCGTTGTCGTTTTTTTGTCAACGATTCGTGGTTAGCGCCGCTTCCCTACTTTCCGGCGAGAGAGAATGAACACATTTGAGTATTTCTTTGGATCGTCTTGCTCCAGCATCAACCTTTGGCTTGGTTGAGAGAGACGATACAAAGCACTCATTTCAAATGGAATTGCTTACAGTGACTCCAATTAACTTGGCGCGTCTCAACAAGAGGAAGCCAAAGTTGCTGCACGGACTGCGAACCTCTTTACTTTCGTTTGCCTACTTTACGTCTACTCACAATGAACACATTGCTATATTTTTTGGGGGTTCTTGTCTTTTGCCCCTTGCCCGTGGGCTTGCCCCACATTGATTTGGCGCGGCGGAGCCCGCGGCCTTGCTTGCCTTCGCCGCCGCCGTGCGGATGGTCTACAGGGTTCATCGCGGTGCCGCGCACCGTGGGGCGCACGCCCTTCCAGCGTGTGCGACCTGCCTTGCCGTAGACGACAAGGCGATGTTCTTCATTGGAGACTTCGCCGATAGAGGCCCAGCAGGTGGCGAGGATGCGGCGCACCTCCGTGGACGGCATTTTGAGGTGCGTGTAGCCTGCATCTTGTGCCACGACTTCCGCGAACACACCCGCGGAGCGGACCATTTTTCCACCGTTGCCCGGCTTGAGCTCGATATTGTATACGAAGGTACCGACGGGAATCTTGCCAAGTGGCAGGCGATTACCGGGTTTCAAGGGCGCCGATTCGGACGTGAGAATCACGTCTTCCACTTTCACTTTTTGTGGCAAGATTACATAGCGTTTCTCACCGTCTTTGTATATCGCGAGTCCGATAAAGGCTGAGCGGAACGGATCGTATTCGATAGAAGCTATGCGTGCGGGGATGTTTTTCTTGTCGAAATAAAAATCCACCATACGATGTGATTTTTTGTGCCCACCGCCTTGATGGCGCACCGTAATGCGGCCTTGAGAGTTTCTCCCACCCATGCCCTTTGATCCACGCATTAGCGGCTTGTGCGGCCGGTGGCCCGAGAGAAGCTCGCGGTAATTGAGTGTGGTCATGCCGCGGAGCCCGGGGGTTGTGGGTTTGTATTTTCGGATGCTCATAAGAATTAGATTTTAGGTGCTAGGAACTAGGTTAGGAAATAGTGATGGTCTCGCCTTTTTTGAGGTACACATAAGCCTTCTTGCCGCCCTTTTTCACCCCTTCGCGGCCTGTGCGCATATGTCGTACCTTCTTGGCTGGCACGGTGACGATCGCCACTTTGCGAGGCACCACTTTGTAAAGTGCCTGCACCGCGCGCATGATGTCGCGTTTGGTAGCGCGCGGAGCCACATCAAAGGTGTAGACCCCGGAGCCCTGGTGCATGCTTGCCTTTTCGGTGATGCGTGTGTGTTTCAAAATGTGTGAGTAATCGTTCATAGGGTTATTTCTTTGGTTTCAAACGTGACTCAATCATTGCGACAGCAGCCTTCGGATCCTCTATCACGAGATAGGTGCTGCGCAAGACAGCGAGCGGATTCAGATTGCGTACCGCGATGCACGCTACGGAGCCGATGTTACGGAATGATTTTTCGGCCGCCACGCTCTTGTCGGAAAAAGCGATGAGCGCGGCATTTTTCTTCTTGCTTGCCAATTTTTCAAAGCCCTGTACACCCGAGAGCGCCGTGAGCGTACTTTTCGCGATGGCCGTTTTCGGCGCATTCATGCCAAATGAATCCAGGAAGAGCACCGCGCCGTCCGCGACCTTCTTAGAAAGGGCCATCGCCAGCGCTTGCGAGCGCATCTTTGTGGGAATACCTCGTGCAAACACTTTTTCGTTGCGTGGCCCATGGGCGACACCGCCGCCCTTCCAGATGGGGCTTCGTATCGAGCAGTGCCGCGCGCGACCCGTCCCTTTTTGCTGCCACGGCTTTTTGCCGCCGCCGCGCACATCGCCACGGCCCTTGGTGTGCGCCACATTGGTGCGCGCATTGTCTTGCATGGACGTGACAACCTGGTGCATGAGTGCGTCGTTCCACTTCGCACCAAACACGCTCTCGGGCAATTGCACAGAGCCAGTCTTCTTACCCGCTGCGTTGTAAACGTTTGATTCCATAGTGATTAGCCGCGTATCTCGACGAGCGTACCGGGGCGGCCGGGTACCGCGCCGGAGATGAGTATCGTATTGGTGGAGGGGTCCACCTGCAAGACGCGTAGATTTTTTACCGTGATGCGCTCGCCACCCATGCGCCCTGCCATACGCATACCTTTGACCACGCGCCCGCCCGCGCGGCCACCGCCGCCGATAGAGCCAGGCGCGCGCTCCTTGTTTTTCTGTCCGTGGCTTCGTGGCCCGCCGTGAAATCCGTGCCGCTTCACCACGCCCTGGAATCCCTTTCCCTTTGAGATGGCGGAGACTTCGACGACATCGCCGGGCGTAAAAATTGACGCGTCAATTTTTGCTCCAACTGCCAAGGGTTCACTGCCAGCTGCAAACCGTCGAGATTCACGAAGGTACCGGAAGCTCCCAATGCCCTTCAAATGCCCCCTCAAGGCCGCACTCAAATTTTTCTCCTTGCGCGTTCCGCTCCCCACCTGCACTGCCGCATAGCCGTCTTTCTCGACTGTCTTAGCTTGCGTGACGGTCATGGGAGTGGCGATAACAGCCGTCGCGGCGTGCACGGCACCGACTTCATCAAAGACCTGCGTCATGCGCCCCTTTGTACCGAGAATGAATTTGTCTGTCATAAAATAGAAATCGCGCCTGGCACATTGGCGCATCGGCGCTTGTGTACCATTGGTCCAGCTCCAGTTTTGTTTCCTGAAGTAAACCCCAAAACTGGGGCTGGACATAGCGTGGCGGGAGTATAACCCAGGAAAAACAGAAGTGCAATATGTATGTGGCCTTATGCACCTACAATTCGATGACTTTGGGTACCAAATTGACCGTCACGACCTGGTCTACCGATGTACCCTCAAGGATGCCGTCGCAGTGCAGGGTGAAAAAGGTTTGGCCGGTTATGGGCTTCGATTGGTAGTCGGCAGAGACGCTCCAGTCGTTGCCGAGGGAGCCGTTCAACAGGCGTCCGTCGGTGAGGTTTGCGGAGCTCTCGATCGAGCATTGTTCCACGTCTTGCGCCTGCAGCGTCACCTGTACGGATGAGCCAGAGCGCAGGAGTGTCGGCTGGACGGTGAAATCTACCGTCGGGGCCTTGGGTGTGAGGCATGCTACTTCGCTTCCGTGTTCCACGCACCCGTACCCATACGATGCGTAGTAACACTTGGTGCGCTGCGGCGTGCATTCGTCGTCCAGGTATTCGATCGAGGAGCCGTCGGTGCTGCAACGTGGGTATCCCGCTTTTGTGCACTGCGCACTGACACAGTTCCCATTGACGAGTGTCTCGCCGACAGGGCATGAGAGCAGTTGCGG
>MFLH01000041.1:7841-9639 GCA_001781275.1 Candidatus Kaiserbacteria bacterium RIFCSPHIGHO2_02_FULL_54_11b | reverse complement strand
ATACACCTTATAAAATTCCTCGGATGACGTGGCCGCGGTCCCTGTCATGCCGGCCAATTTGCTGTAGAGGCGGAAGTAGTTTTGGAACGTGATGGAGGCAAAGGTGCGCGACTCCTGCTGCATTGCGACCCCTTCCTTCGATTCGATGGCTTGGTGGAGACCTTCGGACCACCTTCGCCCCGGTTGCATACGCCCGGTAAATTCATCGACGATGACGATGGTGCCGTCTTTTACCACGTACTCCTTGTCCCGCTCGAAGAGCGCTTTCGCGCGCACCGCGGTCTCCAGATGGTGCACGTATTTGATGCCGGCATCAGTATAGATATTTTCGACACCAAGCGCCTTTTCTGCTTTTTCGATACCGCTATCGGTCAGTGAGATCTGCTTGTGTTTCCGGTCGACCGTGTAATCTTCTTCGGGTACGAGGGCGTCGGCGATCGAGGTGAAGCGCCCGTAGAGCGATTCGGCGTCTGCTACCGGGGCCGAGATGATGAGTGGTGTGCGTGCCTCATCGATGAGAATGGAATCGATCTCGTCGACAATGGCAAAATGATAGGTATGCTGCCGCAAGCTGCCGGCCTCGTATTCCAAATTGTCGCGGAGGTAATCAAAACCGAACTCGTTGTTGGTACCGTACGTGATGTCGGCCGCATAGGCCTCCCGCCGCGTTACCGGACGAAGAAATTCGTTCTCCACTTTAAAACTCCCGATTTCATCTCTTGTCGAATCCTCTTTCGCCAGATCCTCGGACGAGACATGGGAAGGATCATAGATGAACGACGCTTCGTGGTTGATAACGCCTACCGAGAGTCCGAGCGCATAATAGATCTGACCCATCCAGACCGCATCGCGTCGTGAGAGATAGTCGTTGACGGTAACGATGTGCACGCCTTTTCCCGCAAGACCATTCAAATACGCCGGAAGGGTCGCGACCAGGGTCTTGCCTTCGCCAGTGCGCATCTCCGCGATATCACCACGATGAAGTATCATTCCGCCCAAAAGCTGCACATCAAAGTGTCGCTGGCCGAGCGTACGCCGTGATGCCTCACGTACCGCCGCGAACGCTTCCGCGGCGATGTCGTCCAAGGCTTCCCCCTTTGAAAGTCGCTCCTTGAATTCGGCAGTCTTGGCCGAGAGCGCTTCATCCGAGAGCGCTTTCATCTGGGGCTCTAGTGCGTTGGTCGCAGCGACAATAGGCTCGGAGGCCCGTAGGGCCGCGAGATTCTCATCACCAAAAAGCCGTTTCCAGAATGCCACTCCGCCATCCTACCTCAAAACGTCTTTCTTTGCGATTGCTCTCATAAACAAAGATCCCTCGCAAGGAGGGATCTTTGTTTGGAAAAACTAGCGGTGCTTTTTCTTGCCACCCTTTCGCTTTGCCTTCTTTGCCTTCTTTTTCTTTGCCATATAAATATATTTTTGTTTTGAGTGCTAAGTTCGACCCGCATGTACGCGATAGAGCGAAGATGCGATTACTGATTCATTATTGCACTCATGAGCGCAAAATATTTTTTTCTTGCCGCTGTGTGTGGATAACTCTGATGTTCAGCGTATCAGACTTTTTATTCGAAAAATTTTCGGATGAAAATTTTTGTACGGCACAACCCTACTTCGTTAAAACTTCGTAGGGCGCAGCGTGGAGGACGGGTGCGAGCTCCAAAGTGAAAGTCTTATGTGAGTGCCGCCGTCCTCCACGCTGTGCCTTACGTCCCATTTCAGGGTATCACAATTTGAGGCATGCAAAAGCAACCCCCCCAGTCCCAATGTGCAAAAACGCAAACCCCGCCGTAAGGCGGGA
>MFLH01000041.1:0-7825 GCA_001781275.1 Candidatus Kaiserbacteria bacterium RIFCSPHIGHO2_02_FULL_54_11b | reverse complement strand
TGTAACGCGGACCTAAGAAACTGCAACCGCACAGGACTGCGATTTTCTATGCCTCGGGTACTCGGCATGAAAATCGGGAGCCTATTCGAGCTTGAGTGTCCCCTTGCGTACTTGGTCGATGAACACTGCGGCTTGTGCGGTGACTTGGGCTGATATTTTTGATGCGGCTTGAAATACTTCAATTGCCTTCGTGCGCTCCCCCATCCCATAGTACGAAGCAGCGAGAGTAAAGTGCGCCTGTGCGTCCTCCGGATGGAGTTGAACGTATGGTTCCCATATGAGGGCCATTTTGTCGAATCGTTTCTGTCCGTAGTAGGCGCTGGTGACGCGGGGATCTGCCGCCTCGCCGGTGGGGATGATCGGCGCGAGCAATTCATCCGCGAGCGCATCATTACCACTATGTATCGCAGTCGTCGCATACAAAATACGCGCCTGCAGGTTGGGAGGGTAGAGCTCGTATGCTTGTTTGAAATACCGCAACATATTCGCGGTATCGCCGCGCACTTGCGCATTTCGCGCGAGCTCATAGAGGATGGATTGCTTGGTCGGCGAGAGTGAGAGTGCGTGCTCAAATGCGCTCGCTCCTGCCTCGTAATTCCCGAACGCGTCGTGGAGAATTCCCAAAAAGAGCGCGGGCCGCGCGTCGAGTGGCGATGCTTCTTGCTGCAACATAATCTCCGCAACAGAAGTATCATAGAAATCTTGTTTGGTCTGACGGTCGACATCGCTTGCGGAAGCGATCTTTGTCGCCGTTTGCATGAGCTGCTCACGTGCTTCTTGCGTGCCCACAGACCCGATCGCGATCGCGCTTTTGAAATATTCAAGATTCTTCGCCAGCCCCTCCTTCTGCGGACTGATCGCCTTGATGAGAAGACGATTTTGCGTCAAAGCCGCTGTGTTGACCCACGACGAAACACCCCATACGAGAAGCGCGGCGAGGGCAGCGACGATCGGAAAGACTTTCGCGGGGAGCGACGCAATCCACAGACGGGGTGCTCCTGCGCTCTCGCCGTAGCGCCATATGATGTACGCAACGACGAGGCCAAAGAGCATGTAGCTCGTTATATTGTCGAACACAAAAAAATCATGGACGAAGTAGGCGATCAAGAGTCCGGTCAGAATGCTGCTTTCGACGAGCGTGAAGACGGCATTTTTTCGCACGTGTTGCGACGTGGGTGAGCGCCAGAGTGCCAGGAATATTGCCGCAAAAATGCTGAGGTAGCTCAAGAGGCCGAGGAAGCCTCCTGCTACGAGCCAGTCGAAGACGATGTTGTGTACGCGATCGAACCACGGCTCCTGCGCGTACATCCGCGGATCATAGTATTTGTCGAACACGACCGCATAATTTTCCTGCCCCCAACCCAACAGTGGCCTTTCTTTCACTCCCTCCCATGCCATGCCCCAGTTGTAAAAACGGGACTTCGTCGTGCTGTCGGTGAGCGAGATCGAAGCGAGGCGATTGAGAAAGCCAACGCTTTGTACGAACGCCGTGTCACGCGCAAGCCACAAGGACCCGCCGAGAAGGACGAGTGCCGCTATGGCGCCGAGCGCATACGCGCGCATACGCCGCGCTTCCGCTCCTGTGCTCCCGAAAGCATAGAGAAGTAATGCGAAGAGAGCGCCCCCGAGAAGACCGATGATAGTGCCGCGAGTCGCCGTCAAAAACAGTACGATCACGTCGATTGCCAGTATTCCTCCATACACGAGAGAAAACCCGAGGCGTGAACCGGGGGTACTGTCGCGCCATGCTTGTGCCCACAAAAGGGCGGCGATAAAGGCATTGAAGAGCATGTACGCCGCCAGATAGATCGGGTTGCCGAAGGTCGCATCGAGGCGCTCGAGCGACGAGAATCCCGCGTTCAGGCTCACGACTCCAAAGAGCTGCAGAAAACCGTACGAGGCGACGGCCACCGACATTATGAGCTCCACTTTCCAGAACATCCGCCACAATTTTTCGGTATTCAATATCGAAGAAGCAACGACCACGAGTGCAAAAAGGTGCGCGAGGGTTACCCACCCATCCATGCGCTCGTAGTTGCTCCAAAAACTTTTGAATGGATACGCGCCGAATGCATCAGCAAGCGCAATGACGGCTACGAAAAGTGCAAGGGAAGCCAGAATCCATGAACGGCGCGGACGGTACGCGGGGTACACGAGCGCAAGCGCAAGCCATCCTCCCGCCATGATCTCGACCATGATGCGGAAAAAGAAATTCTTGCCGGTGATAAAAGGGAAAAAAAGAGTGTAGGAGATGATGAAGGGGATGAGTGTCAGCACGCAGAGCGAGCCGATCACGAGCCAGTGCAGTGTCTTTTCGAGTATCATGGATGACGGTGGTGCATTATATCATCGGCGCCGACGTTTTATCGTGGCGCGTCCGTGGTCGTCTTCGAGCCGTACGATGTCGTCTTCATCAAATGCCCCATACGCGACCTCGACCACGACCCCTCCTTTTCTCGAGGAGAGTCGATGGACCTGACCTTTTCTCACACGAAATACTTCCCCTTTCCGGAGTGGTATGGTGAGGATCTCCTTGCCCTCTTTGATCGTAGCGGTCGCATCTCCTGAGACAAGAAGCCACCACTCTTCGCGATGATGGTGATACTGCAAGCTCAACCGTTTCTCCGGCTTGATATAGATGGTCTTGAGGTTCCAACCGGCTCCCTCGTCCCAACCATAGTATTCGCCCCACGGACGGACAGTCTTTGATGCGGGGCGCCGCGCATTACTGATCATCCACGAAGATGATTGCACTTTGCCGCCCCGCCCGACGTTGAAAACCATCTTGATGCCGAGCTTTTTGCACAACGCGACTTCCGGTACATTTTTCGACACACGATCGCCACCATTTGCAAAGATGTCGGGCCGCACTCTTGCGAGCGTGCGCGAGACGCTCTTGTCGGTGTCCCCTCTTTTGTGATCGGTGAAGACGACACGGTCTACGAACGGGAGGTGTCTCATGATCTCGGCGCGCTCTTTCTGCGACATGAAGGTAAACCCTTTTTTTGATCGAAGCCAGTTGTCGTTGTTCATGATGACGACGAGCTTGTCGCCGAGTTTGCGGGCCTCGCGAAATAGGCGCACGTGCCCGATATGCAGCGGGTCGAAACCGCCCGAGACGGCCACCCAACGTTCCTTTTGTTCCGAATTTCCTTGTTTCCTACTCATGGCGCTACGATCTTATCATGCTGTTAGGGCTCTTCATACCCGAGTGTGGCGGCGGAACAATAGATGCACGAAGCGCCGGCACGCGCATGCAATCGATATGATCGCTCGGCAAGATAGGCGTACATTTCGCTTCCATACCCCTCTTCCGATGCATCAAAATCATCATCCTCGATACAGATAACGGACGGCCGCATCCGATCCCAATCGACGGTCTTGAGGACAGCCATACCCATACCCTCGACGTCGATGTTGAGGACATCGATCTGTGCGTCCGGAAGATGCTGTGCCACGATGTCGCGCAGCGGCAGGCATGGAATCATGCGCTCCCCGATCTGCCGGACATGCCGGTTTTTCAAGGTACTGTCCCGATGCGCCGACGAAAAGCTATTGTATGCCTGGTGGTTGAACAGGTAATACTTTTTTTCGCCGGTGATGTCACTGACGCCCAGATTGAGATTGATGTCCCGCTTCCGGTGCCAGTTGAAAAGCATGATAGCGCTCGGATTGGGGTCGATATTGATCCCGTGCCACCCGCGACGATAGAGCAGATAGGTATTCGAGTAGTGGAATGGGTGGTACGCGCCCACATCGACATAGACTCCCGCACGCTTCCCTGCCGTCAGCGAATCGATAATCACGTCTTCCGCCCATTGTCCGTAGTGCATCCCCGCGAAACGATGCGTGAGCATGCCTTTGAGGTGTACGAGGAAGTACAGATACTGGTCGATCAGGTTAGCGAGGAGATGCATGCATGAGGAGTATAACGCATCCTCCATCACGCTACGATCCAGGACACTCTTTCGCGTCGTAGATGTAGATATTTTTTCCCAGTTGACGGAGCGTGTAGAAGGACGGCAGAAGCATGCGTCCGAGATTGATGTCGATATCGAATACTTCGTCGTCCGGCACATTGTTACCAAAGCGTATGACCGGAGCACAGCCCCCGATCCCGCTCTCCACGATCAGAAGATCGGGCGGCGGGAGTGCCGCGACCCTCTCGGGATCCGTTTCACCCGTCACGACGAGTGGTCGAAAGGCGATGTCACGCGGAAGCGCTTGCACATGCTGGCATGTCGATCCGCAGGATGATGTCGCGAATAGTGCGTACGAAGCCTTATTCATGGGAAGCGTGAGCTCGAAGATGCGCTCATCGATGCGGATATCCGCTTCGCCGTAGCGGCTCACTAAAAGATCGTATGCCGCATTGTACGTTGTGGGGACTGATAGCAGTACAAGCGTGTATGCATACACTGCAAGTCCCACGAGTAAAAAAGAGAGCGACACAAAGCGCGCGGGCGGTTTGAAAGCGGCGATAAGAAACAACAAGAAGAAGCCGAGCGGAAAGATGTGCCGAATATTGAGCGCAAGACCTTGGTCGGTCCGAAACACAACCGAGACCGCAATCATATAGAGCACGCTATAAAGAGCGGCGAGTGAGAAAAGTGTTTTGTCGCGTATGCCGGCATACGCGACTGGTATGAGTGCCGCAAGAAGCAAGGGAAACGATTCGACCGCTTGACGCGCACCCACCATGAACGACTCAAATACCGTAAGCGACGCCTGCACGCTCGCATCTGCCGAATCGGGGTCAAAAAATTGCATCACAAATCCGGAAGCCTGTTCAACGACATTCTCCGCATTCAACGCAAAGAACCCCAGGAACACCGCCGCGCCAAGTGCAACCATTGCCGCAAGTCGCTTCCAGATTGCGGGCGTGCGCCAAAATACAAAAAGAAGTATCGGAATATTGACGAGAAAGAGGCCGGCAAAAAGGAAATTGGACGCCGCCAGAAATGCCGTTATGACTGAAGTGAACGACAGCCACCCCAATTGACCCCTCTCTCGCTCTTCCGTTACTGCGCGATACAAGTAGATAAAAGAAACGACAACGAGGAAGAGCGAGAGCATCCACATTTTACCTGAGCGCACGAGAAGCGTCGTGAGTACACTGCCGAAGGTAAGCATGAGGAGCGCGAGTCGCCACCATACCGAATGGACATGGGCCTTCAGAAATCGATGGACGAACAATAAAAGGATGGCGGCAGTGAGCGCGGAGACGATGCGCGGCACGAGGAGGCTGTACGATGGATTGAGGATAAGTACCGTCTTCACCGCCTCAAGATCAAAGCCTGACAGTATGTAGCCGAAGCCGAGCACCAGGACAAAGGCCAGATAATTCTGATAGAACGAAAGTGTCCCGTAGTCGACACCAGACCCTGGCAGAAGTGTATGCGCCTCCATCGCGCGCAATACTCCACCTCCAAACGCCCATACGTCGGTGATCGTATTGACCATGGGGAGCGCATACCATACGCCGATAAGAAAACTTGCCCCAAAAGCCAAGACGGCCGCGTCCTCCCCCGTTATGTGGCGCATTTTTTTCATTACCCACGTCTTCATAAACACGAGTATACCGCGTATACTGTCCACCATGACACAGCTGGCCGCGCTCCATGATTGGGCTGAAGCCCTATTGGGAGCGCGAGTCTTTAGGCTCTTGCGCTATCTCATTTCGGGCGGCACCGCGGCGGCCACCAATCTGACCGCGTTTTTCCTCCTCGTGCATTTCGGCCATGTGTACTACCTGTACGCATCGGTTATCGCGTTCATCATGTCTATTGCCGTGTCTTTCACGATGCAGAAATTCTGGACATTTCGCGATACGCCGCTGTATGACGTGCATACGCAATTTGCCCGGTACCTCATCGTCATCCTTGCAAATCTGGCTCTCAACACAACCCTCGTCTACCTTCTCGTTGAAAAAGCCGGTGTGTGGTACTTGGCCGCTCAATTCGTTGCGACAGTCGTCATTGCAGTGACGGGATACTTCGCATACCGGCACTTTGTGTTTCGCGACCGGATCTCTCCCCCGGCATGACATATCTCCGCACATACCGGTGGGAAATCACATTGGCACTTCTCGCACTCTGCGTGCATACGATACTCTTCCTCGTGGTCATGCAGGTAAACGACGGCAGCGTCATCGATACCGTCCGCGCCGACGACGGCTACTTTGAAATCGCGACCAACGTGCTCGCGGGCAACGGGTTCTCCATGGCGACCACATCGCCCTATGCACCCAATGCCCTGCGCACACCAGGTTACATCTATCTCCTTGCCGGATTGCTCGGAACCGTCGGAATTGCCGGGGCGGCGATCGTCCAGATCTTGCTTGCAAGCGCGATACCGGTATTAGGGATGCATATTGCGCGACGCATCACGAATTCCGCGCGCATCGGCATCGCTCTCGGAATAATCCTTGCACTCGATCCGACGCTCGCGCTCCTCTCTTTTCAGTTCTACACTGATACGCTCTTTCTCGTTCTCTTTTTTGCGTGGACACTTCTCATATTCCGTTATCTTGAGCAACCGCGCTGGACTATGCTTGTAACAAGCGCCGCTGTCCTCGGGCTTGCCATACTCGTCAGGCCGACGGCGCAATATATCCCGCTTCTCCTTGTACCCTTCATTGTGTGGCGATTTGGCGCGCAGGACTGGCGGCGCGGTGTTGCGCATGTTGCCGTCTATCTCGCTATCATTGCCGTGATCCTTACGCCGTGGATAGCGCGAAACTACAGCGAATTTGGCGCGACCGGACTAAGCTCGCAGGGGCCCTATGTCCTGTATACCAACTTCGCTCCTGCCGTGCTCTCCGTCGCGCGCGGGAGTGAGTTCGCAACCGAGTTTACAACGTTCTCAACCTATGGAGAACGCACCAGTAACGTAATTACACCCAAAAATGGTGACGAATACGTTGCAAAAGCGCTCGAAGTTATATTCATGCACCCGATTGCTACCGCATTCGTTGCAGTCAAGTCGCTCTTTACCTTCTTTACGAACGACGGTGTGTACACACTCCTTGTGATAACAGGGTACGAGCCGGCCAACTTCTTGTGGCTTCTCATTCCGGCGAGACTCGTATGGATAGCAATAACTATTGCCGCATTCATCGGCGCCCTCGTGTACCTCCTGAAGCAGCGGTCGCAGCTCGCGATTCTCATCATCCTCCTCATTGCATACTTTGCACTCACGAGCACCATCGCGGCCTTCGGCACCAACCCTCGCTACCGGCTCCCCGTCGATCCTATTATTCTCGCACTCGCTGCCGTCGGCGGGACATATTGTATTCAGCGCGTTCGACACGTCCTGAACGGCCAGTTAGGATGACGCTATGAATTACGAGAGAGTACGTGGCCGGCTGTACCGCTTCTTGCGATGGAGCGAGCGGTACACGAAAACCGACATGGTCTACCTCGCCTCGGGCGGCTTCTGGCTGGTCCTCGGGCAAATCATATTCGCGCTTTCAGCATTCATCCTCGCCGTGGCATTCGCCAACTTGGTACCGCAGGCGACCTACGGCACGTACAAGTACCTCACCTCGATGGCGGCGATGTTCGCCATATTCTCTCTCCCGGGTATGGCAGTGGCAGTAACACGCGCATCGGCACAGGGGAATGAGCACGTGATACATTCGGCAACTCGTTCCCGCATTCTCTTTTCGCTTATCGGTACGGCGGTTGCACTCCTCGGGAGCGGCTGGTACTGGATACATCACAATAACGAGCTCGCGCTCGCGCTTCTCATAATCGCCGCAACGCTGCCGGTCTTGGATACCACCACCACGTACCTCTCGTATCTTGCCGGAAAGCGCCGTTTT
>MFLH01000040.1:19458-22739 GCA_001781275.1 Candidatus Kaiserbacteria bacterium RIFCSPHIGHO2_02_FULL_54_11b | reverse complement strand
GCTCGATAGAAGTGGGGACCAACGAGATCGTGCGTGCGATAGGGAAAGAGCTGCGGACTATCATCAATGCTATGAAGGAAGTCTTACAAGATACGCCGCCCGAATTGGCAGCCGACATCATCGACAACGGCATCATCATGACTGGCGGCTCAAGCCTCTTGCGCAATTTTCCCGAACTCGTCTTCCGCCGCACGGGGGTAAAAGCACGCGTCGCCAAAGATGCGCCGTATTGTGTCGCCAAAGGCACCGGTGAAGCCCTCAAACATCTCGAGACCTACAAAAAAGCAATTATTGCGAAACGATAACACTTATAGCTTCGGCTGCTGGAGCTTCTCGATGTCTTGCATCAGTCGGCGGAGGTCGGTCTGTATATCCGTGAGTGTTTTTCGCTGTTCCGCCTTACGCACCTCCTCTTCCGCTCCTTCGGATTCTCCTTCCTCCGCAATTTCTTCGACGTCCTCGCTGATCTCTTCGACATCTTCCTGCAGCTCGCCGATGTCTTCCTGCATTTCTTCGATGTCTTCGCTCACTTCTTCGATGGATTCAGTCGTGTAATTGATAGTCATTTGAATAAGGAGCGACAGGTAGATCGCCTCGAGTGAGACAAGCGTGGTCAGGATCAAAAGCATTTCTTCGAACGGTATGTATGCGAAATACACTGCGAGAAAACTCGCGATGAAAATAATCGTATGGACGAAAAGAGAGATCGGAGAGCCGATCCAGCGCGTAACGACGAGCGCGGTCTTTTGGATTTGCTTCATGCGCGACAGTATAACCTCGAAATTGCTATACTTGTCGCATGCAAACGTGGCTTGTGGGTAACGTGCACCTTGTTGCCGGAAATGAATCGAGCATTCCCGAGATCTGTGCACTTCTCGAGAGAACCGGCATAAAGGTGCAAGCGAACCCGGATGTCTATGTGCGTGCGTACGATCGATTCGGGATAGCTGAGGCGCGGAGCTTACGCGAGCGCGCCTCGCTTCGTCCAGTCGGAGACGCCCCTTCTTCGCCAAGGCTACGAAGGGCACAGCGCGTCTTCGTCATCGTAACGCCGGGGATGACCAGCGAGGCACAGAACGCGCTTTTGAAGACGCTCGAAGAGCCGCCCGCGGACGCGTTGTTTTTCTTTGTCGTACCGGCGCCAGAGACGCTCTTGCCCACACTGCGCAGCCGCGCGCAAACCCTTGCGCTCAACTCTTTATCCGAAGAAGAATCATCGATAGATGCAAAGACATTCCTCGCCGCCTCACCGCAGAAACGTCTCGACATGTTGAAGCCACTTTTGGAAAAAGACGAAGATGAGAAACGCGATATGGGCGCAGTCATCAACTTCCTGTCGTCCCTGGAGGCCTTGCTTGGAAAAACTCCAGAGGGGCTTCATGCTATCTATCGAGCGCGTAAATATATTGGTGACAAAGGGGCGCTGGTAAAACCTTTGCTCGAACAAGTCGCATTACTTGTGCCTGTGCTAAAATAGAGCTTCATCATATGGCAAACTACGATTTCAAAACATTTGAGGGGAAAATAACAGCTGCACGCGAGTGGCTCGGCAGGGAATACGGCGGCCTGCGTACTGGCCGCGCGGCACCCGCTATCCTCGATGGCGTCATGGTCTCTGCGTACGGTTCGATGATGCCACTCAAACAGGTGGGCAACGTCGGCGTCGAGGATGCGCGAACGCTGCGCGTGTCCGCCTACGATGCAGGCCTTATCAAAGACATCGAGCGCGCGATCACGGCGGCCAATCTCGGCGTCGGTACATCTTCCGACGGAGCAAACATCCGCGTCACTTTTCCCGAACTTAGCACGGAGCGTAGGGAGCAGCTTGTGAAGCTCGCGAAGGGCAAGCTCGAAGAAGCGCGCACTACGATACGTCTCGCGCGCGACGAGGCATGGAAAGAGATACAGGAGCGTGAAAAAGAGGGGACACTGACCGAAGACGACAAATTCAGTCTCAAGGAAGATCTGCAAAAGAAAGTAGATGCGGCAAACAAAGATTTGGAAACTGCGTTTGAGAAAAAAGAGACGGAAATGAGCAGTTAGGCGTTTATGGAGCAAGCGCCTAAAACGCCACGGGGAGAAGATTACAGAAGAACACTGCATCTTGCAGATAGGCGCAAGCTCGTGAACGCGAGAGATATGGAAGGCGAGCCAACGCTCGTTTCTCCGAAGCTCGATGAAGAATATGGAAATGAGGCGCACGAAGTACTTCGCACGCTTCATCGGGAACTTGGTACTCAGGAATCATTCGTCGGGGTGACTTTGATAGGTTCTCTCGTCCGAGGGCACAGCAACGAAAGTTCCGATTTAGACGTAAGAATCTTGGAGGATACAGCGGAGGGCAATGCGGTGGGAAAGATTAATCAAATTTGTGTTGATGAACTTGCGAAATTGCGCGAAAAAGGGATCCTCAAACGAAAGGTGCATCACGAAGTAATCGGTCTTTCATCTAAAGCGCTCAAACGACTCTTGCCTCAAGAGCCGCGGAACGATGACTTTCCCCAGATCCTTGATGAAGTACAGGTCATGCGGTCGGCTATAGTTGCACTTTGTTCACCTATGGTTGGACCGAAAGTGCAGGAGTATAGACATATGGTCGGAAACTATATACAGGAAATGCCTCCTGCGCAGGCATTAAAGTTGTTGAAGGATCTTGCCGCGACGGCCATGACGCTTGAGGAACATAGCCATCATAAACGAGTAGCGCGAATACCTGCGTTAAAAAATCGTAATAAAGACAAGGCCGATAGAGCGCGAGTCGTCATGTGGTACAAACGCATAGCGACCGCCCTTGAATTGGTCGAGAAAAAATAAATATGCTCACTGCGCTCGCTGTAATCGGTATCCTCGTTCTCCTCATCGTTGTGCACGAGTTGGGGCACTTTTTCGCCGCAAAGATATCCGGTGTGCGTGTCGAGGAGTTCGGGGTGGGGTATCCACCGCGTGCTTTTAGCTTTGGAAAATTTGGCGGGACGGAGTACACGCTCAATTGGATACCGTTTGGCGGCTTCGTCCGTCTCTTTGGTGATCAGGGCGAAGGACAGCATGGTCGCGGGAGCTATGTCGATGCGTCGAGGTGGAAACAGGCGTTCGTGCTCGTGGCAGGAGTTACGGCAAACGCGATCGCGGCGTGGGTGCTCTTCGCCGTCGCGCTGCACCTCGGTGTACCGAAGCCGGTTGATACGATCATTCCCGGACAGCACGTACAGCTCATCGTTTCAAGTATTATCGCAGGATCGCCGGCAGATGCTGCCGGTCTCAAACCGGGGGACGAGATAACC
>MFLH01000040.1:14207-19441 GCA_001781275.1 Candidatus Kaiserbacteria bacterium RIFCSPHIGHO2_02_FULL_54_11b | reverse complement strand
CCTGACGTCGCAAAACGTCGTTGATTTTGTGCGCGTGCGTGCAGGTGAGCCGGTCAGCGTGTCCTACATACACGAAGGTGCGAGCTCGGTCGCGACGATGACTCCAGCAAATGCGGTCTTGCCCAACGCGGCCGGCCAGCCCGCGCTCGGCGTGGCGCTCGTCCTTATTGCCACAGAGTCGAAGCCATGGGGCGAGGCTTTCGTGAGCGCTTTCTATCAGACGGGCAGCGCCTTCAAAATGGTCGCGAACGATCTGTGGACACTCTTTCTCGGAGCTATTCGCGGCGCGCCGGATATTTCCTCTGTGGTGGGTCCGGTTGGGATCGTGAGCTACGTGGGCGATGCATCACAAAATGGCTTGGGGGCGGTCCTCATGTTTGCGGCGCTTATCTCCATCAATCTCGCTATCATCAATCTCATCCCGATACCAGCCTTGGATGGCGGGCGTCTCTTTGTACTTGGCGTCGAAGCGATCATGAGGCGCAGTGCGCCCCGGCTTGCGGTCCAGGCATTGAATGCGGTCGGCATCGCGCTCATCGTACTTCTCATGGTGGTCGTCACGTACCAAGACATCGGTCGCTTGTTGGCATAAAAACAAAACCCCGGCGCTGCGCGCCGGGGCCATCCGTATGTCTGACCGCCGATCATGTTAACGCGGCGGCCTCTCGAGCATCGTCGAGAGGTAACAGCCGACGACGGCATCCCAGTCACGATCGGCTTCTCCCTCGGGTTGATATTGTCGGAGACCCCAGATCATCCAGCAAAAATCGAGAGCCTGGTCGTAGGTGAAGCCGCGCATGAATTTGAGCGCCATGACATTGACCTCTGTCGGTCCGTCATCGAGCCAGATGTGATATGGGCCATCGCCAAGTCTCCGTGCCGCCTGCGTGTACTCGTTGTTCAGGCGGTTATATCTTCTGCAGAGTTCCAGGAGCGATGGAATGCTCCAAGGAACCCGCGCAAAGAGCAAATCCATCACCGTGTCTCCCTTAGGTTGATGAAGGGTGTACTGTAGAACAGCCAGCACAACTGTCAACTTTTGTATTCTCTTTATTTCCGCGTACAATGCGCGCACTATGCGGCAATCACAGCTCTTCACGAAAACGCGCAAGCACGCACCCAAAGATGAAGTCGCAAAAAATGCGCAGCTTCTTATCCGCGGCGGATTCATCCACAAAGAAATGGCGGGCGTATATTCGTACCTGCCACTCGGACTTCGAGTATTCAAAAGGATCGAGCAGATCATTCGTGAGGAGATGAATGCAATCGGCGGACAAGAAATGACCCTCACAGCACTGCAAAGTCCGGCCGCATGGAAAAAGACGGGACGATGGGACGACGCTGCGATCGACGTCTGGTTCAAGACGGAACTCAAGGGCGGTGGCGAGCTAGGGCTCGGGACGACGCACGAGGAGCCGCTCACCGAACTCATGACGGAATATGTGGAGTCGTACAAAGATCTACCGAAATACGTCTACCAATTCCAGACGAAATTCCGCAACGAAATGCGCGCAAAAAGCGGTATCATGCGTACCCGCGAATTTGTGATGAAGGATCTCTACTCCTTCAGTAGAAGCGAGGAAGAGTTCCGCGAGTTCTATGAGAAATGCGCCGCCGCGTACATGAAAATATTCAAGCGCGTCGGGCTCGGCGAACAGACCTTCCGCACCTTTGCCTCGGGCGGTTCTTTCTCGAAATTTAGCGATGAATTCCAGACGCTCTCCGATGCTGGAGAAGACACCATCCATCTCCATAGGGGGAAGGGCATTGCCGTCAACAAAGAGGTCTACACCGATGAAGTGCTCGCTGAGCTCGGCATCGAAAAGAGCGAGCTCGAAGAGGTGAAAGCGATAGAGGTGGGCAACATTTTCCCACTCGGAACCCGCTTCTCGGACGCGCTCGGTCTCAAGTTCAAAGATGAGAAGGGGAATGAGCAGTCAGTCGTTATGGGCTGCTACGGCATTGGTCCGGGTCGCTTGATGGGAACCATCGTCGAAGTGCTCTCCGACGAAAAAGGTATTGTGTGGCCCAAAGAGGTAGCGCCATTCCGCGTTCACCTCATCTCGATTTCGGGCGGCAACGCGGACGTCGTCGCGGAAGCCGACCGCCTCTACGAACTGCTCAACGAGAACGGCGTCGAAGCACTCTACGATGATCGCGAGTCCCGCGCGGGAGAAAAGTTTGCCGATGCCGATTTGATCGGGATCCCCATGCGCATCGTCGTCTCTGAAAAGACCATGGCTGAAGGCGGCGTCGAGCTGAGCGGCCGGCACAACGGTGGGACGGCAATCGTGTCTGAAGACGAAGTCATCAAACGCATCCGCGCATAACGGGTATGGGATTTATGGATGCACTCCGCCGTTACAAAGACCGATTTTTGAGTCTCTTTTCCAACGACATTGGCATTGACCTCGGTACCGCCAACACGCTCGTCTATGTAAAAGGGCGCGGCATCGTCATCAATGAGCCGTCGATAGTTGCTATGAACACAAAGACGGGTGCTGTGGTCGCCGTAGGCGCACAAGCCAAAGAAATGCTCGGCCGCACACCTGCACACATCCAGGCGGTCCAGCCGGTCGTCGACGGAGTCATATCGGATTTCGAAGTGACGTCCGAAATGCTTGCCTATCTCATCGGAAAGGCGCAGGCAGGACACACAAAACTTTTGGGACCGCGCGTGGTGGTCGGAGTCCCTTCGGGCATCACCTCGGTGGAGATACGCGCCGTGCGTGACGCCGCGCGCGCCGCAGGCGCGCGCGAAGTGCATATCGTCGAAGAACCGATGGCCGCAGCAATCGGCATTGAGCTGCCGGTGCACGAACCGCGAGGCAACATGATCGTCGACATCGGCGGCGGCACAACCGACATCGGTGTGATCTCGCTCGGCGGCCTCGTGAATTCGCGTAACGTCCGCATCGCAGGCGATAGATTTAACACTGATATCGTCGGGCACGTGCGCAACGAGTTCAAAATGCTCATCGGGGACAAGACCGCCGAAGAGACGAAGATCGCGATCGCTTCGATAGCGCCCAATCGGATACCGCTCGAAGCTCTTGTGCGCGGCCGCGATCTCGTGACGGGACTCCCACGGGAGATGCACATTACGGATCAGGACGTGCGCAACGCGATCGGACATTCCATAGAAGAGCTTGTCGAGTCGATAAAGGAAGTGTTGGAGACCACCCAACCGGAGATTGTCTCCGATGTGATGCAACGGGGGATCTACCTTGCCGGAGGAGGAGCTCTCATTCGCGGCTTGCCGGAATTTCTCACAAACGCACTCGGTGTCGCCGTCATTGTTGCCCCCGATCCACTGACCGCGGTCGTGCGGGGGACCTCTGTTGTTTTGCACGATCTGGAGGCTTATCGGGAGGCCCTTCTCAAGAGCGATGATGAACTCGTACCGACAGAATAAGAGCCGCAACGGGCGGTTGCTCGTGATTACAACACTCGTTGTCTTTTTGTTTGCGCTGGATATTTTGACCGGCGGATCGATCCGGCACCTTTTGCGTGGAGGGGTCGTCGTAATGGCAGAGTGGTCTGGGCGGGTGGGAGCAAGCATCAAGGGGAGCGGGCTCCTTGCCACGCGCGCTTCGCTCGAAGCGAAAAATCGCGTACTCTCAGAACAACTTACGCAGTATGAAGAGCGTGCGGGTGGTTTCGAAGCCCTACGCACGGAAAACGAAGAGCTCCGTGCTCTCGTGCACCTCATTGAGAGCCTCCCTAGTGGTACGGAGGGGATGACAGCGCCGGTTGTCTCATCGATACGCTCTTCCCCTTACGGCACGTTCTTGATCGGGGCGGGGGATTCGGACGGCATTGCGCGCGGCAGTCTTGTCCTTACAAGCGGGGGATTCGTCGTAGGGACGGTAACCGATACCGGCGCGCATACCGCCGTCGTCACCGAAGTATTTGCGCCGAGCGCAACGATCGAGGCGATTGTAGGAAGTGCGTCTATCTCTGCGGCGGGCTCTGGTGGCGGCAATGCACGCGCAAGCGTCCCGCGCGCACTTTCGATCACGGTAGGCCAGCCGGTCGTCGCTCCCGCGTTCGGTCAGCGCCCCATTGGCATCGTCGGGAACGTCGCCTCGAGTTCGGCGAGTGCATCACAAGATGTTTCTATCGTACTTCCGGTCAACCTTGCGTCACTCAAGTATGTCTATATTCTCCCCGTCAGAAATTAAGATCCGCTTCACCGTAGCCGCGATCGGTATGCTCGGCGCATTTTTTGCACCATGGTGGGTCCCGCTTATCTGCATGATCGTTTTGGCACTACGCTATCCCGCGTGGGAAGTATTCGTCATAGGACTCGTCGTGGACCTTCTGTGGCTCCCGAGCCTCGGTTTCCAGATCCCCATATTTCTGATCGCGGGGCTCGTGCTCGTATGGATCTGCGCACCTCTCCGCAGTCAATTCTTGCGGCCGTGAGTCTATGAGATACTGCGTGTATGAGATTTTTTCGACGGCCGCCAAACATGCCTGACATCGCGCCCGATGAGATATTTCTTGATTCTTCGAATTTACCGGGTCACAACGCCATACAATTTGAAGGGCGCGTCGTCCAGGCGCTCTCCAATCGGACCATTATCGCGGTCGGCCTCGTCTTTTGTTTGGTCGTAATCGTCTTCGCGGTCCGTGCATTTAGTCTTGAAGTCGTCCAAGGGGCTGCGTACGCCGATATTTCCCGCAACAACACGCTCGATAGTACTATCGTTTTCGCGACGCGCGGGCTCATCCTCGATAGACACGGCACCAAGCTCGCGTGGAACGAGGCACGGGACGGTGATCCTGCGGACCTGGCTTCCGGCGGGACGAGCGGCACAGAATATGCGCAACGAAACTATATCGAACGACCCGGCCTGGCGCACGTTTTGGGATTTATCCAATACCCGAAAGCAGATTCAAAAGGGAATTGGTGGCGCGAGGAGTTTATCGGTAAATCAGGCGTCGAGCTTGCATTCAACGACACCCTCAAAGGCGAGAACGGGAGTTCTATGGTGGAGACCGATGCACGGAGGACTATCCAGAGAGAGAATATCGTGACGCCGCCGCAACCGGGCAAAGACCTCACGCTCTCGATCGATGCGGATATCCAGAGCCAGTTTTACCGGATCCTTTCGGAGGCGGCGCGAGCACAACAGTATCAGGGCGGCGCGGGTATCATCATGGATGTGCACACCGGCGAGATAATCGCGATCACGAGTTTTCCCGAATACGATAATCGCGCTTTCAAT
>MFLH01000040.1:13974-14115 GCA_001781275.1 Candidatus Kaiserbacteria bacterium RIFCSPHIGHO2_02_FULL_54_11b | reverse complement strand
CCGAGCACGGCTGGGTCAACATGCGCGAAGCGATTGCCGTGTCTTCCGACGAGTATTTCTACACGATCGGCGGAGGATTCGGCGATCAAGCCGGTCTCGGGATCGAGAGGATAGACAACTACGCGCGCATGTTTGGTATCG
>MFLH01000040.1:11263-13952 GCA_001781275.1 Candidatus Kaiserbacteria bacterium RIFCSPHIGHO2_02_FULL_54_11b | reverse complement strand
TCAGGGTGAAGCCGCGGGGATCATCCCCACCCCGGAGTGGAAGGCCAAAGTCTTTCCAAATGATCCGTGGCGTATCGGCGATACGTACAACAGCTCGATCGGCCAGTACGGTTTTCAGATCACCGCGCTTCAAGCGCTGCGTTTTACCGCGGCGATCGCAAATGGGGGCAAACTCCTCACACCGACACTTGTAGCGAGCTCAACTCCAGAGTGGACGTCGGTCGACATCCCCGACGAATATCTCCAGATCGTGCGCGAAGGTATGCGGCTGGCGGTCACATCAAACCGACGCGATGCGACCCTCAACCTCTATCGTGTCCCTGGCATCACCGTCTCGGGAAAATCAGGCACCGCGCAGCTCGGCGTTCGCAACGAGTGGGTCAATTCGTGGAATGTGGGATTCTGGCCGAGCGACAAGCCCCGCTACGCGTTTGCAGTCGTCTTTGAGAAAGCGCCCGCGATAGGGACGGTGGGCGCAGGACACGGCATGCGTCCGTTCTTCGAGTGGCTCGTTGCGACCCATCCCGAGTATCTTGAATAAGGCCGCGCTTTGCTTTTCTTGTAGATAGGATACAATGTCGCGCGATAGCATATGGCAGATGATACGAACTATTTGAGCAAAGAAAAGTTTGATGAGCTCACGACAGAACTCGAGCACATGAAGACCGTTCGCCGGCGCGAGATCGCCGAGCAGCTCGAGTACGCACGCTCATTGGGCGACCTGTCCGAAAACGCCGAATACGAAGAGGCGCGTAATTTGCAGGCTGCGACGGAAGACCGCATCCGCGTTATCGAGGAACAGTTGAGTCACGCACGAATCATCGAGCACCCGAAAGGCAATACCGTCTCGCTCGGAAGCGTTGTAACGATACAAAAACAAGGCGAAAAAGAGGAGCACACCTATGAGATCGTGGGCTCAGCGGAGGCCAATATGCAAGAGCACAAGATCTCCCACCTCTCGCCCCTTGGCTCGGCTTTGATGGAAAAGAAGCGGGGAGACACGTTCGCGTTCGATACCCCCAAAGGCGCCCAGAAGTACAAGATCGTGAATATCAAATAAGGTTTTCTGTCTACAGAACCATCAAGATGGCGCACTTGACCCCTTACCACTCTTCATGCGTGGAGAGTGGTAAGGGGTTGACGCGTCCCATTGGTGCGCTACGCTGATGGCACCTATGGACTCGGCTTCGAAGAATTCCTCCTTTCCCGATCTTGCTCTCGAGTTCGTCCGGGTGACCGAGGTGGGAGCCATCGCTGCTGCAAAATGGATCGGTAAAGGAGACGCACATGCAGCCGACAGGGCGTCGGTGGATGCGATGCGCGAGTATTTCAACAAAATAGATTTTCGCGGCGAGATCGTTATCGGCGAAGGTGCGAAAGATGAGGCCGCGGAGCTTTACGTGGGAGAGAAATTGGGGAGCGGCAACGGCCCGCTTTTTGAAATAGCGATAGATCCGCTCGAATGCACCGACTCGGTCGCCAACGGCCGTCCCAATGCGATTTCGGTCATCGCCACAGGTCCCGAGGGTAGCCTCTATCATGCCGCAGATTCGTACATGCAGAAGCTGGCCGTCGGGCGCGCCGCGGCCGATGTGATCGATATCGACGCGCCGGTCAAAGACAATGTCACGAAAGTCGCGCACGCGCTCGGCAAAGATATCGGCGAGATCACGGTAGCAACACTCGATCGGCCGCGCCACGAGAAACTCATACAAGAAGTGCGGGATGCTGGCGCGCGCGTCCAACTCTTTACCGACGGCGATGTCGCGATGGCGATCGCGACATGCCTGCGCGATTCTCCTATCGATATTCTCATGGGGACAGGGGGGAGCGCGGAGGCGGTCATTTCTGCCGCCGCTCTGCGTACCTTAAACGGCGAGATCCTCTGCCGATGGCAACCAAAAGACGAAAAACACATTAAACGCCTCAACGATGCCGGTGTCACTGATTTTTCAAAGATCATGAGGACCGAAGACCTCGCGCGCGGCGACAACATCAGCTTCACGGCGACCGGCGTTATTTCGGGCCCTTTGGTCGAGGGCGTCACCTTTATCCCTGAGGCGATAACGACCCACTCGATCGTGATGGCCACAAATCCAAAAACAGTCAGATTTATCAAGACACGTCACGTTAATTAACTTTTTCATATGGACCTCAATGTACTGAAAGCGACCGCGATGCAGATGGTCGCATCGGGGAAGGGAATTCTTGCTGCCGACGAAAGTACCGGCACAATAGAGAAGCGATTTACAAAGATTGGTGTGCCCTCGACAGAAGAAAATCGCAGAGCCTATCGTGAAATGCTCCTCACGACCCCAGCGCTCGGCGAGCACATCTCCGGCGTCATCATGTACGACGAAACCCTTCGACAGAGCACGGCGGAGGGCAAGCCATTCGTAGAGGTTTTACAGCAGGCGGGGGTCTTTCCCGGTATCAAAGTCGATCAGGGGACCAAAGAGATGGATGGGTCACCGAAAGAGAAGGTGACCAAGGGCTTGGAGGGTTTGCCGGAACGGCTCAAGGAGTATGCTGCGCTCGGTGCAAAATTCGCCAAGTGGCGCGCGGTCATCACGATAGAGGGCACGGAAATCCCGACCGACGCGAACATTCGCCAGAACGCCAAGGATCTCGCCGCGTACGCGAAGATGTGTCAGGAGGCGAATATCGTCCCGATGGTGGAGCCCGAGGT
>MFLH01000040.1:9556-11222 GCA_001781275.1 Candidatus Kaiserbacteria bacterium RIFCSPHIGHO2_02_FULL_54_11b | reverse complement strand
TACTCAAAACCAACATGGTGATCCCCGCAAAAGAAAGCGGAGAGAAGAAAACTGCGGATGAAATAGCAGAGGCGACCGTTGCTCTTTTTAAAAAGATCCTGCCCGACAATTTGCCCGGACAGGCATTCCTCTCTGGCGGACAGAGCGAAGTGGAAGCCACGGAGAATCTCAATGCTATCAACGCGCGGGGCCCGCATCCGTGGAAACTTTCCTTCTCATACGGTCGTGCACTGCAAGATTCTGCGCTCAAGAAATGGGCCGGCTCGGCCGACAATGTGCCTGCGGCGCAGGACATCCTTGCCCATCGGGCAAAGATGAACGGTCTCGCGACAGAAGGGAAATACTCGAGCGAGATGGAAGCATAGGGATCACGTTGAATTCAATATTGCTATTCTCCTTCAAATCCGTCTGTAATTGTGTAGAATGCAAACGTTCTCCACACAGGGCTCATATCTAGGGGGTCGATATGAACCCGTCGCTCGGAGAAAACAAATTCGAGCATTTGTTTTCGATCCTCGCTAGGGCTCATAGTAAAGTGGTATTACGCGGCATTCGCATTGCCGAGGCCCGGGTCCGATTCCCGGTGAGTCCACAAAAGACACAACAATCTGCCCTGCGGCAGATTTTGTGCTTTGTGGAGGGCGGAGCGATGTCGCGCGAGCTCGCGCGATTGCGAGCCGGGGTCGAGAAAATCGCGAGTGACGGCGAGCGATTATTCGTGACCACAAATTCAATTCAACCACCAGATGCCGAGGGTGAGATACGCGGCAAAGAGGATCCAGAGAAAGTAGGGGGTGAGCAGATAAACGACGCGACGGTCGATCTCGGCCGCACTTGCCATGAGGGAGAGCACGACCAACCCGAGAAAAAGTAAGTCAACAAACGCGATCAATACTGCATGGAACCCGAAAAAAAACATCGTGTACGATGCATTGAAAAGCAGCTGGACGAAAAAGAATCGCACCCATCCCTCGGCGTGCTTTGCAGGAGGTTTTTTCGTCCATACGATAGCGAGCGCTGCGGCCATCATGCCGTACAAGACGAGCCAGACGAAAATGAATGTGGAGTCAGAGGGAGTGAGGGCAGGTTTCGTCAGGCTCGCGTACCAGCTCGAGACTTGCGCATCGACGAAAAGATACCCAATGAATCCTGCTCCGTATGAAGCAATGACGGCGACCGCGACCCGAACGAACGGGCTCATATACCCGCAGCATATGCCTATGTGCAGAAGGCGCCAGTAGTTATGCACACCTCGACTCGCTACGCTCGCTCGGTGTAAACACCAGCGAGTCGAGGTACCCCGAGCTTGTCGAAGGGCTCTCTTCGGGCCGCCGAGAATCGGACTCGGACTACAAGACCCCCAGCCTTGCGTACTACCACTATACTACGGCCCGATATTTCCTTGCGTGACGTTCTTGGTCGGGCCGCCGGGAATCGAACCCGGTCCATACGAACCCGAATCGTACGTACTACCGGTATACTACGGCCCGACCAAAAACATCACTTCGGATATGTATAACACGTCTTGTGGCCACACATAATTCTTTCGCCGTCGCTCAAGAATTTGCGCAGCCCCGACTCGCGGTCGCGCAAGCTTGCGCGACATCGCTCCGTCTTGCACAGCCCGGCAACATGCTTCGCATGTGTACCGTGGCTGTGCACCTTG
>MFLH01000040.1:9202-9427 GCA_001781275.1 Candidatus Kaiserbacteria bacterium RIFCSPHIGHO2_02_FULL_54_11b | reverse complement strand
CGCCCGCCGAAGCTCATATGCAATTTGAGCGAAGTCGGGAGCTAAAGGTGCGTGTGGGGATTATAATGGCTCGCAAGAGCAAAAGGAAATGATATAATCTTAATACATGGAGTACAAGATCTTCAGCTTGGGCGCCAACGATGGTCTCGCACAAAAGATATCGAAGCGTCTTGGCATGCCGCTCGGAGAGATCAAATGTCGCTCATTTAGCGACGGCGAGCAGCA
>MFLH01000040.1:1679-9190 GCA_001781275.1 Candidatus Kaiserbacteria bacterium RIFCSPHIGHO2_02_FULL_54_11b | reverse complement strand
TAACTGGGTGCGACTCATGCTGGCACTTGACGCAGCGCACGGTGCCTCCGCGAGCGAGGTGACGGCGGTCGTGCCGTACTTCGGCTACTCGCGTCAGGACCGCAAATCCAAATCCCGCGAGCCCATCTCGGCGCGCGTCTTTGCGATGACCTTGGAAAATCTTGGGGCAACACGGCTCCTCACGATGGATCTGCACAACGACGCCATCGGAGGATTTTTCCGCCACACCATCGTCGACAATCTCTATGCACGCCACGTCTTCGTCCCGTACTTCAAAGAATTTTTCAAGGATGCACTTATCGCCGACGACCTCGTCGTGGTGTCTCCTGATGCAGGCGGTGTGGTACGCGCGCAATCCTACGGCAAACGGCTCATGAAAGACGGAGAGCTTGCCATCATCCACAAAGAGCGCGATATCCCGAATCAGGTCGCACGCATGAAGCTCATCGGCGATGTGAAGGGCAAGATCGCGCTCATCACCGACGACATGGCGGACACGTGCGGCACGCTCGCGCGCGCTGCGAGCCTACTGGTGGAAAACGGAGCACGAGAGGTTTATGCGACAGCGACACACGGGCTTCTCTCGGGTGATGCGCTCCAGACGATCGAAGCATCTCCCATCAAAAAGCTTTTCATCACCGACACGGTCTCCGCGGACCGTCCGCTCGGAGAAAAAATCGAGGTCGTCTCAGTCGCCAACACCTTTGGCGATGCCATCGAGCGCATCGAATCCGGCGAATCTTTGAGTGCTTTGTTTGAGACGGAGTGACCTTATTCCTCTCGGCAGGAATCGCCTCTCGCACTGCTGCGCTCGAGACCTACGCCCTCTCTTCGAGAGCTGCGGCCCGCGGTCCGATTCCTCTCGGCAGGAATCGAACCTGCATCAGTCCCTTCGGAGGGGACTATCCTATCCATTGAACGACGAGAGGTTACGGGATACTATACCCCAACGAGGGCCTATAGTTCAGCGGTAGAACGCGTCCATGGCATGGACGAGGTCGGGGTCCGACTCCCCGTAGGTCCACCAAAGGTGATTTTTGGAGCGCATAATCCCGATTCAAGGAGAAGATACGCCCCAAAACCACGGTTCCAAAACCAGTTTTCTTGTCGTAGGTGATTCCTTGAGGGAAGACTAACTTTTGGAACCGCCCTCTCAACGTTGGGGAAAGATTGAGCCACTGCTTCTGAATGTCTCTGATCGCCTGCTTGGCATATTCGATACCGGCTTCCATATCGTACTGATCCATTCTGGACTCACTCGTTGATATCCGTGTGGTAGCGATCTTGTTGTTGACCTCGGCCATACGCTCCTTGAATTCTTCCGTTGTATACGTGCCATCCTCACGCATGTTGAAGATTGCTTTTCGCCTCTCCTCAAGACCTTGGAGCTCCGACTCGTACTCGCTAGCATTGCTAGCGTATGTATCTCGTTCCCGCGCCCACTTATCGAGCGCAACCTCGCCGAAGTATTTCAGGAACTCCTCGGTAGGAGTAATACGTTCTAGCAGGACCGCAAAGGCTTCCTCCACTTGTGCTTTCGGAACCATTATCCACCGCCGAGGGCAGGCTGTGTTGTAACAGTGGTAGTAATCGTATTTCTTACTTCTACCCCTCGAAGTGCTTCCAGTGAGGGGTCGACTACAGTCCGGACAGTAGATGAGCCGTCGTAATGGGAACTTCGGATTGTAGCGGTCTCGGATCGTGCGTACCTTGCCGCCTTCTCTGATGAAGCGTATTGCATTCATCTCATCGACGCTAATCATTGGTTGGTGGCCACCACGGGTGTATCTGTCGCTTCCATCCGCGCTCTCTGCCCATGGGTTTGGGAGTAGGCCAGCGTAGAACGGAAGATGCTTACCAACGATTCGGTCAACAATTTGCAAAGATGGTTTAATACCAGTTAACTTTTCGAAGTTTGTCTTTTTCAACTCCTTGACGATATCGAGTTGGGAATATACTCACCGAAGATACCCTTTGAGCATTTTCTGGAGAATCGGGAATACCTCCTCATGCGCTTTGTCCGGCTCGTTTTTCTTTTCGCCCCTCTTTTTGTGATTCGCGCACTTGTATCCCACGGGAGGCTTCCACGGCCAGATGCCTTCTCGAATCCGAGCGAGCATCCCGTTGGTGCACCGTTGTTTTCGGATCTCGTTATCGAACTCTGCAAATCCCGCCAGCATAGTCTCCATCAGCTTTTCCGTCGGGCTGTCACCGATTGGTTCGGTCACGGAGCGAAGCATCGTACCGTATTCCGATAAGGTCTTTCTCACGAAGAAATGGTCCTCTCGATTGCGCGCGAACCTATCGACTTTCCACACCACGAACGCATCTATCGTGCCCCTGTTCTTGCGACAGAACTCGATGGCTTCCAAGAATACTTTTCGATCAGCAGATTTTGCAGATGCACCCTCCTCGCGGAATACTTTTACAACCTCCAGACCTTGCTCTTCGCAGTATCGGAGGCATCGCGCTTCCTGGTCGTCAAGGGACGTTCCTTTTACCTGCTCATCGCTGGAGACACGTACGTAGATGATTGCACGTCGTTTGCCAGTGTTTTGTTTGATTTTGTTTTTCATTTTTTGCCTTGCTTAGATTGTAATCCCCGGTCCCAGTGCTATACACATACCCCCGGTGACCATTGGAACCGGTACTTTGAGGGCTAGCCAGTATTAAGTTTTCTAGCTTAATACCAGAGAAACTAAACTGGCTACCCTCACTAACCTCAACTTGCCGGTTCTGTCTCGGCAGGTTTCTCATTCCCAGTGGAGTCTGCGAGCCGATAGATGAATTTGTTGCGCGGCCCGATGTCATGCGTCAGCACCCCGTTCTTTTCTAGGATTTTTAGAGCTACACGCACGTCAGTATCTGGCAGCTTGGTCCAATCGATGCAGTCTTGAACCGTCTGTTTTGTTTCTGGGCTCGTAAACAGATCCCTTACGGCCGCGACTGCTGCAGCGCGTTCCTCGTTCTTTTCATCCACCTCACCTTGATATGCGAAGATCTCATGACCATATTCATCAGGAACGAGAGACGCTCTAAACGCTTCGGGCTCCTCTGCGATACGGAGTGCTCCCGGCGTCATTATTACGTCGGTCGTTAATCCTTTTCTATCAACTGCGATGTATGCGTCCAGCTCTGCGAAGATATCGCTTGACCCTCGTATCGATTGACCATCACCACGCTTCTCCTGTTTTGATGCCTTGTTGTGATGGTGAATAAGCACAATGGCGCGATCGTCAGCCAGCATCTTCTTCATCGCAGTGAACACATCCGACATTTCATTCGATTGATTCTCGTTCTTTGAGTGTAGTTTCGTCAAAGAATCGATCACGATGAGACGAGGATTCAGTTCATTCACATAGTCGACAACGGCCTCAACACTCTGGGGCTTATCCAGACGAACGCCTTTTCTTGACAACAATACGATCTCGTCCGTTTCCGGCATTCCCATATCCCTGAAGCGATCTCTTATCAATCGACGCGGGTTCTCCTCGTCTATTATAAGTACGCGGCCTTTCTCGGGAATGTTGAATCTGCCGAGAAACGGAATTCCCGTTACAACCGACATTGCAAGATTTTGCATTATGTACGTCTTGAAACTCTTGGGCCTGCCCGAGAACATCGTGAGTCCACCGATTGGTATAAGACCGTCAACAAGCCAGAGGTTGTCTGGAAATGTATCGGCATACAAATCGGTTAAGGTTTCTCCCGAATATGCAATTGACTCACCCTCTGCCGGATCTTTTTCTGCTTCTCGCTTTGCAATACTTTCGAAAACATCTCGAAGCTCTTTTTCTTCGAGTGGCTCTTCGACACGCGTTTCGTTCCACTCTTTCAGCGCTCCCCAGCCTGCCGTGTCCCAGAGTGGAGGGGGTAGGAAGTGCAGCACACGACCTGCATAACGTGTTGCCTCGTCGTTTCTACGCCCTACAGGGACCTTTACTAGATCCTCGTCGATTCTCGGGACAGCTTTCGGGTTTGCGAATACATGAGCCGGAAATGCCTCCATGGGCGTATCCCACGGAGCAACACTCCACTCGTATGCACCTTTTTCGCTAACACTCGGGGGAGCAACGACATAGCCGCCATCGCCACGAACATCTGTCAATTCTCTTGTTCGAACCTCATTCCCAACCTTGTGCCCAGGATGGCGGTAATACAGATGCCAGCCGCCTCCTCCGGTCTTTGCGGTCACTGTCGGCGGCAACCCTTCGAGACTGCCGCCGTTCTCTACATCAACTACCGCTATGCCTGATATGGCACCAGTAATAATACCGATGTTCATATTGGGCCATTCCTTGAACCACTTCTCGATCTCCTCGGGTGTTGCTCTTTCAGTCTGATACCGCTTCCAGTCGACAAGCGGCTTCTTGCTCTTGGCGCGGATGGGAATTATTGAGTATCCCATCTCCGCGTACTTCAATGCTGTTTCTTTCATTTTTCATAATTTTAGTAGCTAAGCTGTTCATACGCTTTTCGTTCCAGTCGTCGAATAACACATCGGCGAGCATGGAAGTGATATCTCTTATTTCTTCCGCTTCTTTGTCGGACAACTTTAACGATGCCAACATTGCTTTCGTCTGCTCTACGCTTATCAGACGCTCCGTCTCTGCCGTTTGCCAGCTAGAGCGATACGGACTCTTCTACTGCGCATTAGATGATCATATTTGGCAAATCCGGACAAGATCGCATATCTCAAGCGTTCTGCTGGATCCGTGCGGCTACGATTTGAGCTATGCCGCCTGCTCATTCTTTCTGTTTTCATTTTTAGTGATTGTTAATTTTTAAGACGTGCAAAAAGCTTCCGTTCAACAACGCAACGACGTCTGGAGTGCCGGAGAGCACTCTCGGATCAACAACGATGACAAGCGATTAACCCGCCATGACCTGCCCGGGCTCGCGATTACTCATCACTACTAACCTCTTGAAACATTCAGGACCTCAAGCGTCCTTACTCAGATGTCAGCATTCTACACCCACTTTTTCAAAAGTCAAGAGCAAAAATTATTTTTCCTTCAATTTTGTGTCTCGGTGCTGAAAACAACACCTCATATTCTGGGAAATGTTCAATCTCTACGAACATTTTCTGAATTATCTATGGGCGGTATATGAATTTGAGCAAAAAACGGCTACGGATTCATAAGATACAGATTCCTGGCGTGATTTAGGGGCGGTAAGACAAAACACGCCCCCGGATACCCCCCCCCACAATAAACCACTCAAAGGGTTGAAGACTCACTCACTTATCAAACCACGCCGAGCCTTTGTGCGCCGTGTCGATGTGCACGTGGAGTAAACATGCCTGCATATGCAAAGTGTGAAAGAACTGATCTCACCCTATCGTGGGTCTGAAAAGACGTACGAGATGGTGAAAGAGCAGATACGCGAAAAGTACGGAGATGATGCCGCAGACGAATTCGATCCTCATACGGATGCGATGCCCGCCGTGTCGTGGATGTCTTACGGTTATCGCGTAAAGAAGGGCGAACGCTCATTAAAAAGCGTTACCTACGTGGAAATCAAGAACGACAAAGGCGAGGTTGAAAAGAGAATTCGTCGTGTCGTGCACCTCTTCCATAAGCTTCAGGTGACGAAAGCAACATGACCGTCAGACGCCAGACAGTAGTTAGGAATCCCGGTACCCTTGATTGCCCAATGATCAAGATAGCGAACTCCACGCTGGAGGATATGGGATTCGAGATGGGAACAGCAATCGAAGTTTCCTATCAACAGAACTTAATAACCATTAGAAACATTACTCAACATGAACACAACAACATTCAAACGCCGCACCCTGTCACCAATCCAACCTCATCCGGTCGAGTTGATGCGACGGAAAGCGATGGACACGCAGGATCCGGAGCACGTGATGCGGAAGGAAATCCAAAAGCTTTGCGGGACGTATCAATTCACAGCCACGTTCAGCGAGGATACAGATACGCTTGCAACGTTCCGGCACGTACCGGGACTCATAGCGGTACAGTGCCTCTTGAAGGACAAGGACGGTAAGCCGGTGGGCAAAGGTCACGGCTCGGCTATTCTCACTCGCATCAATCGCGGGATAGAGAGAACCGCGTTCATCTGCCTCAACGCTAGTTTTCTTTCGGCAGCCAACTCTGCGTGCAAGGTCATGGATTCGCTCCGACTGGATACGTCGCACGAACAAGCTGCTCCAAAAGGGCTTGGCGAAGCGTATCGAGCGAAGCAGGAGGAAAGCTCCAATCTTGCCACGGACAAGCAGAAGAGCTACCTTCGCGAGCTCGTCAGCCTCAACGTCGAAAACGAGGCAGAACGCGAACGCTGGGAGGCCGGACTAGATTCGATGAGCAAAGAGGATGCCTCGGAGGCCATAAGCCAGTTCGCAGATAGGTAGCGTATGGCGAAGTACCGAGTCTGGCTATCAGAATCCGAGTTGCTTCCGGTCGAGTTCGAAGCTGATAGCGCGGAAGAAGCTCGTAGAAAGATCGAGGCTCATATCTACGAGGGGACACTTTGGGAAGAGACATCAATCGAAATGAGCGAAGGGTGCCTCGAAATCCATAGTGTCGAGCGGGTCGAGTAGCCAGTCTTCCAACATTAACGGCGGCTCTTGCCAGGGGTCGCCGTTTTTGCTGTATAGTAAAAGCACACACCCTATATCAGCCGCAAGGCGGCGGTCTAAATCGTTCAGTAGTACTGGACGACATGATCGTGGAAAGACCCAATGGCGATTTCTGAACCCTGCGTTCAGCGACTCGTCATTGGGCCATGTCTGGAAACGGGCATGGGGCCGCAAGGCCTAAAGCTGGCGCAGGGCTCAGTGGTATCTACGCCAGCATTATCAGCTGGCTTTTTTGTATGAAAAAACTCAAGACAAAAACATTATGGGTCATAGCAATCGCAAGCGGTTTGTTTTTCATTCTCTCTCCACTCATTGCAACTCCGATAGGAACGCTGGCTGACAAGATTCTGCTCGCACGCTTTGCCGAGCAGTGGTCATTAACACACAGCGCGGATCCGTTTTGGTACATGGCTCTCGGCGAACAAATCTTTACGTTCACCACTTTGTTCGTCGCTTTCGTCGCTCTCGTGTTCGGTGTTCTGGCGGCGAGAGAACTTTATAAACGTCATTAGACATTTGTGTATGGGCGATTACTTCAATCCGTTCACATTCGTGTTCGTAGGAATTCCGTTTTTGTTCGGGATGTATATGGCAAGCATTGGGTATGTCAATGGGTTGCTTATCAGCTGGGCAATAGCGGGTGCAGCGGCGTATTGGCTATATAAAGATGGTTGAAATGTCCACGCTGAGAAAGATACAGGAGGTTGCCGATCTCGCAGGAAGCGGGCTTTGGAAAAAATGTCCGCGTATTCCCTCAAGGCAGAATCACGTAGAGAGGTAATTTTGGCGTAGTTGCTATATAATTCTAGACGCCTCTAAATGCGAGGCAAGCCCCATCGTATATGAATCTATCAGACAACGAAAAGCGCGATATCGTCAAATACCTTGAGGCGGGTAAACCCCTGCCAGA
>MFLH01000040.1:682-1639 GCA_001781275.1 Candidatus Kaiserbacteria bacterium RIFCSPHIGHO2_02_FULL_54_11b | reverse complement strand
CAAGTACCGCTTTTTGCTCTTCGATGAGAAGCGTGAGGTGGAACTCGTGTGGAACGGTAAGACGGACGAGGTGACGAATACGGTGCTTCCATTCCAAGTCATCGAGCAGGTGGACGAACCGCGTAGTGAGAAGGAAGCAAAATTGCAGGGCTCACTCTTCGACGTAGATGCACGAGGACGACAACTCAAGGGATGGACGAACAAGCTTATCTGGGGCGACAACAAGCTCATCCTTTCGAGCTTGAAGAACGGTCCGCTCCGCCAAGAGATTGAGGACCAAGGTGGCCTAAAATTAATTTACATAGATCCTCCATTCGATGTCGGCGCAGACTTCTCAATGAACATCCCGATTGGCGACGAACAATTTACAAAGGAACCTTCCGTACTTGAAGACCTTGCATACAGAGACACATGGGGTAAAGGCGCTGACAGTTTTATTGTGATGATGCATGAAAGACTTTCGCTCATGCAGGATTTGTTGGCACATGACGGAAGCATCTATGTTCATTGTGACTGGCGAGTCTCATCGTATCTAAGGCTGATCATGGATGAGATCTTCGGTAAGGAAAACTTCCTTAATTCGTTAGTCTGGGAATTCTCAACCAGAAGCTCAATCAAGTCGTCCTGGAAGAAGACACACCACGATATTTTGTTTTATAAAAAACAAGACGACCCCATATTCAACTGGGACAGCGAATTTGTGAGAGAACCACTGTCAGAAAACACAATCGCAAAATATAAGTATACGGATGAAGTAGGAAAGTATCGTCTAAGTGGTAGAAACATTAAAGATAGTCCGATAAAAAGTGCTAAAGATGTAGATCCGAAATGGGAAAGAGATCATCCCGAATGGGTTGTCAGAGATTATTTACGAGAAGGAAAAGTGGCTAGTGACGTTCTTTTTGTAGATATAGAGAATCAGTCATCAAGAAATAGAACCGACTACCCGACCCAGAA
>MFLH01000040.1:0-630 GCA_001781275.1 Candidatus Kaiserbacteria bacterium RIFCSPHIGHO2_02_FULL_54_11b | reverse complement strand
CTTGGACGCAAATGGATAGGAAGCGACCTTGGGAAGTTTGCCATTCACACTTCACGAAAGCGATTGATAGGAGTGCAACGTGAGTTTAAGAAAGCAGGTAAGGACTATCGTGCTTTTGAGATACTCAACCTCGGCAAGTATGAGCGCCAGCACTACATCGGCGTGAATCCCAATCTCCGCAGTGAGGAGAAGCAGAAACAGATAGCACAAAAAGAGAAAGAATTTACTTCCCTCATTCTATCGGCATATAAGGCAGAGCCGTTTGATGGATTCAAGACCTTTCACGGCAAGAAGGCGGCGCGCCTCGTTGCCATCGGTCCCATCAATCTTCCAGTGTCTCGGCTCTTTGTCGAAGCAGTTATAGACGAATGTTTGGAGAAGAAGATAACGAAGGTGGATGTGCTCGCCTTCGAGTTCGAGATGGGACTGTTCCCCAACATTCAGGAGGAGGCAAAGAGCAAAGGTATCGATCTCGGCCTCAAGTACATACCTCGCGATGTCTTCGACAAACGAGCTATCGAAAAGAACCAGGTGGTCTTCCACGATGTCTCCTACATCGAAGTGAAGCCGATCGTGAAGAAGAACACAGTGGCAATGGAGCTCACTGATTTCTCCGTGTTTTACAACCAA
>MFLH01000039.1:5705-10535 GCA_001781275.1 Candidatus Kaiserbacteria bacterium RIFCSPHIGHO2_02_FULL_54_11b | reverse complement strand
CAAGACGGCGATGATTGGAGTCGGCGGGTGGGGGAAAGATGTCGCTCACGAGCTTTCTGCCGTAAGCGAGCTTGTGTATTTCGCCTCCAAAGAGAACAATGCGGAGGTGCCGAATGCGAAACGTGCGACGGTAGAAGAAATATGCGCCGACCCTACGGTAGAAGCGGTCGCAATCGCCACGCCAATTGCTACGCACGCAGAAATAGTTCGCAAAGTATTGGAATCGGGCAAACACGTGCTCTGCGAAAAGCCGCTCGCTGAGAACTCGAAAGACGCCTACGCGCTCGTGGAGCTCGCGGGAGAAAAAAACCTCATACTTGCCACAGACTATATCTTTCTCTACCACCCTGCGTATCGTGAGCTAAAAATCCGCGCACGAGGCAAAACGATAACGCGTGTCGCATGCGTGTGGAGAGGATACGGCACGTTCGACGAATCTATTGAAATGAACTCTCTCGCCTATCACCTCTCGCTCGCCTACGACCTGCTGGGGATGCCGGAGACAGCTTCGATCGTCCGCCGCGAAGGGAGCGAGGCGGCAGGCGACAATATCGAGACGACGCTCACCTATCCCTCTGGCATATTCATTTCAGATATCGATCGGCTTTCGCAGGAGAAAATGCACACGACCACCGTGACCTTCGAAAGCGGCGAGATACTCACGTGGGACGGCACACGACTGACTCGGGGGGAAGAACTTATTCTCGAGAGCACGGACGCACCGCTGCAAAAAGAGATCGGAGAATTTCTCGATGCAGTAAAGGGAGGGCCTCTTCCCCCGACTGCGGGAGATTTCGGCGCCCGCGTCTTGGAAATACACGAGATGCTCCAGAAGTAGCGCTGTCTCTTCCTCCACCCACAACCACCATAAATGGAAAAGCGAAACGGGGCGCGCGTGCGCGTCCCCGTTGTCGTAGTCACCGACAGACCTCATCGATACCAGCATATGCAGTCCATCAAAACAAACAGTGGACGGCGTACCTCGTAGCACGACTTGAGGGCCCGTACGGCCGAGAACGCATCGGTTTCTTGCAGGCCGAGCGCCTTGTCCCACCCATCACAGAGCGGGAGTTTGGCCGCAAAACACGTATCAATCGTGAGAGCGGCCGGACCGGGAACCGAGGTTGTCATTTTTTGGTTCCTCCTCTCTCGCACCATCAGACACCCGAACCCTGTTAACTCCTAATGACTTGTCCCCGCTCCAAGGAGCGGCAAAAATACTTTTTCGCGCATGTCGCGGGCGACGATATCCCAATCATACTTTTCTGCGGCGAGCGCACGGGCGGTTGAGACAACGGCGCGTACTTTTTCCGGATGTTCCATAATGTCTTTGACCGCCTCTGCTACTTGCTCGGGAGAGTCCACGTCTACCGCCCAGCCGGTGATGGGCTTGTCGGGATTCCGTTTCTCGTCGAAAAGGAGATCCGCGATGCCGCCTTCTTGCGTCGCAACAATCGGCAATCCTGCGGCCATTGCTTCTACGAATGAGCTGCCCATTCCCTCTGAGCGCGAAGCGCGGATAAAGATATCGGACGCTTTAAGGTAGCGGGGCAGATCTTTGTGTGCGATCTGACCTAGAAACTGTACGCGATTCTGTACCTTGAGGTGTGCTGCAAGTTTTTTGAGTGCCGCTTCTTCCGGACCGATGCCGAGGATGATAAAGCGCACATTTTGAGGGAGCTGCGGAAGCGCCTTGATCACATCGTCAACTGCATTCTTGCGGACAAGCCGCGAGGTAGTGATGAGGAATACATCGCCCATTCTCTTGCCGAGACTGTCTTTCACTCTGTCGATAACGGCCGGCATTTCCTCGTGCGAAAAATGTGTGACGTCCACGCCGTTGGGGATGACTTCGAGCCTGCCTGTAAAGCCGCGCCGACGCGCCCAGCGTCCGAGGAATGTAGAGATTGCAGTCACAACATCTGCCGTCGTAAATGCGCGAGAAAACAGCGGCCAGAGAGGTCGCATTACGCGCTCAACATATTCGGGCGGATCACCCTCCTGGAGAGTCAGGACGTACGGAACTTTCGGATGAAATATCTTGAAGAGCGCCGCGGGAATCCCGCATGAGTGAGCCATCATAGCCCAAATGGTATCGTACCCATAGTGCCTGTGGAGCCAAATTGCTTTCCATGCGGCAGTGAATTGAAAGAGGTATTTATTGAGGTGAAGCGGGAAACGTTTAAGATCGACGATGGACGGATCAGGACGCCCGAATCCGATGCGATGCACCAACACGTTGCCAATCTTCTCGACTTTGGGAAGCTTCGAGTCGAACCGCAATGTAATCATGTGAAATTCGATCTCACCTGGATTAATGCGATCTGTTATTTCCTTGATTGCGATCTCTGCTCCACCGTAGTAGTGCGGGTAGTAGGCAAGCGAGAATATAAGAATGCGCTTCGTGTTTTGAGCGCTCATTCCCCACAGACTATCCTGTTTCCTCTCTTTCTTCAACGATATCCCACTCTTTCTTCCCGAAGCGGCGGGCAAAGACGAGCGAGCCGGCAGCAATGCCCGCGATCCCGAGCGCGCCGAGCCACCATGTGTACGAGGCGCTTGTCGGTATAATCCCCGCTGCTGCCACCTGTGCCGAGTCCGATTGCATCGTCGTGGCAGAGTCGGATTGTTCGACCGACGCACCCGACGTCTCTCTTACCTCCTCTTCAACGATTGTCGGTTCACTGTTTGTCGTTTGCTCGCGCGAGGCGGGCTCCAGAGTGAGTGGGGTGGAGGTGGAGAGTGGCGTCGATGTCGAGACAAGTGTTTCGGCGGGAGCGACGCCGAGCGCGAAGGTACCATTTGGATACGCCAGTTCGATATCTGCACCGCTCGAGAAACCGAGCGTCTTTTGCGATATGCGCAGCGTTGCGTTGCCGAGGACAAACGTACGCTCCGGAATGATGAAGTTCCGCCCCATCGAGCGGACGATCCAGCGGGAAAGATCGAGCGTGCGGCTTGCGCGATTTTCGATCGCGATCCCCCCATCGGACAGAAGCGAGAGCACGAGCTTCATCGGCTCCACCGTTACGATGACTTGATCGGGTACCGTGTCCTCTTGGTCTCGGACGTCGAGCACGACGACGTAGCGTCCGGGATATTCAAAGTGGTGGAAAGCGACGGGTGTCTCCGCGGTCGAGCCATCGCCGAAATTCCAGTGAAAACGCACGGTATCGATGATGTTCTTCTTCTGATCATATGCGCGCGCCCTGAATTCTGTATCAGCACCGACGACAACGGTGCGATCGCTCCCGCCATCGGCAAAAACGGTCGGTGCCGGCCCCACCGTGGTACGCTCGCCGGAGCTGCTTCCCGAGCCAGCTCCATCGTCTGTGGCCACCTCGTCGTTCGGATCGGTATTGTCTGCAGCGCCTGATGCAGTGAGCGTGCCTTTTCCCGGTGTGGGCGTTGCCGGAGCGAAGGCTCCTCCGACCTCGGTGCGCGCGAGTGATTTTCCGTCGCCGGCAGCTCCTTGGTCTTTGGTGTATACAATATTTTCTACCGTAGCACCCGAATCATCGATAAGAGAGATGCTGCCCTCCAGATTTGCCAAGCCCAATACCGTATCGATGACCGATGCAGAAATGCCACTATGGAGTGATCGAAAATCCGCGGCGTTGTCGACGAGGAGCACGTACGTACCGGGCTGTATCACAATAGAGCCGATGCCACCGTTTTTTGGCGGCACATTGAGTACGTGGTTCGAGCCGTCGCTTATTTTCCACTTGGTGAGATCGACCGGTGAGGAACCTGCATTGAACAATTCGATGTATTCCCGATCCGTGTCCGCGCCTTCGGCATCGTAAAGAAATTCAGAGATGATCACTTGTCCGAACGCAACATTTGGAGTAAACGCGAACAACGCCACGAAGAAGACGGCGACGGTACGTGGGGTGCTATTCGCCTTCTCCTTCGCCCCGCAGGACATGGCGAAGCACTTCAGGAGAGACTTCACCTGTCTGCGCAGGTTGCTCATGCTGGCTATTATCGCGCGGAAACGGGGGTCGCGGCGCGGGTCGGGCAGCCTGCTGTGGATTTTGCTGCGCCCCGCTATTGGCCCCGGCGGAGGGAGGCCTCACGTCTCCAGAGTCTCTTGCGGGAGGTGAGGGCTTCTGCGCTCGGCGTTCGCGCAAGATATCCGCGGGAGAACGGATGGGGGCTGCGTGCGCAGGTGCTTCGGGCGGGCGGGCCTGTGCAATAGCTGCGCGAAGCGCCGAGCGCTGCTCCACCTCAGGAGGAGCGCTTCGCGATAATGCTGCCGGACGAGGTTCAAACCCCCCTGATTTGGGCGCGAGGCTGTGCTGCGGGCTTGCAGCGAATCCGCGCGGGCCATCTTGCGCGGGTCGGGGAGCAGCATCAGAGGCACGCGGACGTGAGCCGTATGTGCTTTTTTCGCGCTCTTTTTTCTCTTTCGGCGGCGGCTGGAAATCCAACTGCTTTTGATTGACGGCGGCTTCGACTTCCGCACGCGACCTCCCGTAGAGCTCTCGCGAAGTCCGTACACAATCATCGCGATATGAGATGGGGGGTGTATCGATAGGCGGTATCGTTTCGGCAGAAAACGGCTTCGAGCCGACGCCGTCTATCATGAGCGTGAGGTAGATCTGTCCGATACCGAGCCCCACGAGGTCTTCCGGTGTAAAGGTCGGGTCAAAGACGGTCTCGAGCACTTCCGCATCGAAAGGACCGACACGGAACACGATCAAAGTACCGACGTTGCCGAAGACGGCATCGCGTACCTCTTCTTCCATCTGCTCGATGTACTGGTTGGCGAGCGTGAGCGCGAGTTTGTATTTACGCGACTCGGAGAGGATGTCGGCGAAGGCTTCG
>MFLH01000039.1:0-5688 GCA_001781275.1 Candidatus Kaiserbacteria bacterium RIFCSPHIGHO2_02_FULL_54_11b | reverse complement strand
CCGCGCGCGACATCGCCGCGAGGTAGATCTTGACGACGAGCATTGAGCCCAAGAGACTCGCATTGGTCTCACCCATCCGCCCCTTGGAGAGGTTGACGATGAAGATCTTTTTTTCATCCATGATCTTGCGCAGATCAAAAGATGATTTGCCTTGCCCCACGATGTTGCGGATGAGCGGGTTTGCGGTGAATTGTCCGATCTTGTTCTGGATCGCGGGCGTCGCTTCGCGCGTGTAGGTATCGGTGAATGCAGCGAATTCCTCCACCCAGAATCCTTTCACGATGGGGTCGGTGATCTTTGCGACGACCGCCGCACGGAAGGTTTTGTTGGTGAGCATGCGGTTTACATCCAGAAGCGTCGAATCCGGATATTCGAGAAGCGCCAAGAGCGTATTTTGCAAAATGTATTCCATTCTTGCCGACCATGCATCCACCCAAATGCGCTTGAGTGCTCCCATGAGTCCCGAGACGACGAGGTGGCGTTTGTCGTAGCCCACGTCTTCCATCACATTAAATCCTATGGGGTGATCGGTATCAAAGGGCGCAAAGTAGACAACGTCTTTAATGCGATCGTGCGGGACGAAGTCGAGTAATTTCTCTGCCGTGCTGCCGTGTGGGTCGATAAATGCGATGCCTTCTCCATTTTGGATGTCTTGTATCGCCATGTTCTCGAGCATGGTCGATTTGCCCATACCCGTCTTGCCGATTACATAGATGTGTTTGCCACGATCCAGCCCGCGAATGCCGAACATTTCGCGCTTTCCGCGTGTGTGCGTCGCCGCAAAATACGTAATACGGCGGTCATCATCCTCCCGACCGGAGTTCATGCCAGCATTATACCTCTATTATATTATTGCGGCGCGAGGACTTGGCGCAGGCTGCGGTATCGATTCGCCGCGTCCCAGAACATGTAGGAGTCGAGTCCGGCGTCTTCGTTGGCCTTGATCTGTGCGGCGACCATTTCAGGCGTGTACGGTACGGGATAGTCAAAAGACTGGAGCCACGGGCGCATCTTGCTCGCCGGATACGAGGGCTTGCTGTAGAGGGCGGGAGTCGAGGTGCCAATGCGCTCGTATGCGAAAGAAGCAAGGATTGTGGTCGTCGCCACCGTACGCTTTACTGCTTCTGCCATCGAGGTGTACACGACTTTGTAGGGATCGCTGTTGACGTTTTTGAGGCCCGCGAATCCCGCGTTGTAATGGCTCGGATACACCATCGGTGCGATGTAATCAAAATACGGGAGCGCGCGCTCGAGTATCTGGCCGATGCCGAGGTCGTCGGTGTGCACCGTCACATAGCCGAAAAGGTCCGCCGACATGACGACCTCCCCTTGCCCTGAGCCCGTCGAAGGGATGGCTTTTACCTTGCTGTGCAGGTAGCGGAAAAACTCTTCGAGCGCCTCTCCCTTCGTCTTGCCGGCATTGTATGAATAGACCGCCGCTTTCATGTTGCCGTCCGAAGGAAAACGGATGTAGTCGTAATTGAGCTCGTCGAAGCCGAGCAGGTACGATTCTTTGGAAAGTTCGACGACGCTGTCCCAGTACGCCCTCGCCCCCACATCGACGAAGGCAAGTCCGTTCTTATCTTTCCATACGCCGCCATCTATGTGCTGCACGGCTTGTTCGGGATGGAGCTTGGTGTACGCGGGATTTTGAAATACCGTGATACGCCCGATGACGTAGATATCGTTGTCGTGCAAGAGTTTTACGAACTCCTTCATATCGCGCGCGCCGCATTCGTCGGAAACCATGTCGCGCAAAGACGGAGTGTCCGTCGGAAATGCGATCTTCCCGGTGTAGTCCCTGATGTCAATGATGATGGCGTTGAGCTCGGTCGTATTGAGGAGTTTGAGAAAATCGGTCCGGAAGGATTGCGTGCCCGCCGCGCACTGTGTCATGTAGATAGCGCGGAGCGGTACCGGCGTTGGCAAGTGTGCCACCGACGGTATTTCTGGCACCGACTCCGAGGCCGCAGCCCCTGAGCGGACATATGCGATCTTCGGCGCGATTGACTCAGCCGCGACCGCAGCAGCGAGCGCTATCACGAGCCCCGCCCCGACTATCGCGATGCTACTGCGCCAACGCCTGCCCCGCAGTAATTTCAGCATACGAATAATATAGAAAATCTGGGGCCAATACCATTAGTCTTGATACCGCAGCAAGGAAAAATCGTGAGAAATTTACTGCTCGGGGTCTTCATAGCGAGGAGCGCGTGTCGCCGACAGTTCCTCGTCTTTGAGAGCCCGGGTTTTTTGCCCAAGACGCCTCCGCACGACTATACCGAGCGCAATGATGAAAATTCCCGCACACAGGAAAAAGAATGTGTCCCAGCTATTGGGAAATCCCAAAAACGGAAGCGCGGCCACAAAGGCACCGGAGAGCATTATGAGAGCGTCGATGGTCATGCGGGCACAGTATACCACTACTTTTGAGACTCAATAATGACGACGAATTCGCCACGGACGGCTTTTTTCTTTTCCAACTTCTCTGCGAGCTCGAGCGGATCGCCTACGAGCACTTCTTCGTGGATTTTGGTCAATTCGCGCGCGATCGTGACTCGACTTTTGGGGGCGAATTTCCCGAGCTCGGTCAATAATTTCAATATTCGGTGTGGTGATTCGTAGAGGACGACGGGGAACGTGCAGTGAGCAATATCTTTGAGCGCGGTCTGTCTTCCCTTTTTGTGCGGCAAAAATCCGAGAAAAAGAAACTGGTCGGAGGACAGGCCTGCGATAGAAAGTGCGGCGGTCAAAGCGGAGGGTCCCGGAATTGCCTCTATTGTCGCCTCGGGCAGTTGCTCGCGCACTGCGGCGACGAGCCGTGCTCCGGGGTCTGACACTCCGGGTGTCCCGGCATCGCTTACGTATACGACGTGTTCCCCCGCTTCGAGGCGCGCAGTGATCTCAGGAACTTTCTTTGTCTCGGTCGCCGCGTCGAGCCGCAACACGGTCTTGCGAAGGCCGTAGTGTGAAAGGAGTTTGGAAATCACACGCGTATCTTCCGCGTAGATCACGGTCGCTTCTTTCATATTCCAAAGCGCCCGAAAGGTGAGGTCCCCGAGGTTGCCTATTGGTGTTGCGACTATTGAAAGCTTTCCCATACATTTATTATGTGTTGACGATCTTTTGTACCAACTCTCCTGGCTTTGTGACGACTTCTGCGCCGGCCTTTTCGAGCGTTTTTGCGTCGTTGTACCCCCAGCCTACCGCAAGCATTCTGATGCCGACCTTCTTACATGCCTCGACATCCCGTACCTCGTCACCCACATAGAGTGTCGTCGTAGGGTCGATGTTCTGCTCTGAGAGCATACTCCTAAGCGCTTGCGCCTTGCCAAAGATGCGGCTCCCCGCGTACACAAAATCCACCGGCATAGTAGTCGTTTGCAGGACTTTCGCAACAACATCTGCCGAATTCGAAGTAACGATGCCGACTCGGCATCCGACATTCCGCAACTGCGCAATGACTTCTTTCATGCCCGGGAAAACACGGACGTCGTCTACGTGTGCGGCAAAGAGCTCTCTCCCCCGCTTCTCAAGCTTGTATATTTTCCAGATATTCCACAGCGGCACGCGTAACCGCTTCACGACCAGCTCGCGCGCGCTCATTGTTTTGAGCTGTGGCATCTCTTCGGGACGTATCGGGTCAAAACCGAATTCGGCCGCGAGTGAGTTCGCTGTATCAAACATTATTTGCTGTGTATCCGCGATCGTTCCGTCAAAATCGAAGATGATTGTTTTGTGTAGAAGATCCACAACGAAGTAGTCGGGATTTTTGGGCATGCTTAATCAGCGATCTGCTCGGCGACTTTGTAGATATCTCCTGCCCCCATCGTTATGATGAGGTGCCGGTCGTCGTATTCGAGCAGTTTGTCGCGAATGACATCGAACGAATCGAGTGCTTGCGCGACGCCTCCGTAGCGCCGAGCGGTCTCCGCAACGGACTCGTTGGTGACAGACGGGTCGTGCACCTCACGGGCGGCATAAATGGGGGCGATGATGCTTTCATCTGCTGTCGCAAGTGACCTCCCGAAATCCTGCAAGAGAGAGCGAGTCCGACTATAGAGGTGCGGGTGGAATGCGACAACAATCTTTTTGTCGGGGAATTTCTCTCGTGCGGCTTCGATAGTCTTGGCGATTGCGGTCGGGTGATGCGCATAATCGTCGTAAACCATCGCCCCACTCGGCGTCTCGCCCTTGTATTCGAATCGGCGCCACGAGCCTTTGAAGTCGATAAGCGCGCGATCGGTGTACGATTCTTGGAGATGCGGGAAAAGCGCCCGCGCCGCGCATTTTGCGGCGCGGGCATTCTGTGCATTGAACTCTCCGATCTGCCGGAGCGCAGGGACTGTCTGTGTCGTGTAATCGAGTATCGGCGCGGCCGCGTCCGAGAGTACCGCCGCGATCGTGGGATCATAGGGATTGGTGATGATGATGCCGCGCGCGGGCACGCGCGCGACGGCCTTGCGGAAGGTCGTCTGCAGCGCTTCGAGATCGGGAAAATAATCTGTGTGGTCGAGTTCAATATTGGTGATGACGAGAATTTCCGGCGAGAGTTTCAAGATATGATCACGGTACTCGCACGCTTCGACGATAAAAAGATCTTCCTTGCCTGCCAAAAAATTCGAGCCGAAATCCCGCACGATGGAGCCCACGATAGCGGTCGGCTCTTTCTCTGCATACTGCAATATCTTCGCGAGCATTCCCGTCGTCGTTGTCTTGCCATGGGTCCCAGAGACTGCGACCGTGCGCGCTCCGCTCGTCACTTCACCAAGTGCTTCAAAATACGACATCTCCGGAATCCCCATTTCTTTTGCCCGCACGCGCTCGATGTTGCTCTCCGGCACTGCGTCAGAATAGATGAGGAGCTCGGTATCTGCCGGGATAAAACACTGCTCGTGCCCAACGACGACCTGTATTCCCTTTTGCACGAGTATCGTTACCGCAGGTGATTCTTCCCGATCGGAGCCGGAAACCGTGTGTCCTGTATGATCGAGATATTGTGCAAGCGCCGACATCCCAATGCCGCCAATGCCGACCATGTATATAGAGTCCGGGATGTGCATAGAGGCCAGTATACCGCCACTTGCACTATTGCGGTGAAATGCCATAAAGACGACGATGAACCCTGACCGGATCGGGAGGGCTCTTGCTCTTTTGATCCTTGAAAACACATGAGGTGACCTATGCATGCCCCACGCGAACCGGAGGTGGCGATTCAATTGAATGACTTGTCGCTCCGGTACGGAAGCGGCAAGTTGGCCATCAGCGGTATTACGATGCCCATCCATCGCAACAAAATAACGATTGTGATTGGACCCTCAGCATGTGGCAAGACGAGCATTCTGCGCTGTCTTCACCCCAAGCCGGAACTTATGCAGGACATTCGTGCAAGCGGAGAAGTCGTTCTGTATCCTGAGGGAATCAATATCCTCCACCCCTCGGTCGACCACGTATCAGTCAGGATGAGGATGGGTGTCGTCTTTCAAAAACCCATCTCACTCGGGCGGACGATCTACAAGGACTGCGCCGCTGGACTCTACCTGCGAGGCATTAATGCGAAATCAGAAATCGACGGGCGCATTGAAGTCGCGCTGCGGCGGGCCCATCTGTGGGACGTCGTGAGAGATCGACTTAAGGCTTCGCCGAATTCGCTCTCCGGCGGCGAACAGCAGCGTCTGTGCATCGCACGTG
>MFLH01000038.1:6376-6458 GCA_001781275.1 Candidatus Kaiserbacteria bacterium RIFCSPHIGHO2_02_FULL_54_11b | reverse complement strand
TATATGACATACCTTGAGCCGGTGGTAAAGAGCACGATGCAGGCGGTGGATCAAATACAGGGGACGGGCGCCAAAGCAGAGG
>MFLH01000038.1:0-6370 GCA_001781275.1 Candidatus Kaiserbacteria bacterium RIFCSPHIGHO2_02_FULL_54_11b | reverse complement strand
TCGGGAGTTTTCAGGAGATGTTGAAGCAATTGCAGTCAAAATTGTCGCCCGCCCAACAATAGAGCGCTCTGTTGCTCTGTGATATAGTAATTTCGCTCATGCTTGGGTAGCTCAGTTGGTAGAGCATTCCCCTGAAGAGGGAAGGGTCGCCGGTTCGATCCCGGCCCCAAGCACACTTCGACTCGTTTCGCCTTGGTCTGAGCCAAGTCGAAGACTCGCTCAGTGTAAACATGGGTGGGCGAGGCGAAGTACCCCGAGCGAAGTCGAGGGGCAAATAACATGGAATGGTACGTTTATATTGCCAGAGCCCGAACAAAGAATTACTACGTTGGCATTTCGCCTGACCCTCGAGAACGAATCGCTCTCCACAATAGTGGTAAGGGTTCGCAAATGGCAAAACAACAAGGGCCGTTTACGTTGGTGTATATCTCAACTCAATTTTCCAATAAATCCCAAGCCAGAAAAAGGGAGATTCAATTGAAAAAGTGGAGCCGGGAGAAGAAAGAGAAATTAATTAACGGAGAGTGGACGTAGTCGGATAAGGCACTCCATATTTCCCAAGCACAAATCTTAAAAATGGCCGGCCCGGACCTTATAGGGCCGGGCCGAGTCTCACACCGATGTTCGGTGATTATTTCTCTTGGGAGCCGTAACTCCGAAGCGATTTGAACATGAGCGGCAAGGAGCTACCCACGATTAAATAGCCGATGACGAGCAACAGGCCAGTCTCGAACGCATGTCCGCCGAGGATTACAACACCGCCAAGAAACTGCACGAAGGTCTTCAATTTGGCGACCTCCGTCGTCTCCACCGCCAGGTACCTCATTCGGAGAAGAAGATACCCGCCGATCAATAGCAAGAGTGGCGCGTTGTACCACGTGAAGTGTTCGGCGACGAAGATCGTATACAACAATGCAACCCCGAAACTCCAGTCCGCATACTGATCGAGGCGCGCGCCGAGCTTGGTGCAGGAGCCGAATTTTTTTGCGACGAAGCCGTCCACGCCGTCGCTCAGCCAAGCCGCAAAAGCGAGGACAAGAACAAGGACTGGCCGCTTCGCCTCTGCGAACATTCCGACGACGCAGCAGATGCGCATCATTGTTATGAAGTTCGGCAGCGTGAGAACCTCACGTTGCATGTAAGCCCTCACACCGCGCACGGTGGGAGGCGTCTTTGTCATGTCAGACATGACGTTCCCCCTCTTGAGTTGCGATTGCGTGAACGCGGTTTGTACAACGGGCTGCTGCCCGGACCTTGGGAAAGCCTACGTACAAGGGCTCTCTTGGTCAAGCCGAGTTATAAACCCAGCGTAAAGGTCATCCCACCACCGGTCCCCGTAAGCCACTTGGAGGTGTCGAGCTTGAATTCGCGGGCGCGACCGAGCTCTTGGTACTTGAGCGAGCCTTTTTCGAGTGCGTAGTCGAATATTTTTTTCGTGATCTCGACGTCGCGAAGGCAGTACGCGCGCACTTTTTCTATCTCACCGGCGCGCCACCACTGGAGCGATTGCGCACCCGAGGCGCTTTTCTTTTCTCCAAGCGTGCCTTCCGCTATCGAATCGAGCTTCAACCGCCGGCCGATAGTCCCATAGACTTCCTGCATGATATCGAGGCTCTTTATCCGCGTGAGGTCGCCGGGGTAGTATTTATTCAAAAGGGGGATATCGAAGTGGTTGGAATTGTATCCAACAAGCACATCTGTGCGCTCGAGTATTGGCCACATCTGCGAAAGCTCGGATTCGAGGTAGCTCGAGTAGGAATCGGTCTCCGAATCGTGAATGCAGACGATTGCTACAGTCAGGTCGGACGGGTCCGACGAGCCGATGTCCGACATCCAATTCGCCGTCTCAATATCAAATGTTACAACTCTCATGCAAGAGACTAGCCCAGCGAACTAAAAAGGTGTTCCGCGATGCCGTCGGCGGAAAGCGTCATCTCGCCCCCCGTCGCGAGGTTCTTTACCGTGTAGCGGCCAAGGTCGCGCTCTTTTGCCCCGATCGCGATCACAAAAGGCACCTTCATTTTATCAGCACTTCGTATTTGGTCGCCGAGGCGCCGCCCGGAAAAATTCACCGCGACTGTCACATCTTCACGCCGCAGCCCCTGAGCGAGTTGCACGGCGTGCGATGTGGCTTCGGGCTCGACGATGCATATCATAAGCTCGGTCGATGGCGCGTATTTCGGCAGGAGGTTGTGGGCCTCGAGAAAATCCCGTGCGGTGACGTCGCCCATACCAAATCCGACGGCGGGGATCGGTTCGCCACCAAAAAGCGAGAGAAGATTATCGTAGCGGCCGCCACCAAAAAGCGATCTTCGATTGCTCTCATCGGTATCAAATACTTCAAATACCATGCCCGTGTAGTAATCAAACCCCCGCGTGATCGAGGTATCCACCACCATGTTGCGCACTCCCAAGTGCTCAAGCGCCACACGCAGCTCCTCGAGGTATGCCGTGGAGGTGATGTTCTCGAGCTCTTCAATGAGCCGCACCGCTTTCTCTTCATGCGCGATGAGCGTCGTAAGTTCTTTCTCAAAATCGTCTATTTTCGCTCGGCGGTCCAAAAGGCGGGTGACGTTGCCAGTGTATTCTTTCGCGATTCCAACAGAATGATAGATCGCATCGAGGATGCGCCTGTCCGATACCCGTATCTCGAAATTGCGCTCGTCGGCTCCCATAGAGCGCATGATGCCGTGGGCGACGGCAATGATCTCTGCGTCGGCTTCGACACCTTCGACGCCCACGATGTCGGCATTCAGCTGCCAGTGTTCACGCAAGCGTCCCTTCTGCGGTCGCTCGTAGCGGAAGACATTGGGTATGGAATACCAGCGTGCAGGCAGCGGAATGTCGCGTTGCCGCGCGGCTACCATGCGCGCCAGAGTCGGTGTCATCTCCGGACGCAATGTCACTTCGCGGCCACCGCGGTCCATGAATGTGTAGGTCTGTTCATTTACGATCTCTTCGGATGTTTTTGAGCGGTAGAGTTCGGCCGGTTCGAGAAGTGACGCGCTGTATTCTTCGTACCCGAAAAGCTCGCAGACACGCTCCATGTGTTCATACAGGTATCGCTGGATGAATTGGTCCTCGGGGTAGAAATCGCGGACACCCTTGTAGTTTTCGGTCGAGAGTTTTTCGCGTTTTGACATGTGTCGTATTATACCCCTTACCACTTTTGAGTATAGTACAAAAGTGGTAAGGGGTTATACTTGGCCTCCATGAAAACGATAGATGCACGTTTCCAAATCCATAGATCAAGGCCCGGGACGGGGGAGGGACTCTTTGCCGCGCTTCCTATCAAGAAGGGAGACTTTATCCTCGAGTACACCGGCACAAAGATCCCGACAAAAGTCGCAGATGAGATGACATCGCGGTACCTCTTTGAGATAAATGAGCAATGGACGATCGACGGTTCACCGCGCAGCAATACTGCTCGCTACATCAATCATTCATGCGAGCCCAATACCGAGGCAGAGATCGAAGGCGATCGCATCATGATCTATGCGATACGAGATATCAAAAAAGGGGAGGAGCTAACCATCGATTACGATTCTGAATATTTCGACGAATTCATCAGGCCGGTGGGCTGTAAGTGTCCTGCAAAAACACACCGATAAAGACGAAATATTCTGAACGCGAGACCAAGAGGGTGCAGACGCTAGGCGCGGAGAAAGCGATTTTTGAGCCGTACATGTGTACGGTGAGGAAATCGCCGAGGCTCCGCAACAACGCGGATGCACTCTATTGGGCTTGCGCTCATGCGCTGCCGATGAGGAGTCCTGCGGTAAATACGAGAGCGCCGCCGAAAACCACTTGTACGACCGAGAGCCAAAAACTCATCTTGAAATAGCGGTACCGGATGTAGGCGATCGCAACGAGCTCGAGACCTACGACAAGGTACGCAAGATACAGGGCTGCGGCGAGGTTCGATATGAGGAAGGGCAGCGTGTGTAAGATGCCGCCGACGAAGGTCATAGCCCCTACGATGCCGCCACGAACAAAGGGGTGTCCGCGTCCGGTGTGTTCTCCGGTATCCGAGAGTGCTTCGGCGAATGCCATCGAGATCGCGGCGCCAACGGCAGCTGACGTACCAATAAGGAATGCAACGTGCGGATTGCCAGTTGCATAGGCGGCGGCAAAAAGAGGGGCCAAGGTCGAGATCGACCCGTCCATAAGCCCGATAAGCCCCGGCTGGACAACTCTGAGGAGAAAGGAGCGGTCGACGTCCTCGATATGCAGCGCCTTCTCGACTTCTTCTAAGGGGGTGTTCATAGCAAGGATTGTATTGTATCATTCCTCCATGAAAAACGGCGTCATCATATTTTGGGTCATCATTATCGCGCTCATCGTCGCTGGTATCGGAGCGTCCTTCTTTGTACGTGCGGCTCCGAGCAAGCTCGATCCCTTCGCGCAGTGTTTGAAAGACAACGGCGCCGTGTTCTATGGTGCATTCTGGTGCCCGCATTGTCAGGCTACAAAAAAGATGTTTGGCAGCGCTGCGCGGCTTTTGCCCTACGTCGAGTGCTCAACTCCGGACGGGAAGAGTCAGCTGCAGATTTGCAAAGACAAAGGCGTCCAACAGTATCCGACATGGACCTTTGCGAATTCGACGACGACGCTGACAGGCGAGCGCACACTGCAGGAACTTTCCCAATACTCCGGATGCCCCCTGCCTCAGTAGCATGTCGACTGAAACACTCAACTATTCTCTAGCACTTGGTACACTCGCGATGCAGCTTGGAGGTGCGATGTTGCTCGCAATATATTTCCTTCGTTCGCGATACGCCTTCCTGAGAGAAATCTCCGAGTCGGTGGTGCAGTGGGGGATGCCTCTTGCGTTTTTCCTCGCGGCTCTTGGCTCCGGGCTTACACTCTACTATTCAGAGGTGCTTGGTTTTCTACCATGTCCGTTGTGTTGGTGGCAGAGAGCATTTCTCTATCCGCAAGTCGTTCTTTTCGCCGTCGCGCTCTGGAAGCGGGATGTGCGCATCGCAGACTACTCGATAGCGCTGTCGGTGATTGGCGCCGGCATAGCGCTTTATCAGCACGCGCTCCAGATGGTACCTGCGGGGGTGCTGCCGTGTCCGGCAGTCACGGAGGGGATCAGCTGCGCACAGCGCATCATCTTTGAATTCAACTACATCACGTTCCCGCTCATGGCCGCCACCCTCTTCGGCTTCCTTGTTGTGTTGATGCTTTTTGTTCGAAAACGTTAGGACATTTTCTCGACGTGTGCTTTGAACGCAGCGAGGTATTTTGTGACGTGCTCTTTTGTCTTTTCGTCCGTGAGATTCATATCTGCATCAAATTTATCGCTCCCATTGAGGTAGAACTCCGGCTGACCCATGATGTGCGCGTCGAGGTATGCCAACACTTTTTTCACGTCATATTGCGCGAGCGCGGTGCCGATATTGCCCGACGCCGCGCCAACGACACCGACAAGTTTTCCTTTCCACGCGTTATCGCCATACGGACGGGAGGTCCAATCAAACATATTTTTTAGAGCCCCAGGTATCGAGCGATTGTATTCCGGTGTCACGATGATTATGCCGTCCACGGAGCGTATCTTGACCTTGTAGTCGGTGGCAACTTTAGGGAACGTCGGCTCCATGTCGTTGTTGTACAGCGGCAGATCGCCGACTCCGGCGAGCTCTATGGTCATGCCCTCCGGCGGATTTTTCCCCAGCGCGCGTGCCAGCGCCTTGTTGAGAGACTTTTCACGCAAACTGCCGTAGATGACGAGGATGTTCATGGGCCGACTATAGCACAGGCTCTGCTCCGTGTTTCTTGAAAAATCGTCCTTCGAGCGAGTAGCGATCGTATCCGTGACAAAAAATGGCGAGGCCAAGCCCAAGGAGAATGATGTGCGGCCACACGGCTTCCTGGAAGTAGAGAAGCGAGAGGGTAAGCCAGAATATGAGGAAGAGTCCGGTCCACCGTACCGCGACCCCGAAAAAAATCATGAGACCGGCGAGGAATTCGACGATGAGCGCGCCGAGCACGATAAAAAGGGGCTCGAACGGGAAATAATCGGTCAGATGGTACTGGGTCACCACATTGAGCGCTAGCTCGCTGTGGATGAATTTTGCGTACACAGCCGCAAACATGACCCCAAAGCCGAAAAGCATGCGCATTACGGGGAAGGCGAAGGGCACAAAGACCTGCAGGCGTGATCGGACCGACGGACGAAGGTACCCTCTGTGCAGCAGATTCTCAAGCGACCACGAACCGGCGCCGAGGATAAGAAGCAGCATGTATCCGCCCAGATGATCGGTGTAGGTGAGGACGTATGGGCCGAGTATGAGCGCACTGTAGGCGTATGCGGCGATCGAGAGGACGGCGATGGTACGAGTGTATATTCCGAGTATGGTCGCTG
>MFLH01000037.1:6004-6168 GCA_001781275.1 Candidatus Kaiserbacteria bacterium RIFCSPHIGHO2_02_FULL_54_11b | reverse complement strand
CAGCGATTCCCTTGCCGACCGCCGACATAACGCCGCCCACGACAAAAATATATTTATGGCCTGCGCGCACGCGCTTCATATTTATAAGGATATCATGTCAGTAAGTACCTTCGGACAGCCAAATAGCTGGACAAAGCGCCGAGCGCGATACCGGTCCCAACAAG
>MFLH01000037.1:0-5998 GCA_001781275.1 Candidatus Kaiserbacteria bacterium RIFCSPHIGHO2_02_FULL_54_11b | reverse complement strand
GAAGAAAAGGAGGAAGTGAGCCGTATAATAATCGAACGAGTTGAAGGACCCGAAGAGGAGCTCGGTCGTCGGATCAAGACCGATCAAGACTGGATAGTACAAAAGGATCGGGAAAAGCAGCGCCAAGACGGCAATGCTCGATACGATACCGTAGAGCACTCCCGCGACCATGAAGGGGCCGCGCACATACCATTGTCCGGCGCCGACTAGATTCATGACACCGATCTCGTCGCGGGCCGTGTAGATCGCGAGCCTGATCGTATTGAGGACGATAAGCAAGGCGGAAATGGCAAGAAAGATCGTTTTCGCAATGCCGTTCCTCTGCGACGTGTCAATGATCGAGGTCAGCCGATCGATGGCGGTCTTGTTCTGGTAGAAATTCACCTTATCGATCGCGGCTCCCGCATCTGACTGGGCGTCCTGCTGCGCCTGCATGTATTTTGCGATGCCTTCATACTGGCTCGTTTGTTTCGCACGCACCTCGAGCGAGGCGCCGAGCGGGTTTCCGCCGAGTTCATCGAGCGAGCCGATAATGAGCTGATCATTTTTATGACGTTCGCGGAAATCGGCGAGCGCTTGGTCGCGGCTGACGTATGCGACCGACGCGACCTCGGGCAGCGCTTCGAGGGATCTTTGGACCTGCTCTATCTGATCCTCGGTCGCGTTTGTCCGGAAGTAGACGGATACATCGACTTTGTTGGTGAGATCCTGCAGAGTCGCGCGCATCGCCGCATTGGAGATCATGATGTTGACGAGCATAAAAAGCATGATGGTCATCATGAGGATCGCGGAGAGCGAGACAAATCCGTTGCGGACAAAGCCCACAAGCCCGTACCGCGCTATTCGCTTGACCGTTGTCCAGAGAGACATAGTGATAAGTGTACTACGCTACAGAGAGTACTTCCCTTCTTTGTCGTCGCGGACGATGCGACCTTGATCCATCGTGACGACGCGCCGGCCCACGGAATCAACGACCGATTTGTTGTGTGTTGTAAGGAGAATGGTTGTCCCCAGATCGTTGATCTTTTTGAGGATCTCGACGATGTCGTGCGCGTTGATCGGATCGAGGTTGCCGGTCGGCTCATCCGCGATCAGGACATCGGGCTGGTTGACGATCGCTCGCGCGATCGCGACGCGCTGCTGCTCGCCGCCGGAGAGCTCATGCGGGAAGCTCCAGATCTTGTCGGAGAGGCCGACCAGATCGAGCACATGCGGGACATCCCCTGCGATGTCTTCGTCGCTTCGGCCCGCGACCTCGAGGGCAAAGGCGATATTTTCATAGACATTTTTCGTCGGGAGCAATCGGTAGTCCTGAAAAATCGTGCCGATATTGCGGCGGAGCTTGAGAAGGTCCTGATTGGAGAGTTTACCCACCTCCCGAGAACCGAAAAAGACCGCGCCTTCGGTCGGGATGACCTCGGCGAAGAGCATTTTGAGGAGTGTCGTCTTGCCGGCGCCCGAATGCCCCACGATGGAGACAAATTCGCCGGGGTCGACGCCGAGCGTGATGTCGACTACGGCAGGCGGAAAACCTTCGAAATAGATCTTGGTGACTTTGTCGAAAAATATCATAGTAACAATTTTTTATTATACCTTCTCCCCGAGACTATCCAAACTCTTTTCTTCATCTATGAAAGACTGAATGTCGCCATCGAGCACGCGCTCGACGTCGCGACGCTCGTGTTCGGTGCGATGGTCTTTGACCATTTGGTACGGATGCAGGACATACGAGCGGATCTGGCTTCCCCACTCTATTTTGGTCGAGGCGCCCGCCGAAAGTCCCCGTGATTCCTGCATTTGTGCCGCTTCGCGCAGTTGGTAGAGCTTACCGCGGATCATTTCGAGGGCCTTTTCTTTATTCTGCGCTTGAGAGCGCTCGGAAGTGACCTGCACATTGATGCCGGTCGGGATATGCGTCATGCGCACGGCAGTGTCGCGCTTATTTACGTTTTGCCCACCGGGGCCGCCCGAGCGCGCCACCGATATCTCAAGGTCTTTTTCAGGAATGTGGGTCTCGGGCACGTCCGGCAGCTTGGGCAACACCTCAACGAGTGAAAAGCTTGTCTGCCGCTTCCCTGCGGAATTGAAGGGCGACATGCGCACGAGGCGATGCACTCCGGCTTCGTGTTTCAAGGCACCATACGCTCCCTTGCCATCGATCTCGAACGAGATGCTCCGGAATCCGCCCATCGAATTTTCGTTGGATGAGAGCAGGCCCGTATTCCAGCCCTTGCCAGCAGCGTACTTTTTGTACATTTCAAAGAGAATGCGGGAAAAATCCTCGGCATCATCGCCGCCCGCGCCCGAAATGACGGAGAGGATCGCGTCGCTTTTGTCGTAACCGCCACCGCCCGCGAGCTTTGCCTTTAGTTCTTGATATTCCTTGAGCACCGCTTGCGCCTTGTCCTTGTCGGCCCAAAAGTCAGAAGCAAGCATGCGGGCCTCGATCTCGGCAATTTGGGTTTGAATAGACTCTTTGGTGCTCACAAGACGAGTATAACAAATGGAGAGAGGGGCATCGCGGCGCCCCCCTCGCTTCGCCTAGACCACAAGAGCAGGTTCGGGCTTTGGGATCATGAACGCGTGAATCTCTTCCCCGCGCACTCCCAAGAACCTTCGCACCTTCGTCACCTGATGGTGGGTAACTCCGCCATCCGATGCGGTCCTCGTCCACGTATCTCCCCGATCTACGGTGCATCGGGAATCATGGGCATATCGCAGTACCGTATCTGAACGAAGATAGCCGCCATCCCATCTCGTCAGGTGGAAGACAAGAGCATCAGCCATAGCCTTTCCCCGATTCTGTAAATGGATGAGGTGCACGAATGTGTCACCGAGCTCATTGTGCTGGCTGGCGTAATTTCGTCAATGAGTACCTTGGAGCCACCTCCGAGATTTGAACTCGGGACCCCCGCTTTACGAAAGCGGTGCTCTACCAACTGAGCTAAGGTGGCAAACACTCCAACGGCCAGCATAGTAGCATCCGGCGTCGTCAAAGTGGAGCCGATGTCCGGGATTGAACCGGAGACCTCGTTCTTACCAAGAACGTGCTCTACCAACTGAGCTACATCGGCGTGGTTGCCAAACGATACTATCACGCGTCCACTTGTAATAAAAATCCGGATGGTACACTACTCGGTATGGACGAGCGTCATGACAGCCCTCACCAAACCCAACCGCGGCGGCACCTCATCCGCTATTTCAGAGACAACCTCACGATTGTCATCGGCTTGGTCCTCATTTGGCGGGGTATATGGTATATCCTCGACGGAATCGATATCTTCTTTTTCGGCGGACATCACGGGCTCTCGGCGATCGCTGGAGTTATAATCGGCCTCCTCATACTCTACCTTCCCGACCGCGACCTGAAAGAGATCCAAAAACTCTAGGCCGGATAGTCTCGCAACTCTTCGATAAGCGGCGCGACCGCCGCGTCATTGATATCTTCTGGTTTGATGGATGTGTTAGCAAAAATCTGTTTTTCGATTTCCCGTGCCGCTTTTACGAGAACTTCAAAACGACTACTGTCCGGCGCGCCCACGCTTCGACCGCTCCCGAGGTAACGCTTGCGGCCTTCATCTATGCGCTCATTTAGGGAAAGAATGTGGTGTGGCCCGACTCTCAAATCGCTATACTGAACGACCTTTTGTTCAAACGAATCACCCGCGGAGACATGGTCAACTTTTGAGAAACCAACGCCCTCCATAAGGTTGATAACATCCTCCGGAAGCCCGACCTCGCTCATGATTGTCTGTGTTGCCGTATGCTCGTCCTCCCCGTATTTCTCGCGATAGTCAGCTTTGATCGATTCCCAATACTCAACTCCCTCGGGCTCTGTGAATTCTGGAAACAGCGAGAGTTCGAATTTCAAGATGTTGCCCATATCGTGAAAGAGACACGCAAGGACGACGTCTTTCTTGTTCACCGGCTTGTTGAAATGTTCACAGATGAGTTTCCCTACCGCTGCGACCCGCAGCTGGTGCATCTGCAGGCTCGGCATGATGGTGTATGCCGCATAGATCTCACGCGGAGTTTTCATGTCGATCATTTCCCCCTGCTCTCGCCGACGATCTCAGGACTCTCTTCTTCTCCCGATTGGAATGTCCAAAAGTTGCTTGGTTCTGTGCGCGAGCCGACGCGCTCAAGGGTCGACATCGCATGCGGTGCGTTGATTATCCCACTGTCGCAACCGAGCGAGCGCAGATGCCTTTCCGACGTATGAAGTATTTCGGCAAGTTCTCCCGCCTGATGTCTCTTCTCCGAAAGCCACACATGTGTAAGCGTACCAAGCCGCTGTCCCGTATCCACCTTCATCGCGACGAATCCATCAATGCCGTGCTCGCCACGCAAAACAAAAAGCTTGAGATGGTTGTCGACATTGAGGCTTTGCGGGAAAAGTTTTTTCAAATCGTCTATCCGCTCCCCTTTCGAAACTTTGAACTCGCTCGAATTGAGGGCGTCCCACTGAAGAGCGGCGACATCCCCCATGCTCTGCGAATATTCGTTCACACTGAGCGGTTCCAGCTTCATCCCTTCAAAATCCGGCACCGGCATCTGTCTCATTTTGTCATGACTTCCTCCTGCTGTTGGCATGAACATATACGGCTATCCTACCACACCAAACTTTGCGCGAGTGACGGGACTCGCCTCTCGCGTTGCTACGCTCGAAACCTTCGGCCTCTCTTCGAGGCCTGCGGCCCGCGGTTCGAGCCCCATGTTCGGAACAAGCATAGAAAAAGACCAGCACAAGGCCGGTCTTTTTCTTCGCTAGCGCGAGTGACGGGACTCGAACCCGCAGCCTCTCCCGTGACAGGGGAGTGCTCTAACCAATTGAGCTACACCCGCATTATTCGACGCGTCATTCTAGCAGAAACATGACCGTGCGTCGTGTGTCGGGGGAGAGACTCGAACTCTCGACCTAGCGCTTATGAAACGCTCGCTCTAACCGGCTGAGCTACCCCGACCTAGTGTGCAAAATGAGAATATCGCAGATTTTCATTTCACGCTATACTTGCGTGCATGTGGGGACACATTCTGCAGGTCAATTCCGTACTCTGGGCACTGTCGGGCGTATTTCTTATCTACGCCACGGGCGCCGCGATATTCTCGTGGTCGTGGAAACAATTCCTCCTCGCCCTGTTGCTATTTGTTTTCTTCTCGGTGACCGAGATCGTCTTTGCCGCCTTGCAGGAGCCCTAGTTCCTGCGCGACGCCGTTCCAAAACTCCTTGTCTTTCGAATGCGTGAGTATCTTTTCGACTTCGACGGGAGGCACCCATCGTGCTTCCGGATTCCACGGATCGGTCGGCATGAGCTTTTCTTCCGTCGTCCGGAAAAGAAACATGTGTATCGTTTTGTATTCACGCACATCGTCTCCCCCGTCTGGAGTCCCTCTGTGACGACCATAGGAACCAAGCTCTCTTATGAGCGTCAGACCTTCTAATCCCGTCTCCTCTTTGATCTCACGTTTCGCTGCCGAGAATGCGTCTTCACCTTCATCAATATGACCTTTGGGAAATCCCCAAAATTCTCCGGTGCCGCTCGCAACGAGCGCCACTTCCCCACGCGAGTTTACGACGATTCCACCGGCAGCTTCTGTCTTCTCCATTTTGTTGCGGGGGCTAGACAATCTGGGAAACCCACGGTTTTCCCATTCCTTCCTCCACGGGGAACTCCCGTTCCCCGACCCCCTCCCAAGTCCCGCCCTTATAGCAGGATTGTGAAGAAAATCTTTTCATGTTGCGGGGGCGGGACTTGCACCCGCGACCTCAAGGTTATGCGTACCGCTACGGCTTTTGCCGCCCCACTCACCAAATGGCGAGTGAGTTTGTAGTCTGGACTATACCTTCACCCTGGGAAATTTTACATCTCACCAGGGGCCTGCCATCTAGTCTCTACACCTTCCCAGCTCCAGTTTTGAGAAACGAAATTCATTTTCCAAAACTGGGGCTGGACTTGGCTCGGTATTGCCACGTCGCACCGCGAGAGAGGTTTCACCG
>MFLH01000036.1 GCA_001781275.1 Candidatus Kaiserbacteria bacterium RIFCSPHIGHO2_02_FULL_54_11b | reverse complement strand
CTCGCCCTTGCCGCCGAAGAGGGGCTTGAGTTTCGCGTCGGCTAGGATGTTGCGCTTGTTGGCTGGGTTCTGCAGATCGTGCTTCTTGATGTACACCCAGATCTGCTTCACGACCTGTCCGCGGGACATCGGGCCTTTGCCGACCACCTCCTCAAGTTCGGGTGAGAGGTGGAGGGGTTTTAATAATGCTGGATTTGCTGTTCTTACCATATAAATGGATTACTTGTGCCCTAAATCGGGCTGTTTATTGATAACCGCTCTATTGTACCCTATATACACAGTACGCAAGGGGGTGGGCGGGGAGAGGCGGGATAACACAATCGGTGCCTATTTTGCAGCAGCGAGTGAATAGTGCAAGAGTACAGTGCCGTCCTCGTTCAATTTCCTCATTGAGAGGAGTTTGAAGTGTGTGGGAGACCCTTCCAGATGTTCAAAAAGACTGATGCCGCGGCCAAATACCACCGGTTCTATGGTGAGATAGAGCTCGTGCAGCAGATTGTGTTGCAAAAAGTACGAATAGGTCTTCGCACCGCCCAGTATCGCGACTGTCGCATAGGGCTCAAGTATGGCTTTCAGATCAGTAGTGCCAGGATTCACGTAGAGGAGCTTATCGCCCTTGCGCTCTGTAGATGCAACCGAGCCGGTGAGCACAATGCAATTCCTCTTGGAGAGTGGCTCCTTGGCGGTCTTAAAGGTGTTGTGGCCCACCACGACCACGTCCGCCGTGTCTAAAAGTGCGCGCATAAACACCTTATCTTCGGCCGACGTCCAATCAGGGAAATGGTCGGGGTCGAGGGCTATTTTGCCATCGAGGGTCACGGCAGCGATGGCTATCGTACGCATTGCCTTATTGTACCAGTCGGGTAAAATGCGCCTTTCTTATGGACAAAGTCTCACTCACGGAGCGCGATACGAAGAAGATACTCATTGCGCTCGCAATCTATCTTGCATCGCTCTTTGCGGCCAATACCCTGGGTCTTAAGATAATGCCGTTCATTCTTGGGCTGCACGTCTCGGTCGCGGTGTTCTCCTTCCCCTTCGTGTTCCTTACGACCGACGTCATCGGCGAGGTATACGGCAAGAAAATGGCGAAACTATTCGTACTCGCTGGCTTTATCGCAACCGCGCTCTTCATCGTTTATTCTTTCCTCTCGCTCGCACTGCCGTGGGACCCCGCAGGAGAGTGGGCGCACCAGAGCTACGATCAGATCTTTGGCATATCGGTGCGGATCGCGATCGCCTCCATCGTCGCGTTCATCGTGGCCGAATACCAAGACGTCGTATCCTTCTTCTACTTCAAGGGTACCATCGGCTCGCGATACTTTTGGCTTCGCTCCAATCTCTCCAACCTGTGGTCGCAGCTTCTGGATACCGTGCTTTTTATGACCATCGCCTTCGCTGGCGTCTATCCGACGCCAGTTCTCATCCGCATCATGATCACATGGTGGCTCTTCAAAGTGGCCATGGGAGTGCTTTATACGCCACTTTCGTATCTCGGCATTCGATTTCTACGCGGTACAGTGAAGACATGAGGGTTAATCCCATAAAGACGCGCATATTTAAGGAAGGAGAGAAGCTTACAGCGTTCGTGGAAGAACATATCCCGCGCCTGGAGGAAGGTTCGATTCTTGCCATCGCCTCTAAAATCGTCGCGCTTGCGGAGGGAAGGACCGTTGTCGTCGAAAATGCAAAGCAGAAAGAGGAATGGATCCGCAAAGAAAGCGAATGGATGCGGCATATCTTTGGCAAATGGTGGCTCACGGTGCGCGACGGCACGGTGGTGGTGAACGCGGGAATTGATGAGTCCAACGTCTACCCCGTAAAGTCACTTCGCGACCACGGGGCGAGCGGGAAGATGATTTTGCTGCCGAAAGACTCCTTTGCATCCGCCCAGCGCCTCTATGCTAGTGTTTTGCAAAAGACTAGCATAAGAAATTTTGGCATCATCATTACGGACAGCAGAATAATGCCTTTGCGAGCGGGTGTAGTGGGCGTAGCCTTAGGCTACGCGGGCTTTAAGGGCATTCGCGACTACCGAGGCACACCAGACCTCTTCGGCCGCCAGATGGAAGTCACACAGACCGATGTGGCGGACTCACTTGCTACCGCCGCGACGCTTGTGATGGGCGAAGGAAGCGAATCGCAGCCTCTCGCTATTATCGAAGACGCGCCTGTGGAGTGGGCCAGCTCGGTAGACCGAGATGAACTCAAGATGCCACGCGAGCAGGATATGTTTAGGTCGTTGTTTGAAGACCATGAATAAAAAGCAGGTCACGATTCTTGGGTTGGTGGGGGCAGCTGCGTTGGCGTACGCGTTTTTTGGCGGGTATCAACCCTTCGCACAGACATCACCGCCACAGGAAACAGTACAAAATGCTTCTTCATCCCAACACTTCGTTATAAAACGAAGTGTTGGGATTCAAGGAAGCACAACGAAATCGATCAATCATCCGTCGAACTCTCCTTCAACCTCAACCGTTCCTTACTCAATCGTTTATGTGCAGCTCTCTGATCCCGACGGGGTCAGCAATTTTGAAGTGAACCTCAACCCTGGCGACGACCTCTGCGCTAATCTCGTCGAAGCAAAAGCAGAGGGCAAAATCCGCTCTCTCCTCATCGACGATTCGTACCTCGCGACTTTTGGCAGCCGCTATGTCCGCGAGATCAACGGCTACAGCAACAATTGGACGGTGAAGGTGAATGAAACGCGACCTGAGGGCTGCTCACTCTACAAACCAAAGGCGGGTGACTATATTGAGTGGAAATTCGGGCAATAATGTTTGTTATCCCATGGAGCTCGTTGTGCTGTCAGACCCAAGTAGAATTGTCATCTTGTGAGAATCTAGCGGGTGTTATACTTCTGACAATGGGACAGATGAAATGGCTGCTGATTTTAGTGCCAGTAGGTGCCGTCGTCGGTTTTTTGATTTTGTATTTTACTGGTCCTCATGCGACAACGATATCTACATTGCCACCAACCCCCATCTCTACGAATCAAGAAATCAATCATAATACTCCGACGCAGCCAGATAGTTCCAAGAGTGTTTCTATTCCCGCTCCTATCTCCACTAATGCTGAAATTCCCACCCCCGCCCCGACACTCGTACCGGCACCAACACCAAAGCCCATCTCCACACCCAAGCCTACAGCTTCCACCAATGGGACCCAGTACCTTGTCTTTGGCATTCCAGCGGACGTGTATGACCCAGGGAAGGACGTCCATGGCAATCTTGATAAGCTCGTGACTTCACTCATCAATCGGTTTGACACTACAGGCGACGCAAAACACCGGCTTGGATTTATGATCGTTCTACCCGTGTGGTTTGCAGACTCTCGGATTGGCGGAAATCAGGGTCATGTTGAGAAAATAATCAAGGAAGCGTTTGCGGTCGCAAAAGAGAGAAATGTGGCAGTGTACTTTACGCTGTATAGCTTTACTCGCTGGCCGGCGCAAATGTGGAATTGGTACGACGCTTCGCAGCCAGGGTACAGTCTCGAGAATAAAAAGAATGTTGAGTGGACTGATTGGAGCGGGACACCCACCAAGAACAGATACTCCCTTCAAGAAGGGGAGACGCGCATGACTCCCGTCATGTGCTATAACAGCTCGAAAGTACTCTCAGAAATCTCGCATATCACCTCAAAAATACTGGGGCCAGCCATACTACGCGGCACTGCTGATTTGAAGAGTGCTGGCAAAGAAGATCTCTTTGGGGGCATTACGCTTTCGGAGGAGTTATCCCTCGACGACTACTCCGGCATAGACAAACTGAACCCCACATTAGGAGCCATGATGACAACAGACGGCGCACTGAAGACACGTCTCGGTTACTGTGCGCTTACCAATCTTGGGTATTCCAAAGACAAGCCACCGGCAGATTATCCGGCTGCCTTGGCAAAGGTGAATCAAGACTATGCTACCTATTGGGGGAAGCAGCTGGTGCAGGCGGGCATTCCGAAAGCTAAGCTTTATACGCATGTGGCACCCGCTCTCGACGCGGCATACTTGCAGTACACTAATGCACCCACCGACACAGCGTTTAATGAATACTCGAATCCGGGATGGACCACCTATCTTGCAGGGCCCCTTGCAAACGGCCTTGACGTCCTCTACAAAGCTCTTGCAGACAATGGTAATCCGACATGGGGATCGACTGAATCGAGTCCGACCAACATAACTGGAACGTCAGTCAAGCCAGAAACATTTCTTGCCTGGCACTACAACCACGGCGCCAACCTCATCGTCATGAATGCGGCGGATGGAAGCGCCGGCGGCCAAGGTATCGGTAAAAGCATATGGTCTTCGGCATCCGTCGCGGCGTATCAGAAGTTCCTCTCAGGTGCGCAGTTGCAGGAGTAAGGTTTCAAGAGAACTTGCGGCAGGGATGAGTGTATGGGATGATTCAATCTAACTGCCATGCCACCAAATAATACTATCGTCCCTCCACCTCCGGTCGCTCCTGCGCCGATTTTACCGCCATTTCCCGCTACGCCCCCACCACCGCGAAAAAAGAAGTGGCCGATCATTGTGGGCGGCATTGTTGTGTTGCTCATCGCCGTTGTTTTTATGCTTACCCGTGCCGGAGGTCCCGAACCCGTCGGAGGTCCCAATCCTGAACCAGAGGTAACAACAACGCCCGAAATTACTCATGGCTCGTTCACAGGTTCTCCCGCGGATCTGCAGTATCTTCTCTTCCAAAGTTTTTATGGCGCAAATTATGCGGGCGCTCCGGTCGGGCTCACATCCGACGTGAGCGGTCTCGCGGCACCTACTCCCTGGAACCAGGCGAAGCTCAAGGCGAATCTTGAGAGCTATGTCAGCAAGATGCAAAATAAGCTCGGGGTAGCGAGCCTCACCCTCGCCCCCAATAAACGCTACGGCTTCTCTACCGGGCCGCTAACGATAGAGCAGAGCGACCAAGATCTTGCAGATAGCATCAAGACTGGCTTCGACGTCGCGCTCGAGAAGAACGTGGCAGTCGGTCTCCATCTTGATATCAGCCACTACTGGCGGTTTGCAAAAGGTGCTGACGGGTCGCTCCTCTCCAAGGGCACCGGTGCGAACGACGTGCGCGAATGGAAGGACTGGAAGGGCACCATTGCAGACGGCGACCCATGGGATTCTATCGGCACGCTCATGCCCTCAATGTGCTTTGAGTGCGTGGCAGTCAAAGCGATGGTTGACCAGAAGACGCGGGACGTCATTGCGCCTGCCATCAAAGCGGGCATCAGCCGCCTGCAGGCAGCGGGTAAGCAGGATCTCTTCGCAGGCTTCATTGTAGGTTGGGAAGCCGGGTCGATGAGTACACTCGCTTACCATTCGCTCTCTCTTAAAGGGAAGGGTCCGACGACATCACACGCCGATCTCAATCGGGCGCAGCAGCAGATACTCCATGACTACCTGGAGCGTTGGGCTAAGGGGCTCGCCGATGCTGGCGTTCCGAAAGAGAACATTTACACGCATATATCAGGCGTCGCACAGTGGCATAACGACTCCGGCTCGATATGGTGGGAGGCGTTCAATTCGTACAGCAGGGCTGGCTTCAGCATATACATGAATTCGTCGCGTGAATTTGACAGTGTCTGGGCGCAAGCGAAGAAACAGAATGCGCCATGGGCCGAGGTCGAGGGCACTAATACGATGATAACTGGAAAACCCTCGCCTATCACTTGGGAGACATACCTCGGACACATATTCAATCATGGAGGCGTTCTCGCAAATATCTTCGCGGGGTTCCTTCCGCAGGCAGCCGACGGCTACACCACCTCGACCGAAAGCGTGGAGGCGATTGCGGCCTACAAAAAGTTTTTGGAGGGCGAGACGCTCGTGGAGGCGGGATCTATAGGAGGCGAAACGACTGCAGACAAAATTCAGCGGGCCCAGCGTGAGTTCCAAGTATGGGGGCCGAAGCATAAGTCGCAGGTGCCCGAGGTAGAAAAACTGTTTGACGAGCTTACGGCGGAAGTTCAAGCCAATGACATGACCGCGGCGCAAAAGACCGTGGATAAGATATTTGCTATCATCAAAGCAAACTAATTCTTTGTACATGAACCACCCCCGCCTTCTTGTCTACCTCGGCCTCGGCCTTGCCGTTTTGGTCGGAGCTATTATCTTCGCTGAGTCCGATAAATATGCAAACCGACTTGCACCCTCCTCGCTGAGCACAGTGTATATAGACACTATCGATAATTCGAGCGAAGCACCTACCCCACGCATCACATTCGACACAGATTCTCTTACTAGTTCGACCGGAAAT
>MFLH01000035.1:6386-11942 GCA_001781275.1 Candidatus Kaiserbacteria bacterium RIFCSPHIGHO2_02_FULL_54_11b | reverse complement strand
CGGGGCACTATACCCCGCGAGATAAGACAAGTCCATTTTTGTTACTCACCGAGGAAAGACGCGTCAAAAATATATTCAACAAAATCAGATCTGATTTCGCTATCTCACGGGGTATACCCCTGAAATGGGCGAGCCGACTGCGGGGCAGGCCCCTTCCACAACACATCTACCCCTTAAACCTCCTGCCCGATGCATATTCCTGGATGATCATGGCTATGTTACTCGTTACCCAGTAGAGCGGCGCTGCCGCGGGGATGGTATACGCGATCACCCCGATGATGAGAGGGAGGACGTAGCGCGCCTGCAGATCAAAGCTCTTTGCCATGTCACCGGAAAGAGATGCTTCAACGGGAGTCGCCTCGGGCGCTTTTTGTCGTGGCCCCATCGAGAGCCGTGTATAGATAAACTGTGTGAGCGCCGCAAGGATCGCGAGGATGATGCTTCGCTTCGACATATCGAGTACACCAAGAAATTCCATGTCGACCGAAGGAGGGACAGGGACAAACGAGTAGAGGAGCGCAGCATCTACCTCGGGAAATCCACCGGCATAGAAGACCCAGTAGAGGCCGATAAGGACTGGAAACTGGATAAGCACAAGCCCGATCGAGGCAAAGGGGCGCACCCCACGCTCCCGGTAGAGTGCGAAGATCGCCTTCCCCTGCTCCTCGCGATTATTTTTATATTTTGCTTTGATGACCTCGACTTCAGGAGCGATTTTCTTCATCGCCATCTGTGCTTTGATGGCACGGCTCGATAGAGGGAAGATCACGATGCGCACCACGATCGTAAGGGCGATGATGGCGAGTCCTATGTCGTGAGAGGGGATGATGCCGACAAAAAAGGTGAGTCCGTTGTAGAGTGGATCATAGATGATCGCGTGGAAAAGGTTTGAGATCATGGTGTGGGCATTGTACCCGGTTAGCACAATTTCGTATAGTTTCTGCCGCTGTTGTTCCCGCCGTCGTATGTCATATCGAATTTCGTAAGACTGTAGCGCGGGGATGAGAGTTCCGCAACCAAGGCCATACGAAATTGTCCTACCGGGTTGTATCCTGCCCGGCAACACTGCTCAACAACTTCTCAACATCGCGCACTATCTCCGCATACGAAGCATCGCGTGCCTCACGCTTCGCGTGAAAAATAAGTGCGATCGATTTCTTGATCTGCGACATGTGGGGACGAAGTGCTTCCCGACATCGCCGCTCGATTTTGTTGCGATCAACAGCGCGCACCGCTATTTTCTTTGAGACCACACACGCAGCCCGCGGACCTGGCGTGTACTCGGCAGGGATCGCTACGAGAGAAAAGAAATTTCCGTGGACACGGCGCGACGACCGCGGTAGCTTGATGAAGTCGGCACGAGAGAGCCGGTATTTTTTTGGCATTCGGGTGATCCGCTAGACAGAGAGTTTTGCTCGACCTTTCTGGCGCCGGCGGCGCAAGACATTTTTGCCAGACGTGCTCGCCGAGCGAGCCCGAAATCCGTGGGTTCTCACTCGCTTACGTTTCTTCGGCTGCCAGTTCCGTTTTGTTGACATGACGACACTATACGCATTTTTTCAACGAACACAACCCGGAAAAATGCTGCTGCTGAGCCGCAGAGAACCTCGCCCGTCACTAATCCCCTCAACAACGAGAGCTGCAGAGCCATTCTGGAACATCGCGCAACAAACGCGAGAGTCGTAACAACATATAGTAGTGGTGATAGGTAGTAGAAAAATCTAAAAGTTCATGTTCCAGAATGGCTCTGCAGCGCGAGTTTTCTTCTCCCCACCCTATCCACACCTTATAAACAGTGGCATGACCGAGGGAAGAGCTTTCACAGGGAACCCTGCCGCGTATAATGTCCGAACTTGGTTGTGCATGTCTAACATTTCTATGAGTAATCGCGAATTATGGCAGAACGCGCTCGTGCAGATCGAGCTCGGCACCTCTGAGGCCTCATTTCGCACCTGGTTCCGCAACACCGATATCGCGAGTCGCGATGGGAACATCGTCCACGTCGCCGTTCCGTCAAAAATAGTCAAAGAGTGGCTCATGGAGAAGCACCACAAGCTCATTGTGAAGGCGCTTCGCGGACTCGACAACTCGATCCGGACGGTCGAGTACGCGGTCCACCGCGGAGCCGCAACGGCAACCGAACGAAAATTGCCCCGCCCGCAGGTGGCCGAGAACACGTCGCTTGATCTCGGGAGTCTCTACATCGATAAGCGCGATAATTTGAACCCTCGTTATACATTTGAGACTTTTGTTGTGGGGCCGTTCAATGAATTGGCGCATGCCGCCGCGAAAGCTATTCTTGAACGACCGGGATTGGCCTACAATCCGCTCTTCATCTATGGCCAGACCGGACATGGAAAGACACACCTCATACAAGCGGTGGGAAATTATTTCAAAAAAGGTCATTCCAACAAAAAAGTGCTCTACGTTACCTCGGAGCGATTCTCGGTCGACTATATCAACGCGGTCCGCGCCGGACACGCCAATAATTTCAAAGACCAGTACCGGCAATACGATGTACTCATCATGGACGACGTGCAATTCATCGCAAACACCGAAAAAACGCAAGAGGAGCTCTTCCACCTCTTCAACGCAATGCGTGATAACAACAAGCAGATCGTGTTCTCCTCCGACAAGCATCCAGCACTCCTCCCAGGCCTCGAAGATCGCTTGAGAGGTCGGTTTGGCGCAGGTATGATCGCGGAGATCCCTGAGCCGGACGTGGAGTCCCGCGTCGCGATCATCCGCGCCAAGATCGAGCAACATGGTTTTTCTATTCCCGAAGACATCGTCCAATATATCGCTGAAAACCTTCGTGGAAACATTCGGGAGCTTGAGGGGGTCCTCAATATGATCGTGTGCAAATCACAACTCAAAGGAAAGGCCGTGACTCAGGCTGACGTCCGCGCCCTTATCAAGCATAATGTGAAACCGAATCGGGGTGTCTCGGTCGATGAAGTCGTGCGCCGGATCGCTTCGTATTACGATATCCCTGAGAAAAGTATCTACGAAAAGACGCGTAAGAAAGAAGTGGTGAAGCCGCGACAGATAATTATGTATATGTTGCGGGAGGAGTTTAGCGTCTCCTACCCATCGATCGGCGAGAAACTTGGGGGGAGGGACCATACGACCGTTATTCACTCGTGTGAAAAGATAAAAGAAGAGGTCAAATCCAATCCCTCGCTTGAGCAGGAGCTTGAACACATCCGAACACTTATCCATGCATAACCAGATGAACAACATGTGAATTGAGTTCGTACAACACCCCACTTATCCCCCTATGAAAAATAGTAAGTCCACTACTCACAACTTATTCGAAACTCACACGAAAGTTTTCAACACACCCCTTCATCAAAAAATCATAGTCTCCTCACTCTCAAAATCACTTCTCCACTATATCCCCAGTACTAATAGTAGTAATAGTATTTATATATAAATATATCTAGATAGTGTATGAAGATGACAACAACAAAGGAGAAGTTATTGCACGCGGTGCAACTAACGGAGAGGGTTGTAGGGAAAAAGGAGTCCCTTCCCGTTCTTTCTTGTGTGTTGTTGGATGTGGGCAATCAAAGTAAAGGAGAGTGTAGTATCAAGGCAACAAATTTAGAAGCGGGAATAGAAATCACGATCCCATGTGAGGTTGAAGATAAGGGGATTGTTGCTGTATCCGCGGTGGTGCTTTCACAAACGATCCGATCGATATCTGGGGAAAAGATACATCTTAAAACTGAAGAAGGGAATTTGATAATCGAATCACGCGGGACAAAAACACTTATTAAATCCATACCACACGAAGAGTTCCCCGCGCTTGGAGAGGGGGGTGGCGCGAAGGGAATTGGCATTTCGCGTGAAGAGTTGATGAGGGGGATACAATCTGTCTCATACGCGGCGTCGCCATCTATGATCCGACCGGAATTGGGGAGTGTGTATGTGTCGCTCCGACCGGGAGCGGTTGTATGTGTCGCAACAGATTCGTTCCGCCTTGCTGAAAAAACGATCCCCAGCGCAAAAAATAAAACTGAAACAGAGGTCCTTATCCCACTCAAACACGCGCTCGAGCTTGTGCACGTCCTCGAGCGTATTAGTGCGGATGAAATAACACTTTCAGCTGATGATTCACAGATGTCGATATCCGCGGACGGTGTGCGGTACATGTCGCGCGTGGTAGATGGGACATTCCCAAATTACAAAGAAATCATACCAAAGGCATTTGAGACAGAAGCGACGGTTTTGAAAAATGATTTTGCGGAAATGCTCCGCAAGGCGCGTGTATTTTCCGGCAATGATCAGCATGTCGGGCTGCATATCTATCCGAAGCGAAAGATCTTCAGCGCGACAGCGCGAAGTGCCGAGGTGGGGGAAATGTCGGATTCTATCGATGCGGCGCTCTCCGGCGGGGATCTCGACATCAACTTTCACATTGGTTACCTTGCCGATTGCCTCACGATCATCGAATCAGATTCCATCACCTTAAGTTTTGCCGGAGCGGGGAAACCACTTGTCATCCGTGGCGTTTCCGATGCATCCTTCATGTACCTCGTGATGCCTCTGAATCGGTAGATTATTGGACTGAGAATGTAATCATCTGCTCTTCGGTCGTGTTGTCAGCATGCGTTGCTACTGCGCGGAGCGTTACAGGACCAGGGGCGGCTGGTCGGTAAGAAACAATGTACGGAGACTGCGCGGAAGTGCCGATGAGTGCGCCGTTGGCATAGTACGAGACGCTCGATACCGATTGAGGCTGCGCAGATTCAGCGCCGAAGGTGACGGCCGCGCCGAAGGGGGTCACCGATCCTTCCCGCGGAGAGACAATGCGGAATCCTGTGGGTCCCGGTCCCGGCACAATAACTCCTCCCTGCGGAGTCGTGCTGCCCATGAGTCCCGCCTGTTGGCCGGCCCAAAGCGCTACGGGGTATTCCCAGTGAGCGAATTGCGGGTCCCGCGCGGGGTTCGCGGGTCGACCGCCACGCGGATTGTCTTTATCAATCCAATACAAGATCTCGTGGACGCCGAGCGTCGGGTCAGTATTCCAATTGCCGGTTAAAACTGCGGGCATCGTCGCAACGTCAGGATCGGGTCCCGGAGCGGGGAACGCATCGGACGGAGCAGAGTATTTTGAAAGCGCGTAGACCATAAAATCGTGCCACATCGGAGCGACAAGGAATGACGCCGAATTATTTACCATCGAGCTGTTGTCGTTGTTGCCCGTCCACGCGCCGACGGAGATCCCCGGTGTATAGCCGATGATCCACGCATCACGGAAATCGTTGGTCGTCCCCGTCTTCGCCGCAACGTCATAGTTCTTGAAAAAAAGCGGAGAGTTGAGACCAAATTCCGGCGACCGCGCGACATTGTCCGACAAGATGTCGTTGATGAGTCGCGCGACGCGCGGCTCGAGGACTTGCGTACTCTTTTGCTCGTAGGTCTCGAGGACATTTCCCGCGGCATCCTCGACACGCAAAATTCCGGTCGGCGGGTTTTTCACGCCGTCGTTCGCAAACACACTATATGCACCGGTCATATCCAAGAGCGTCACTTCGCCGCCGCCCAGGA
>MFLH01000035.1:0-6284 GCA_001781275.1 Candidatus Kaiserbacteria bacterium RIFCSPHIGHO2_02_FULL_54_11b | reverse complement strand
CGGTCGAGGCACATGCGGTCGAGAATTGCGTCTGGATGTCGAAGAGTACCGTTTCCGGCGTGTATCCTTTTGCGAACGCCGTCGCGTAGACGAATGGCTTGAATGCAGAACCCGGCTGACGCTTCGCGAGCGTAACGTTCACCTTGCCGTCGATCGTGTCATCGAAGTACCCCTTTGAGCCGACCATGGCGAGTACCTGTCCGGTCTTCGGATCGACCGCCACGACGCCTTGATTCGAGGCATTCAAACTCGAGAGCAATCCAGGTGCGAATTTCGCGACGGTCGCCTCCGCTTTTTGCTGGAGATCGTAATCGAGCGTCGTTACGACATGGAGTCCTTCCTGCGAGACTGCGTCAGCCCCGTATTTTTGTTCCAGATACTCTTGGATAAAGAAAACAAAGTGCGGAGCCTTGATACCCGCATTTTTCGGATCATTAAATTGGACTTCCTCGTTGCGCGCCTGCTCATATTCTTCGTGCGTGATGAAATTATTGTCCCGCATCTGTGCCAACACGAGGTTTTTGCGCGCGTCCAGTGCATCGCGGTGGTTGCCGTACGGTGAGTAGTACGTCGGCGCCTGTGGAAGCGCAGCGATGTACGCGGCCTGCGCCAGATCTACGTCTTTTGCGGGGACCCCGAAGAAATACTGACTCGCTTCTTCGACGCCGTAGATCGTGCCGCCGTAGGCTGTTTCGTTGAGGTATGTGTTGAGGATCTGGTCTTTTGTGTAGACCCGCGTGAGTCGCAACGCGAGGATGATCTCTTTGACCTTGCGCGTGATCGTCTTTTCCTGTGTGAGGAGCGCGTTTTTCACGACTTGCTGCGTTATGGTCGAGCCGCCCTGGCCGCTCAAGAGGTTGCCGCGCGTGATGTTGGTCCAAACGGCGCGGAGCAAGGCGAGCGGACGGAAGCCGGCGTTTTCGTAAAACGTATTGTCCTCGATCGCGATGGCGGCTTTTTGGATGTACGGGGAGATCTCCTCGAGCGGTACCGAGGTGCGGCGCATGGCGCCATGCACGTCGTAAAGCACAATATTTCCGGTGCGGTCGAATATCTTGGTCGATTGCGCCACTTGGCGATTCTCAAAATTGTTGATCGCCGGTATCGGCATGACGCTTGCCCAGATGATGCCGCCGGTCAAAATCAGGAACGTCGCGATGGCAGCGATAAGGAGACTTACCTCAAGCCACGCAGGGGTGCAGCGTACGATATATCTGACACGGCGGAAAAAGCGGCGCGTAATGGACATATATTCAGACCATTCTACCCCGTTAGAGGCAACCAACGCAAAGACTACGGCGACTTTTCTGTAGTTTGAGTCAAAAATTCCGAAGCCTCTAACGGGGTGAATTCTTTTTTACCGTTTTTAGCTATGTGGCCCGCGCTCGCGCCAGGTGTGTGACAGCGATAGCGATCGCGTCGTATTCGTCGTCGTGCTCGATCTCTTTTTCTATCTTCACGAGCGCGTGGAGCATCCGTGCGACGGCTTTTTTGTCGGCGCCGCCGCTTCCTGCGGCGGCGCTCTTTACTTCGCTCGGCGTGTACTCAAAAACCGCTATTCCCGCGCTCTGCGCGGTGTTGATGAGCGCTCCGCGCACCTCGGCGACCCGCATTGCGGTCTTTTGATTCGTTTGGAAATATAATTTTTCGAGCGCTACACAATCAGGCGCATGTATCTTAATAAGTCGCGCGCATTCACTCGTCACCGTCGCGAGCCGCTCTGCGAACTCGGCCTTTGCAGAGGTCTCGATACATGCTGAATATAAAAGAATTTCCTTCCCGCCCCCGTTCTTTTCCACGACCGCCACGCCGCACCTACCGTATCCAGGATCTATCGCTAGCACCTTCATAGTTTTATAGAGAAAGTGTAGCACTCGAAGTGCTACCATACGGACATGGGCGCATTCAATCTACGGAGCGCGTTGTTTCTCCGCAATCCCGTCTTCGGGGTCGAAGACGGGCTCGTCTCCACAGTCGGCCTTCTCTCCGGCATCGCGATCGCCGGCGTCGGACGCGAAACGATATTTCTTACGGGCATCGTACTCATTTTTGTCGAAGCGTTCTCGATGGCGGCGGGCAGTTTTCTCTCCGAAGCATCGGTGGAGGAGATGCACGGGGGAGCTGACGACACGCGCGGCTCGATCGCTGCCGGCGCAGTTATGTTCTTTTCATATTTTGTCGCGGGATTCATCCCGCTCGCCCCGTATCTCGTCTTCGCGGTCGGGCAGGCATTTCCGCTCTCGGTCGCGGGCTCGGTTGCCGCACTCTTCGTCCTCGGCTACTGGAGCGGCAGGAAGACGGCCTCTGCGTGGCGCAAGGCACTACGCATGGGGCTTGTCGGAGGGCTGGCGATTCTTGTAGGCACTGCCGCAGGCAGTCTCGTCACTATGTAAGGCGGAGGGTTTGGTATAGTGGGGCATGCCGGAATCCATTCCAACACCTGAGCCGCTTAAAGAAAAAGACAGGGTGCGATTTCGTAAGACAGCCCCCGATCAATTGGTTGAGACTCTGGAAGAAGAGACAAAAACTGCCAAAGGGCAGGGCCGCGAGATAGTTTTCGTTGTAGACCGTATAAGCCGCAACGAAAGCAGCAACGAACCACCGACGGCATATCTCTTGACGCTTGAGGATTACGAGCTTCTTGAAACGCATCCCACTATCGCGCCGATAATCCGACAGACGAAGGGTTTGCCAAAGTATTCAGTTTCGGTGCTGCATTTGGAGCGGTCTCGAAAGTGATCATTCCGCATTCGTGTAGACCTCCTGCACATCGTCGTACGCATCTATCGTCTCGAGTATCTTCATGAGTTTTTCGTTGTCGGATTCCGAGAGCGGCACGGTCGTCTTCGGCGTGTACCCCTCCGGAGAGTGCTCAAATGCCCACAAGGCGCTTCCGGGAGAGGCGAGTGCGAGGCCATGCTCCGAAAGCAGGTGTTTGATCTCCTGCGCTGTCCTATTGCGGCTGTCGGTCAGAGCTTCGATGAGGATCGCGGCACCACCCGGGCCGTACGCTTCGTAGGTGATGGATTCGAGGGTTGCCGCATCAGCCGAAGTGCCTTTGGCGACGGCGCGCTCGATCGTATCTTTGGGCATGTTGGTCTTCTTGGCGGTCTCGATGATTGCGCGGAGCCCGGGAGAATTTACATCGCCATTCGCTTTTTTACTCTCCACTGCGATGCGTTTTCCCAGCTTGCCCCAGAGATTGCTTTTTGCTGCGTCAGCCGCGCCTTTCTGGCGTTTTATTTGAGCCCATTTGTTGTGCCCGGACATGAACGGGATTATATACGACCCTCTATGCAAATAAAATATCTCAAGAAACATGAAGAACGGGGCCTAGGAGTTTTCAATTTCAGGAGTACTGTCGTGGGAGGAGAGCCTACTAAAACTTCACCCCCCAACAACAAGGAAAAGGGGACATGCTTAAGCTCACACCAATCGATGGCGGTCATCTAATGTTTTGCGACGCCTCTCGCAATCGCATCAAGTTCCCTGCGGACAAGAAGATCAAGCAAATCGTCCGCGGCGTCTGCGAGATGGCTGAAGTGGAAGTGACACAGCGTCACCCCATTTCCCTCATCTTGAGAACCTCCCCCGAGATGTCGCCCGTAGAACGCGCCTGCGTGCTCCGGCACATGGAGGATTACGTCAGCCGGACCCAGTTTGTTGACGGCTGACAAGAGGTCAAGTGCCACAAAGCCGAACGCCGCCTCACTCCGAGCGGCGTTTCTTTTGGAGGTCTTTTAATACAGAAAAAACGAAAGACCCGTCGCTCACCGCAATTGGCGAGGGACAGGCCTTTCCGCGACGTTCTTCGCTTAGATGTCTATGCATCCTCGCCCTCCGCTTTGAGCAAGGTGAACTGCACGAGCGGCGCGACAAATTCAGCTCCGTACCACCTAAGGTTGGCAATGATCGTGATTTTCACGATATCGCTCCTCCCCTCGGACGTCCAGACGCCGCCAACGGTCTCTCCCTTGAAAAAAACGATGGTGGCGAAGCCACACGCATCCGTGCCGTTGTTCACCTTCTCGGCGCTAGCCTCGAAGTTGCGAGACTCTTTCGTGAGCCGGACAATCTCCCTAAGCTGCGCCTCGGTATCGCAGATAAAGCCGTGGCCTGTGCGGAGTTCCTGCGCTTGCGCTCCGTGGGCAAAGAAAGAAAGCAGGAGGAGCGATGTTATCCCAAAGCAACGTGTCAATGTACAGAGATATCTCACGGCGGACCTCCTTTCGAGGTTGAATCAATGGCCGTACTTCGAGCATACGCCTTTCGTTGGATGTCGCAACGGGGACCAGTTATTCACAGGTCTATCCACTCGAAATCCACAATTTTTGGGGCTTGCACGCGTGCGCACGGATTTTCGGGCGTTGTAGTATTTCTCTATCGATGTGCCTAACCGTGCGTCGGTCGTCGCCAAGTGGACGGGAGCAATCCCCGACGAACAGGTGACAGTTCCTTGGATCTATCGGTGCTTGCATCGAGACATTGCAGGAATCGTTTGGTCAGTGCGGTGGGGTGATGTGCAAAATGTGGTGAGATCGTATCAAGTCACATGGAGCAGATTACGCGATCCCTTGAATGACCGAAAAAGCGAAGACCTCCCGCAAGGGAGGTCTTCTGCTTACCGTGCGCTGTGACCTCCATAGTACACGTTGCTTTCCGCACAACCGCCCTTATCCCCACCGTGGTACGAGGCGGTTTGGACTACGACAGATTCATCGGAACCGAATCACCCATGTTATTATCATTCACAAATGTCAGAGGAAATATTGCAGTTACTGTTGCGAAAAGAAGAATGGCACACGTTTGAGTGTAAACGAGCGCTCATTTCCCCCTCGAAGCTTCTAGAAACTGCCGTCGCATTTGCAAATACTGACGGGGGAACAATTGCGGTTGGTTTGGAGGATCCCAAAAAGGCCACTGGACGGAATCGTGTGACTGGTATCAGCGAGGGAGCTAGTAACCTCTCCGATTTCTTAAAACTTCTCGAAAAAGATATTGATCCGCCGCTACCTCCTGTGCAACGCGAAGAAACGCCAATTACCAACCGAGACAACAAAAGCGATCATCTGGCTCTATTTAGGATACCAAAAAGTGACACCGTACATTCTCTAAAAAATGGAGACACTTTTGTTCGTAGGGGACAGCAAAATGTGAAAATAGGAGCCCGAGAAATCGAGCGATTACAATACGAAAAGGGTGCGCGGCACTTTGAAGATGAGGCGTCGACAATTCAAGATATTACTGAGTTAGATGAGGGGCTCCTCAAGAAATATATCGACGATACCGGTGGCGCAGGCTTAGACATCTGGCAGTTTCTTAAAGATAACGGGCTTGCAGTACGTCGCAATGGCACTATGGTTCTTACGAAGGCGGGGGTGTTGTTATTTGGCAAGAATCCGAGTGTTTTATTGAAGGGGAAATGTGGCATAAAAATATCACATTACTTTGGAACCGCTCCGACTTACTCAGGCAATCCAAATTTTGTTGAAAAACCGTTCACCATTGAGGGGCCACTTCTTAAACAGATTGAAGTCGCGTTAGGATATTTCAGGAGCGTTGTTAAGAAATCTCCGCCTAAGCTCAGAGGTGCCACATTTCGCCCCTCGATTCTAATTCCAGAATGGGCGTTTCAGGAGTCTGTTACCAATGCAGTGGTACACAGAAATTATTCCATTGCCGACGATATTCATATTCGTTTTTTCGATGATCGGGTCGAAATTGAAAGTCCTGGGACATATCCCGGTCATGTAACAGCGAATAACCTTCGAACAGAACGCTTTGCGCGGAACCCTCTCATTCAGAGAACATTGAATCGTTTTGAAGATTCACCGAACCTAGATATAGGAGAAGGAGTCGATCGTATGTTCAAAATAATGAAAGAGCATAATCTATACGAGCCGCTGTACTTGCCGCCCAATATTCGTCCGAATTCGGTTCTGCTCATGCTGTTGAATTTACAGCGTCTCAAGTATTGGGATACCGTTAGCAAATATCTCGACAAGCATTTCATCATTGCAAACCAGAAAGCCCGTGAGATTACTGATATTCAGGATAGTGTTGAGATGTCCAGACTTCTGAAGGGTTGGGTTAAACAGGGCTTGTTACAGCGCTTGGGTAGTAGCAAGAAAGCTGCTTACTACAAGAAGCCAAATGTTGAACTGTCTCGAGGTTTATTTTCACGACCCTTGAAAATAAAAAGGAAATGACAAAATAACCTTTTTTCAAGCCATTTTTTGACCTTCCTTATTACAAGACTGAAAATAAGTACTTAGATGAGAGTC
>MFLH01000034.1:3271-9885 GCA_001781275.1 Candidatus Kaiserbacteria bacterium RIFCSPHIGHO2_02_FULL_54_11b | reverse complement strand
ACAAATGGCACGACGTACTATTTCGTTATCCTTCCAAAAGATACGTCCGTCGATGCCAACAGGATTGCAACTTCGTCGGAGGTATCGGCAACACCTGTCTCATCGGGAGGGAGTAGCAATAATAATAGCAGTAGTAATAGCAGCAGTGGTGGTGGCGGCGGTGGCGGAGGGGGCGAGAGCGGCAGCACTGTCACTATCTCCGGCAGAGCGTATCCCTTGAGCCCTGTGACGGTTCTCAAAGACGGGCAGCTCGCGATCACCACGATCGCTGGACCGGACGCGAAGTTCAATGTCTCTTTGAGCGCTCTTTCGGCTGGGCCATACACCATCGCGGTATACGGCGAGGACGGTGGCGGCAACCGGTCCACTATCTTTGCGTTCCCCGTGCAAGTCGTGCAGAGTGCGACAACCGAGATCGGTGGTGTATTTCTTGCGCCTACCATCGGCGTCGATAAAGCGCAGGTGAAGCATGGCGACACGATCGCTATTTTCGGGCAGAGCGTGCCGGGGAGCGACGTCACGATCCAGGTAAACTCAGCGCAAGAATTGTTTGCTACGGCCGCAACGGACGCGCACGGTGCATACCTCTACAACCTCGATACGGTCCCGCTCGATGTGGGGGATCACTCTACGAAATCGAAGTCTGCCATAGCAGGAGAGATCAGTCAGTTTGGTAAGACGGTGAACTTTGTTGTCGGCACCGAAAACATCGCAGCCGTTCGATCCACAACGGTCGGAAAAGCCGATATCAATGGAGATGGGAAAATAAACCTGGTCGATTTTTCGGTATTGGCGTACTGGTATAAACGGCCTTCGCCGCCGCCGAGAGCCGACTTGAACGGCGATGGAAAAGTCGATCTTATAGACTTCAGTATCATGGCGTTCTACTGGACCGGGTAGTGAAAATTCGATTATGGTTATGTTCCTAAAGAAATACTTTCTTCCAACGTTTATATTCATCACTCTCTACGTGAACGTGCCGCCAGCATACGCAGCCGAGTTCGGCGTCGTGGCGAATCCGTCCACTTTTGGCAAGGGCGCTGCGTTCGAGGCGCGGGTAATAATCGATACGCAAGGAGAAAGCATCAATGCGTTCGCCGGAGCGGTGACGTTCCCAAGCGACCTTTTGACGCCTCTCGAGGTGCGCGAGGGCGGCTCTATCGTGAACTTCTGGATCGAGGAGCCGCGTACCGCTACCAGCAGTACAGTGCGATTTTCCGGCATTACTCCCGGAGGTTTTAATGGGAAAGCCCTCTTGTTCTCCGTTATATTTCGCGCCGCGGAACCGGGGAGCGCGACGATCGCCGTCGAGAGTCCTCGGGCGTTGCGCAACGATGGAGTAGGAAGCACAGCGCGCGTGACAAGCATTGGCACTCGTGTCACCGTTTCAAATACACCAGCTTCGTCCGGGAGCATTCCGCCCGTGGAAGACACGGACCCTCCAGAGCCATTCACGCCTGTCGTCGCAAGCGACCCAGCGATCTTCGGCGGCAAGTATTTCCTGGTGTTCGCGACTCAAGACAAGAAATCGGGTATTGATCACTATGAGGTATGCGAGGGAAGCATACGCCAATGCGGCGACGCAGAGAGTCCGTATTTGCTACACTACCAAAGTCTAGGTAGGAAGATCTTTGTGAAGGCGGTGGATAGGGCAGGTAATGAACGCATTGCCGCTCTGCCTGCGTTTATGCACTTGCCGTGGTACCAAAGCCTTTTGCTTCTCGCTATAATAGGCATACTCGTGCATGCGCTATTCAATTGGCGCAGATTAGTATGGCAAAACTATATACAATCGCCCTGATCATTTTTTTGGCGAGTGCGGCACCTGCTACGGCCGGGGCCGCGGAGATTTACATCTCTCCGCCTTTGGGGAGCCATTATAAGGGTGAGAACTTTGAGGTCAACCTTTTGGTAAATTCAGATGTGGCCATCAACGCTGTTTCAGTGGTCTTGAATTTTCCCACGCAGAACTTGAAGGTTCTCGACGTGAGCAAAAAAAATTCAGATCTCAATTTTTGGGTTGAAGAGCCATCTTTTTCCAATACCGGCACGCTTGGAAATATCCGGCTTGAGGGAGTGATCTTGAATCCCGGCTTCACCGGCACTGGTGGACGCATTGTGTCCGTTACCTTTCAGGCAGTGGGTGAAGGACGACCAAGCATCAATGTTTCCCAATCTTAGCCAACGACGGCCGCGGGACCAATGTAAATGCCTCCCAGCGCGGCGCCAATTTCACCATACTTCCTGCAAAGGTCCTTCCGGCTCCAGTTCAACAGCCGCAGAAAAACGCGCCAGACCCGCAGGTAATCTTCGTTCAACCCCTTCTGCACGCGCAACCTCCGAGCGTTCTGGCGTTCTGGGAGGCAGTACCCAAGTGGGTGCAGACAAGCATTTTGATATTTATCGGGCTGGCAACCATTGTATTTTCGCTTATCATATTGAGTTTTGGAACTCTGGTTCTAGTATGGCTCTGGAGCCATATCTGGCACCGGCGGCTTCAATTCCTTGCCTTTCTTCGCTTATCAGCCGATGTATTCAAGAATGCCGCGCGCAATACAGCGAGTTTTTTTGGCATGGCGGAGAGGGAACTCAAGAGCGATGTGGGATACAGTATCCATCGGTTGACCGGAGAATTGAAGGAAGCGTCGTACACCCTTTCTTTCAGAGATCTGGTCCGAAGGTATCTCTTTTCACTTTCCGACATCGTAAAGCGTTCTTTCACCAAGAACATCACGGTAGATCCAAACACCACGGAGGGCCTGAACAAACCTGAACGAGATCTGTTTTAGCAGTTTTTCTTATACCCTGTTAGTTTTGGTGCCGGGAGAGGGAATCGAACCCTCACATCTCACGATACACGATTTTGAGTCGTGCGCGTCTACCAATTCCGCCATCCCGGCCTGCCCCGCCAAAGCTCTATGCGGCAGCGGGCATAATGATGATTTTACGCTGCTTTGCCCCAGAAAACAAAGAGGGCTGCATGATATACTTTGCCGATGAGCCAGTACATCGGTGATTCTATTTTTTGGGTGGAGGTGGATCGGATCAAGCCAAATCCTTTTCAGCCGCGCAAAACATTTGACGAGGCTGCGCTCCTCTCGCTCGCCGAATCTATTCGCCAATACGGTGTCTTGCAGCCCCTGGTTGTCACAAGAAAAGAGATCGAGCGGCCGGGGGAGGGAATCTCGGTGGAGTACGAATTGATCGCCGGCGAGCGCCGGCTACGCGCGGCAAAGATCGCCGGTATCGCGCAAGTGCCCGTCGTGATCCGCGGCGGAGAGGACGACGACAGGATGAAGCTCGAGCTCGCCATCATTGAAAATCTCCAGCGTGAGGATCTGAATGCGATCGATCGCGCGCTTGCATTCCAGCGGCTCTACAAGGATTTTGGTTTGAAGCACATCGAGATCGGCAAGCGCGTGGGCAAGAGTAGAGAGTACGTTTCCAACACCTTGCGTATGCTGCTCATGCCGCAGGAGATGCAGGAGGCGCTGCGATCAGGGGCAATAAGCGAAGGGCATACACGCCCCCTCCTCATGCTGATGGATCGCAGGGATGAGCAGAAAACACTCTTTCAAGAGATCACCGCGCGGCACCTCACCGTGCGCGACGCAGAGCAGGTAGCGCGTCGCATTGCGACGGACAAGGCTCGCAAGAGCGACCTCACGCCGGAGCTGCTCTTGCTTGAGAGGGAATTAACGGAAAGCTTAGGCACGCGTGTGCGCATCGAGAAGAAGGAGCAGGGGGGCAAGGTACTCATTGATTTCTTTTCAGTGGACGATCTGGCCCACATCCGCGAGATCCTCTCAAACGTGCAACGAAATCAACGGCAGTCGCTGGTAGGTGAGATGACAGGAGCCATGCATGCTGCCGAGCAATTGGGAGCGACCGAACCTAGCATTGCCGACCAACCGAGCGAGGACGATCTTTACTCGGTGAGGAATTTCAGCGTTTAGGTTCGGCGCGATCCCGCGCAGCGAGAGCAGCGCGGATGTGCTTTTTTGCCATGTTGGTTTTCGCTATGTCGTGCCACTTGCGCGATGGTTTTCCGGGAGGCCTCGTTACAATTTCGACCATGTCGCCGTTGCGCAGCTCTGTATCGAGTGCAACCATCTTGCCGTTTACGCGGGCGCTGGACATCGTGTTGCCCAGATCCGAATGCACTGCATAGGCGAAGTCGATCGGGGTCGCCGCGACTGGCAGATCGATCACGTCGCCTTTTGGGGTGAAGGCAAAGATGCGGCGACTGAAAAAATCGCTCTTCAACGTGTCCATGTACTCCTCCGACGCTCCGGGAGCGTGGTGCGCGCGGCTCAATTCCTTGACCCATTCTGGTACGCTCTCCGGCTTGCTCTCCGGCGCATCGGGGCTTATCTCCTCTTTCCCCCAACCCCGCAGAGGAAAGAACTGCCGCGCCCACTCGAGGCTGCCGCGGCGCGGCGCGGCGCCCTCCTGCACCTCCTTATACGAAAGGTGTGACGCAATACCGAACTGTGCCTCTTGATGTTGCGACTCTGTCCGCAATTGGATCTCAAGGGCTCCGCCATCGCCGGTGTAGACGGTGGTGTGAATGGATTGATAGCCGTTGGGTTTCGGGAAGGCCATATAATCTTTTATTTTACCAGGCACCGGTCGCCACTGTGCATGGATGATGCCGAGTGCCACATAGCAATCAGCGGCAGAGGGGAAAACGACGCGCAGCGCGATAATATCGTATATTTTCGTGATATCCCAATCCTTTCTCTCGAGTTTGCGGAAGAGGCTATACAGACCTTTCATGCGGGTTTCCATGCGGAAATCACGCAAATTTGCCTCGGCGAGCTCTCGTTTGAGGTCCTTCTCGGTTTTTTCCAGACGCTTCTCATTTTCATGCCTGCGCTCCTTAAGGAGTTCCCTCGTTTTATCGTAATCGTCGGGGTACGCGTGGGGGAATGCGGCGTCCTCGAGCTCCTGCTTTAGCACGCTCATACCAAGCCGATCAGCGATCGGTGCATAAATCTCGAGCGTCTCGAGCGCGATGCGTTCGCGTTTCTCTGGATTGGGGACGTGCTCGAGCGTGCGCGCGTTGTGCAAGCGATCCATCAGCTTGATGATCAATACACGTATATCCTTGGCCGTGGCAGCGAAGAGATTGCGTAGCGATTCGGTATGTCGCTCAAGCCCGCGGTAGCGTAGGGCGCCGAGTTTGGTCACCCCCTCCACGAGCGCGCGCACTTCCGGCCCGAACTTTTCTTCGATGTCCATCGGCTTTACACCGGCATCCTCGACCGTGTCGTGGAGCAATCCTGCAGAGATCGTCTGTGCGTCGAGTCCCGCCTCTGCGAGGTAGTAGCCGACTTCCGTCGTGTGGACAGAATACGGATCGCCCGAATAACGCTTTTGGTCCTTGTGCGCCTCGGTAGCAAACTCGTAGGCTTTCGTGACCAGCTCAACATCGGCGGCTTCCTTGCTCGGCATGACTTCGATAATATCTTTAAGCGGACGGATCTTCGTCATATATTGATAATACGCTCGCTCGCCTTCGAGTGCAATTCTCCCACCCAGCTTATGTCACGCCCGTTGTCTGAGATGGTACTATTAGCCCATGCATCCATTTGAGAAGATCCTGAGCGTCTCAAAAGAGAATATCGCTCTTGAACTGAAAGATTTTCCCCTCTTGCCCTGGGCAGATTTTTTGCTCAATCCGCGCCGTCTTCGCGGAAGCGACTTCTTGATGCGATGGTCGCAGGGAGTATGGAGTGAGAGTCGCCTGCTCGAAGCAGTGAATGAGAATGGAAAATATTTTGCCATTCCTTACGGACCAAGCGGCACAGCTCCAACAGACGATGTTAGAGCTTTTGAGCTTTACTTCGAACGATTAGAAGCAGCCGGGCTTGGAAAAATCAAACGTCCAGACATATTGGTTTTCAAAAAAACTGATGAACAGGAGATACATAGAATTGTTGAAAGCGTTGGGGGTGTACAGGAGCTACCATTCATTGTCGAAGAAAAACTGAGACCGCTACTCGATAAAGCTATTGTAGCGGTGGAGGCCGAGAATAGTTTATGGAAGTCAAAGAAAATGCCTGATTATGCTACTGAGTTTACGCCCCAGAAACGACTCGGCGGTAAGTTAGGATTAAAGAAAGTAGCAATTCTCCCAACGATTATCATCAAGGAAGAAGATCGCAAACCCCTTAAAAGATGGCAGGAACAGAGCGGAATCAAAATTCATGTTTGGCATGTCTTTTATGATCAAGCATTCGGTATTTCTTTAGACGAGGCCGAGCGACTTTTTGCCGAGGGCTTGATTCAACCGACGATCCAAACCTTTCAAGCACCCGGCGGCGCAACAACAAAGAAAGCGATTTATAAGATTTACTATCGTTACGCGTATCCCCTCGGCGAAGCGATTGAAGAACCATCCCTAGTGTCAGATTCTGTCGAGGACAAAAATGGCCACATTCTTCCGTACGTAAAATTTCATGGCGGGAAATTGGTCTTGCACGAGGATGCAATAAAAGTCCTGGACTCGCTCACATGAAAATAATTACTCATAAGAAACTCCCAACGAATTGGGATCAAAGAGAAAAATTGCGAGATAAGGGGCAATTTTGGACTCCCGATTGGGTCGC
>MFLH01000034.1:1318-3249 GCA_001781275.1 Candidatus Kaiserbacteria bacterium RIFCSPHIGHO2_02_FULL_54_11b | reverse complement strand
GCGCAAAGTGCAGACTTGATTTTTGATCCCGGTGTGGGCAAGGGAGCATTTTATACTGCGCTCAGGAAAGTTGCCCCCAGAAAGAAGTTTTTTGGCACGGATATTGACCCCGAGACCATTGCTGATGCTCATCGAGAGGGGATTTTCAGTGAAGATGTTGAACTGGAAGTGCGAGATTTTATCCTGAACCCACCGAAGAAACTTTTCAAGGCAATTGTTGCAAATCCACCATATATTAGACACCATCGTCTCTCGCAAGAACAAAAGAGTCATTTTCGCAAAATCAGTTTATTACATCTTGGCGATACTCTCGACGGTCGTGCGGGACTTCATATTTACTTCTTAATACAAGCACTGACTCTGCTCGACGAAGGCGGTCGGCTCGCGTTTATTATGCCTGCCGATACCTGCGAAGGCGTGTTCTCTAAAAAACTTTGGAATTGGATTGGAAAAAAATATCAGATTGATGGGGTAATTACATTTGACCCAAAAGCAACGCCGTTTCCTGGCGTTGATACAAACGCCATCATCTTCTTGATACAAAACGAACGACCGACGGGAAAAATCAAATGGGCGAAGTGTCTTGAGTCGCACAGCAGGGGACTGTTTGAATTCTTGGAGAATGATTTAGCCTCGAAAAGCTATGATGGTCTTGATATGTGTGAACGTGATTTGACGGAAGCGTTGTCTGTGGGCCTTTCCAGACCACCAAGAACAGATCACAATTTTGAGTTTACTCTCACTGATTTTGCTCGCGTGGTGCGTGGTATTGCCACTGGCGCTAATGAGTTCTTTTTTCTCACGCGAGAGAAAGCGACAGCAATCGGAATTCCAGACCAGTTTCTTGTCTCGGCAGTGGGAAGAACACGGGACGCTGAAGGATCATATCTAACAAGAGATTCGCTCGCAAACCTTGAAAGAAAAGGACGTCCCACGCTCTTGTTCTCTCCGAATGGTTTCCGCTTCGAAGATATGCCAGAGCCAGTCAAAAATTATATTCTTGAGGGCGAGAGAGCGGGACTTTCAAAACGCGCGCTCATCTCCACCAGAGTGCCCTGGTATAAAATGGAGGTACGAGAGGTGCCCGTTTTTTTGTTTTCCTATCTTGGGCGGCGTAACGCGCGTTTTATTAAAAACGAAGCCGGTATTGTTCCATTAACTGGATTTCTTTGTATTTATCCTCGATCCAACAATGCCGAGTATGTTGAAAAGTTATGGACGATTTTACAGCATCCAGATACAATCTCGAATTTACGACTTGTGGGAAAATCTTATGGATCTGGCGCGATTAAAGTTGAGCCGCGATCGCTTGAGAGATTACCTCTCAGTTCAGATTTGGTACGAGGGCTTGGGCTTGCACCGGTAAGGGCAGATTTAGTTTCATCACTTTTCGCCCAAGGCTCATTCAAGACAGACCAGATTGAGGTGCTTCAATAGGACTACTTTTTGTGTGGAGTATGATTTGAACATGCTTTATTTGAGCAGCGTTCGGGTATCGTTTTTGTGCCTTCTCCGCCGACGCTAAAGCTTTGGCGGACTGCGGAACCGTTATTTTGCAGTTTTATGAGGGTTGTGATTTGGACACCCTTTGTTGCTACATCTCTCGGGTATGGTTTTTGTTCCTTCCATCATGAGTGAGCCGCAGAGGGGGCAGATGTTGCCGGTCGGCTTGGCTTTGATGGCGTTTTTGCAGGTGGGGTAATTTGAGCAGGAGAAGAAGATGCCGAAGCGGCCTCGGCGCTCCACCATCTCGCCACCCTCGCGGCCCTCCGTCTTGCACAATGGGCACGCGACACCGGTTTTGCCGCGCGCCTCTTCCTCTGCGCTTTTCTTTACGAATTTGCACTTGGGATAGTTGGAGCACGCGACAAATCGGCCAAATTTACCTTCCCGCTCGATGAGCTGGCCGTCTTTGCACTCGGGGCATTTTT
>MFLH01000034.1:0-1309 GCA_001781275.1 Candidatus Kaiserbacteria bacterium RIFCSPHIGHO2_02_FULL_54_11b | reverse complement strand
GCATTTCGGGAATTTTTTGCAGCTCATAAAGCGGCCGCTCTTCGAGAGTTTGTATTCCATCGGGCCGCCGCAGATAGGACAGGGGAATTCATCGGGCGCGTCACCCATACCGGTGATCTTGGCTATTTTTTCCTTGCCCTTGACCGCTTTTTTAAAGGGGCCGTAGAAATCCCTGAGCGTCTTCTCATACCCCCGCTTTCCCTCGGCGATTTGGTCGAGCTCATCCTCCATCTCTGCAGTGAATGTGTCCGAGATGTATTCGCCGAAATTCTGCTCGATGAATGAAGATACCACATCACCTGTGGCGGTAGGGATGAGCGTACGACCCTGCCTTTCCACATAGCCGCGCGCCTCAATAGTCCGCAAGATGCTCGCGTAGGTGGAAGGGCGACCGATGCCGCGTTTCTCAAGCTCCTTGACCAAGCCGGCTTCGGTGTAACGTGAGGGCGGCTGGGTCTCTTTGCCCTCGGTGTGTGCGGCGAGAAGTTCGAGCGGATCTTCTACCGCTACTTTGGGCAACTCCACATCTTCGCCGCGCGCTGCTGGGTCGGCCTTGAGCCAGCCATCGAATATCACGCGCGAACCGTTGGCAGCAAAATCGGGAATCGTGTGCTTATGAACGTTGGCCGTGATCTTCGTGCGCAAAGTCTTGGCGTCGGTCATTTGGCTTGAGACCGCGCGTGCCCGAATAAGCGCGTATAATTTTTTCTGGTCCTCTGTGGCGCCCAACGAGCGTTTTTTGGGGTCGGTGGGGCGGATGGCCTCGTGGGCTTCTTGTGCTGATTTATTTTTGGTTTTGTACACACGCGGCTGGACATATTTTTCTCCAAATTCAGAGCGTACGGTGGCGACCAGTGCATCCAGCGCGTCTTTGCCTAGATTCATGCTATCGGTGCGCATGTAGGTGATGTGGCCGGCTTCGTACAATTTTTGCGCAATGCGCATTGTATTTGAGGGGGAGTAGCCAAGGCGAGTCGAAGCGGTTTGTTGCAGGGTCGAAGTTGTAAACGGCCCGCGTGGCGAGCGCGCTACTTCGCTCTCTTCCACCGATTTCACGTGCCACTTTTTCGTCTCGGCTTCTTTCAGTATGCGCTGCGCTTCCTTCTCTGTTTTTGGCTCCTCCGAGCAGATTACCGTAAATTGTTCGTTCCTTGCAGTGGCGACCTCCGCGCTGATCACCCAGTATTTTTCAGGGACAAACGCGCGGATTTCGCGCTCGCGCTCCATGATGATACGCAGCGCGGGGGATTGCACTCGGCCAGCCGAAAGTCCGTAGCGCACCTTTTTCCAGATCAATCCAGAGAGGTCG
>MFLH01000033.1:6729-10303 GCA_001781275.1 Candidatus Kaiserbacteria bacterium RIFCSPHIGHO2_02_FULL_54_11b | reverse complement strand
GGCCTTGGAAAAGGCCGATGACCAGTGTTCCGCCATTCCCGTCAGGCGGGTTCATCAGAGTCGTGATGTCGACGCACGGGACGAAGCCGGTCCATGCGTCCTCGTCGTAGAAGTCAGGATGCACCGCCACCTCCTGTCTTCTCGAAGAAGAGCATGCACCGCTGGCCGCTAGTCGTTTTGACATGCTGAACAGCAATCTTTTTCATATGGTACAGCTTCTTAGCGAGTTTCTTCTTCTCATCGCGAACGCAGCTACGCCGCGGGATGACTGCCGAGCCGGCGACTTCAAAAGCGTAGTAGCTTTTGTCGTTATCGTCATCAAGCAGGAACCCCGCATGGTAGCCATCTGTAAGCGTTACGGGGGTTCCGAGTGCTGGAGCGTTCATGGCTGTTTCCTCCTCAGGGTTGAAGCCAGGCTGATGGAATGCCCTAATGGGCCGTTTGTACGCAGTACTCGAACAAAATACCTAAACTCTCAGTATCAAAGACCAGAAAGAACCAGGCCCTCACTTTTTGGTGAGGGCCTTGGTTATATCTGGTTTCTTTGTTAGAAGCTAGACACAAGCAAATCCCCCACCCGAAGTGGTAAGGAGGAGTCCAAGGACGAGGACTGACTGCTTGTAATTCATATCCTCAAAGTAGCTGGTTGCGGTCTGCCTGTCAAGCGCATCATAAAAAGAAGGCCACCGGCGGAGCATACGCCGATGGCACTTCGAGGCAAGACTCGCAACACCGTAAACCAGTGGTGGCAGTTAGAACCGGCGGTTGCTGCCGTCGGGCCGCCGGCCCACAAACTCCACGACCGTCCCGCTATCCTTCAGCGCCTTCATCACCTCCGGATCGGTAAAATCGGGTTCACGCGCCGCCGGTACGTCGTTGCTCACCGGAACATTGGCTGACGTCAACTGATGCTCGTTGGTGAACGTCGGGGGACGAGGATGGTCGCCCTCAACGCTCCGCAACGCCTCCGGATCATTGCTCCCGATACCAGCTGTCGCGGGAAGCATGTCGCCTTTTGCCATAGCTATTACCCTCAAGAACAAGTTTACGGATACGCCACGTATCCGCCCGAAACGACGCGATTACGAACTGCGTAATCATGTTCCGGGTCCGAACCTCATTTTCCTGAACGTCGGACCCGAGCCACGAAAAAGCTCCCTTTCGGGAGCTGGTTTGCGATTATTGTAGTTAACGCGAATCAGACTCCCGAGGAAGCGGTAATAATCGTAATAATGCCAACCGTTCTGACCTGTTGCATGAAGACAATCCTATATACAGCCGTGTCCCTTGTCAACATTGACAGTCCACGCCACCGCAGTAGTCTGAGGCTAGATAAAGTCAAAGAAGCGGTTCCCTGCAGAGGCAGGGATTCGGGCCGCTGAGGCAGTGCGGCAATAGTCGCGCTCGGGTTCTCCCGTAACAGAGATAACCGGCCGAAAGTCAGGTCGGTGAGCAAAAATGAGGTGGCACCGCGAGGAAACTCGCCCTTACTGCACGAAGCGTATTCGTGTTGTAAGGGCGGTTTTCTTTTTAGAAGCCGCACACGCGAGCGAAAAGGATAAGGAGCTCGCGGAGCTCTTTGTTCTTTTCGCTTCCCATATCACAGCAAGGAGATACTGATGAACTCGCTGCACAACGGCATCCGCCGTATCCGTACGATGAACGCTATCCACGAAAGCGCCCTCGCGTTATTCGGGTCTCATTACGAAGTCGGACCGGATGTAGAAGATCCGCTTGCGCTGCTGGTCCGAAGCGCCCCTATCGATACCGACAAGTACCCAAGCATCCTCGCGATCGCTCGGGCTGGCGTCGGAGTCGACAAGATATCTCTCGCCAAAGCGACGGCTGCGGGTATCTGCGTCATCAATACGCCGGGAACGAATGCGCTCTCCGTCGCGGAACTCGTCGCGGCGGCAGTCGGCAACTATTACCGGAATCTGGATGGTGCGGTCGCCTTCACGCGGTCGCTCGATCCAGAGCTTTCCGACGAGGCGATGGACAAACTCGTCGAAGAGGAGAAGAAGCGCTTCGTCGGCTCGGAACTTGCGGGAAAGATGCTCGGCGTGCTCGGTCTCGGCAGTGTTGGAGTGCTCGTTGCCAACGCCGGGATCGCTGCGGGGATGAACGTCATCGGCTACGATGCCGCTCCTTCATGGAGACACATGCTTCGACTCAACCCAGCCATGAAAGCAGCCGGACGCCTCGAAGATGTGTTGCGTACGGCTGAAATAATCTCCGTCCACGTGCCGCTTCTTCCTGCGACGGAGAAGATGCTCGGCGTTCGGCAGATCTCGCTGATGCGCAAGGACACCGTTATCGTCAACTACTCGCGAAAGGAAGTCTGCGACAGCGACGCAATTCTCGCCGCGCTCGACGGCGGGGCGTTGCGGGCCTATCTCACGGACTTTCCGCAAGGCAAGCTGAATCGCCATCCGAAAGTCTTCTGCACTCCTCATCTCGGGGCAAGCACCAATGAGTCCGAGGAGAAAAGCGCAGCGAGTGCCGTAACCCGCCTGCAGGAGTTCCTTGAATACGGAGTCACGGTCAATTCGGTGAACTTCCCGACCATCGAGGACTTCCCGGACCCGAACGTGTGTACACGTCTGGTCATCGTGAACCGGGATGTCCCCGGAATGATTGCCGCCGTTTCTTCCGCACTCGGAGATGCCGGCATCAACATCAGCGGCTTCAAGGACAAGAGCAACGGAGCCGTCGGCTACAACCTCGTGGACATCGAGGCGTGGGTGCCTGAAGAAATCGCGCAAAAGATACGCGATGTCCCGAATGTCATCAACGTGCGTGTTCTTCGGTTCGAGAACTAGTTCCTGATGTGATCAAAAAATAGCCGCGGGCGGGTCCAATCCCCTCCCGCGGCTTTCGTTATTTGACAGCGGAATCGTAATCGAGTAAGGTAAGAGCAGTTAAATCCATTGATTCGGGTCCCTGCGAAAGCGGGGGTTGGGCCCGATGAGGAAGCATCTGCGCAAGTGGGTGTTCGGGCTCTCCCGTAACAGAGATAACCAGTGTCGGCAACGGAGCTGGTGAGAATCAATTAAGGTGGCACCGCGACGTGAAAATCGCCCTTATTACATGAGCATTTGCTTGTGTAGTAAGGGCGGTTTTTTGTTTTGGAACTGCAGATCTGCAAACCGGAACAAAAGTGCTCGCAAGCTCTTTTGTTCTTTGAGTCAACAATGAGGAGCGTCATGAGCGGATTCTCAGATGCGGGAGAGTCTGGCACACGCGATGTGCCAGAGACGTCAAAGTCAGCGCCGGAACCCACGGAGAGGAAAACCGGGCAAACAGCTAGTGAACCGAAAACCACGAGCGGTGGGTTCGGAAACTCCAACCGACCTAACCGGCGCGGAAGCGGCGGCTGGGGCAACTGACGAGGACATGAACATGCGGATTCTCTTTATCGGCCATGGCAGGGCGCGCGATGCCCTTACTGCGTTGGCGGCCGACATCCGGCGGAATCACGGCTCCCACCTTGTGAGTTGCTATTTCGATCGCGATCTGGACATGGTCAACGCCCAGCGAGGATTGCCAGATTGTGATTTCCTGTTTCTCGGAC
>MFLH01000033.1:6507-6706 GCA_001781275.1 Candidatus Kaiserbacteria bacterium RIFCSPHIGHO2_02_FULL_54_11b | reverse complement strand
AGTTCGGCCGCTTACGCAATTGAGAAGGATGTACTCGAGCGAGCCACGTCATCGAGGTTGCGAATCCCCTGCGGCATCGTCTGCGATCAGCAGGGGCTCGTGAGCGCACCCTACCTAATGGAGTTGGGCTCGCACATTCGCCTCGTCGTGGCGCATGAACACAACCACGAGTGCCGGGCGGCCGAGCTTTGCGAGCATG
>MFLH01000033.1:4045-6487 GCA_001781275.1 Candidatus Kaiserbacteria bacterium RIFCSPHIGHO2_02_FULL_54_11b | reverse complement strand
GATATCGCCACGGGGGCTCATAAGCTTCTCCGTGCGGTTGACGAAATATTGCATCCTCCACGACGTGTGCGTGCGTGACGCAATTCAACAACGGGCATCGGCCGCAGTAGCAATACTGCCGCCGGTGCCCACCATTCTCTTTTTGTGACTTGGAATTTGTATCTAAGCGGATATAGATTCCAGACCGCAAAGTCTGGAAACATATGCATACACATAAAAAACAATTCTTGTGGCGAACACCTCAAGCTCTTTATTGAGTTGTTCTTTCCACAACTTCGATACTCGGCGGTCCGGGGCAAAGGAGCCAAACGTGAAAATGTTCCAACCTCCACTACATTCGAACGTACACTCGGTACGGGTGCCGCTCTTGCATGAACCGCTGCACGAGGTCATCGCTCTGGCCGCACCCGATACAAATCCACAATCTCACGTGCACGAGCTGTCCAAAAAAAAGGATATGCCTTGTGCATCTAAAGAAGCAAACCTAGTACTCTTAAAAGCGAAACCACATGATGCGAAAATCGTGGCAGACTTTGTGCATTCAAATAGACTGAAGTGCGCAAGCCTTCGACATGTCTTGTCGCTTGCACACTTCAAACCAAGACTGCACGAGGAGCTCGCCCACGGAGTGCCACTTATTGCGGTACTCGCTACTCAACATGTCGTGCTTAAAAGACGAGTACGAATCCCTTTGGTCTGGTGGGGTCAAAGTCCGGGAACAAAGAAAGCTCCGAAGGGTGATCCTGAACGAATCGCCAGTCTCTTCTGGGTCAAGTACAGATATGAGGATGACGACCCCTGGAAGGTCGATGATCAGTGGGATCACTACTACTGGCGAGCGTATCTCGCTTAGTATGCGCCGGCAGCTACGCTGCCGGCGCTTTTCTTTCTTGTATTTGACAGGCGAAAAGAGCCGCAGTAGTATCGGCACATGAGTAACGGTCGAATCGGAAACAGTAACTTCTTCTTTTTCTTCTTTAGTCGCCGAGAAGGGGTGGCTGTGTCGTTGCTCAAATAAACAAGCAAAAACACAGAAAGCCCCTCCTCGGAGGGGCTTTCTGTTTGTAGCCCGCAGTTTGTGCTCCATCAGGAACCCAAACTGCAGGCCGCAAATCATGGAGATTCGCGGAACACCCTGCTACAAGAGACCGCGGTGGTCTTTGTAAGGTCATTTTGGAGGCAATATGGCGAAGAAAGCAAAGGGTGGGTATTTCGTTGCGGGCGCCGAAAAAGCGGACGCGGCGAAGACTACGGCAAAAACAGCCGCACCGAAGGGCGCCGACCCGGGTCAGGATTCATCGTCTGCTCAGGCATCCGAGCCCGAGCGTCGCGAAGTGACGTTCGACGAGCTCGAGAAGATCGCACGTCGTGGTCCGTACAGACCGGACGGCTGGGCAACCTGAACGAAACTCGACAGAACCTACGCGGACGGCACTTCACCATTCGGGCGGCCGAGACATTACGTCTCGTGCCGCCCGCTCACTTTGTATACAAAACAAAAAGCGCCGTGGATATTTCCGTTCGGCGCTTTTCCATCTTTGCCGACCACCCATCGATTACTTGACGAGATGCACGTTGGTGTGACTTGGACCACCGAGATCTTCGAAACGAACCAACGTGCCCGAAAGGTAGATGAAGATGATGCTATGGGCTCCCTCTAGAGATACGCGAGCGCTTGTGCCCCTCGTCAGCGAGTGCACGCGGTAAATCTTGGCGTCAGAATCGAAACGAACTCGCCTTCCTGATCGGTCGGCCGCAAAGAACTGCGCTGGCGTCATGGGCTTTTCCCCGTTGAAAGATCTCAGCTGCCGGATTGCGAGCTGGAGACTATTTCGGGCAAAAGACAGATTCCAGACAACAATCAATGAAAAAGCCCCTTGCGGGGGCCGAATCTGTCTTGTGAACGACAAAATCTACCCCCTGGGGCTTCGATAATCGTAGTAATATGCAGCACCGATATTCATGTACTCTCAAGTGTACCTCCTATTTCTTCTTCCGTCCACCTCGCCACTTCTCCACTTCCACCAGAAGCGGCGTCGCAAAAAAGATAGACGAGTACGTACCCGCGATGATACCGATGAGAAGCGTGAGCGCGAAGTCTTGCGTTGATGCAGGGCCGAGGAAAAAGAGTGCGAGGAGTGCAATGAGTGTCGTGGCTGAGGTGTTCATCGAGCGCACGAACGTCTGGTTCAAGCTGCGACCGGCGGTTTCGGCAAAGTCCTCTTTTCTGTTGCGATCTTCGTTGAGCCGGAGGTTTTCGCGCGTGCGGTCAAAGACGACGATGGTATCGTGCACCGAGTAGCCGAGGATGGTGAGAATTGCGGTGACGAAGAGCGCGTCTACCTGTGCTCCCCACAGGTACCCAAGTGCGGCAAATGCCCCTACCGGTACCAATACATCAAACCCGAGCGTGAGGAGAGCGATCAATCCATAGACCCACGA
>MFLH01000033.1:0-3945 GCA_001781275.1 Candidatus Kaiserbacteria bacterium RIFCSPHIGHO2_02_FULL_54_11b | reverse complement strand
CGCACTTCGAAGAATGTATCCGTCGGCGCCCGACTCGCGGAGCGAGAATCCCTTGAAGCCCGCGTCTTCGAGGTTGCGCGTCAAGACGTCTCCTGCAGGCCGGATGCCATCGTAGCGCACTTCGACAAGGCTCCCGCCGGTAAAATCGGTCCCAAATTGCAGACCGAACACTCCGACTGCAAGAATCGCCATGAACGCGATGGCGGCAGTTACTCCGAAAAATATTTTTCTGTGACGTACGATTACCATACTTATGCTTTGATGCCGCTTCCGAAAAGGAATCGGGCGAATTTCGATTTTGTATCAAATCCGAGCGCAAAGAGGAACGTGCGCGAGACGGTGATCGCGGTGAGCATCGAGACGAGGACGCCAATGCCGAATACGAGTGCGAAGCCTTTGATGAGCGACGTCCCGAACCAGAAGAGTATTGTTGCCGTAATGAGGGAAGAAATGTTCGAGTCGCGGATAGAGAGCCACGCGCGTGAGAAACCATCGCGCATCGCGTCTTGCAAATTTTTGCCGCCGCGCAATTCTTCTTTCATACGCTCAAAGATAAGCACGTTGGCATCAACCGCCATACCGATCGAGAGGATGAAGGCCGCGATACCAGCTGCGGTAAGCGTCACGGGGATCAGCTGAAAGAGTGCGAGGTTCACGATGATGTAGAGCAGAAGTGTGCACGAAGCCACGAGTCCGGGCAATCGGTACCAGAAAAGCATAAAGAGAATGACAGCGCCAATGCCACAGATACCCGCCATGATGCCCTTTTGCACTGCCTCCGCACCGAGAGTCCCTGCGACCGTCTGCGTCGAGATGAGCTCGATCGGCACGGGTAATGCGCCGTAATTCAGGTTGCGCGCGAGCTCTTTTGCCTCCTCGGGGCTGAATCCACCGGAGATGACCGCGGTGCCGTCGGGGATCGCTTCGCGGATCACGGGGACCGATATCGGCGAGCCATCGAGAAACATGCCGAAGGAGCGGCCGACGTTGTTCTTTGTCAGGTCGGCAAAGATCTTGGTGCCTTCCGCATCAAAGTGGATGACCACGACCGGCTCGTTCAGTGCCCCCACTCCGCCTTGAAATTGCAATTCTGCACTCTTGAGATTCTTGCCTGTAATGGCCGCGGGTTCAAACAGCTCGTTGATGGTCGACGACGCAGTGGCGGTCGCATCCGCATCTTTTCTCAACATGCGGAATTCCAAGACCGGCGTCTCTCCGATGAGCTCTATTGCCTTTTGTGTGTCCGTAACCCCCGGTAGCTCGACAATGAGACGTTCTTCGGGAGAGCCGGCAAATGTACCTGCATGCTGGGTTTGCACGATGGGTTCGGACACGCCAAAAAGATTTACGCGCCGTTCGATGGTCTCGCGAAGCGAAGCCATCGAGCTGGCAACATCGTTCGTTGTGATCGCGCTCAGATCGGCGCGGTAGACCAGCTGGGTCCCGCCCGAAAGGTCGAGCCCGAGTTTAAACGGTCGCGTCGCGCCCGCCTGCGAACTGTATACATACCAGCAGATACCGGCCCCTATGACGAGGATAACGAGCGCTGTGAGGCGTTTTTGCCACATGACGGTCAAGTCTACCCCGTTAGATAAGACTATTCAATACCCCCAACACTGACCTGATGCGCAACTATCTAACGGGGTCTACCCGCGTTTCTCCACTAAATCAAACAGGTTTCTGAATATCATCGCGACCGCGACAGGGCCCACGCCGCCGGGGACGGGGGTAAAGACAGACGCTTTTTCTGCGCACGCGGAATCCGCGTCGCCCGTTATCTTCTTGTTGAGTTCGCTCGTGCCGGCATCGATCAAGGCGACACCCTCTTTCAAGTGTTCCGGTTTTATGAAGCCCGGATTCCCCGCCCCTGAGATGACGATGTCTGCGTCTTTCAGATCCTCGATAGAACCTTCTTCCAGCGTGAACATCGAGACGTTCGCCCCCAATTTCTTGAGAAGCCATGCAGAGGGCGCGCCTACGAGGCGTCCGGCGCCGACCACGACGGTGCGCGCCCCGGCTATTTCTATATTCGAACGCTTCAGTATTTCAACGACTGCCAAAGCCACCGGAGCGTGAACGATCCTCTGACTTTCAGAAATAGCAGGATTGAGCGCATCGACATCCTTCTCGTTGGGCACCGCGGAGAGCATTTCATTGGTGTTGATCCCCTGAGGGAGAGGGAGCTGGACGATGACCGCATCTGTGGTTTGCACCAGTCGCTCGATCGCTTGCAGCACCTTGCCGGCATCGCTGTGCTCCGAAACGTTGATGCGCACCATCTCGACGCCGAGGCCCTTTGCCGCGCGCGTCTTTATAGAAACGAACGATTCGATGACGGGATTTGCGCCAACGACGAGGATGCCCAATCTTACTTTTTTTCCGAGCGACGCAAACTTCGGCGCCAATTCCGTATAGATGCTCTCCGCGATCGCCTTGCCGTCGATTATCATGCGATGCCGTATTCTTTTTTAAGCGCCGCGATGCCCTCCTCCAGCGTAACCTTTGGTTCCCATCCGAGCAGCTCCTTCGCTTTTCTGTTGTCGGCAAGCGAATCGTGCGCTTCTATGCGGGCTGCGTCGTAGACGATCTCACCGCCAAACATATCTGCGAGGGCTTTGATCGAAGTCTGGCGCCCTGCGCCGATGTTGATGACCTCGCCTTTACCGATTTTTGTGCTCTCGGCCGCGAGCAGATTCGCCCGCACGACATCGTCTACGTGCGTAAAGTCGCGCGTGACCGTGCCGTCGCCGAAGATCGTTATCGGCTCGTTATTCTTCCGCGCGAGTGCGAATTTACCGATCGCAAGCGCGTACGGGCCGTTTGGGTCCATGCCCGAGCCATACACGTTGAAATACCGTAGACTCACGGTCTCAATACCGTACGTCTCGGACCACAGTTTCGTAAAAAGTTCGCCGACGTATTTCTGCAAACCATAGGGATTCACCGGATTTGTCGCCATCGTCTCGATGAGCGGGAGAGTTGTCTGCCCGCCGTAGGCGGAACCCGACGCGGAATACACGACTCGGCGCACCTTTGCACGCGCGGCTGCGGTCAAGACCGATACGGTGCCGGTAACGTTGTGGTCTGTCGTCTCCACGGGGTGCTCTATCGAGTATGGCACGCGGGGTATCGCGGCAGTATGAAAGACTACATCCGCTCCGGTAAAGATAGCTTGTATCGCATCTGTCGAGCGGATATCTATCTCATGAAGCACTGCTTCTTTAGGCAGGCTGTCGCGACGAAACGATGGATCGGTATCAATGAGATGGGTCTCCCATCCGGCATTCACCAACGCTCGAGAAAGATTACTCCCGATAAAGCCCGCACCTCCTGTAATGACCGCTTTTTTCACCCCGTTAGAAGCCAACATATTTTCTTGTTACTGTGTAAAACATTTTTATCTTGTTATTTCGTCGAAGCTTCTAACGGGGTTCATATCAACTTCCGCGTGCGGTGACGAATATCCGCACCGTTTGAAGCATAATAAACAAATCGAGCAAAAGCGAGCGGTGTGCGAGGTAGTACAAATCGTACGAGAGCTTCGTCTTGGTCTCGACGATGTCGGCCCCATGATGCGGATCGCGATCGTGCCGCACCTGCGCCCAACCGGTCAATCCTGGTGCTACGAGGTACCGCGCGTTGTAGTACGGGATGCGCGCATTGTATTGGGCCGCGAGGGCCGGCAACTCGGGCCGCGGACCGACGAGCGAAAGATCGCCCCGCAGCACGTTCCAGAGTTGCGGAAGCTCATCGAGACGCAGAGTGCGTAGCCAATAGCCGACACGCGTGACTTTGAGCTTGGATTTGCCACCCTCCCCATATTTTCCCTCATCGTTGCCGCTCATGCTGCGAAATTTGAAAATGCGGATCGGCTTCTGGAACCGCCCGACGCGTTCCTGCACAATAAAAATATCGCCGCCGTCTTCGATTTTTATTGCGAGCATG
>MFLH01000032.1:5118-11589 GCA_001781275.1 Candidatus Kaiserbacteria bacterium RIFCSPHIGHO2_02_FULL_54_11b | reverse complement strand
CTCCAAACTCTTGCCATGCTGGTCAGTATACTTCAACTCCCAATCAGTAGTTAGTCACCAAAACTTCCCTTGTGACGCTATTTTTTGCTTTGGTTTGATAGCTAGAATTTCGATAATCGTGATTGATTGTGTGAATCTTGAAGTTGTTGCGCTTCGCCCAATGAGCAAGCAAATCATTGGTGCGACCCTTATGCTCGATTACGTTAGAAAGGGCGAACCGAACCCCTTTCTTGTTTACCCTGCTCAGAACGAAGTGCAGATCCGTCTCATCCTTCTCCGTCCAACCTCCCATTTCGTTATATGACGCTAGGCCAAGCAAGTAGGGTGGGTCAAGATAAACAAGGTCATTTGTCTGTAAATTAAGATCGGCCAGGTTACGAAAATCTCCCTCCGCAAAAGTGATATTTTTGTTATTTGCTAGTGCATTAAAGTTAGCCAAGTTTTTCCTAGAGCTCCCATTGTAGTCGCGCTTACCCACGGGCAAATTGAATTCACCCCGGGAATTGAATCTGATTTGGTTATTGAACGAATATAATACGAGGACTAGAAGGTAAATGACTTGAATCTCGCTTTTAGTACTGTTATATACAGCGCGTAGCCTAAAAAATGATTCCTTATTGAACTGACCGAGACCCTCCGAGCTCTCGCATTTATACCGTTCATATCCGTAGATAAAACTTTGGCTCAATCCGTGGCGATTAATGATCTCGATCAACTTTTGGTTGAGATCTTCAAAATTTGACTGCTGAATAAGCTTAAGCATTTCAATCACTTTTTCGTTCTTATCAATACAGATGATTTTTTTTGACGTTGCATTGATACCGACATTCGCACCACCACAAAAGACATCGTAAAAGGTGTCGATGTTTTTGGGGAATAGCTCAAAGAGTTGAGGTAGCAATTTATGCTTACCGCCGGTGTAGTTTAGGGGGGATTTTACATAGGTCGGTAAGTGCGTGTTTGAAACCAGGCCCGTCTTACTCGGTGCTACAGTCTTCTTCTTTCCAATGCGGCAAAAGAATATGCGCTCTTTCAGGTCATTCTTTGATGATCGCCCCGTAGTGAACTGATTAAATGATTTCTCATATATTGTCACCGCCCCCCTTCGCTCCAATGCCGACATTATTTCGTGGTCACTTATCCGAGATTGAGAACGGGCATCCCCATTGGTTCCCATGTCGTTGTATGACACGAGTATAAATTCCGCCTGTATGTCGTTTATTAACTCGCTGAATGCATTGCCCGCAGATTTCAAACAGTATTGACTTTTAATGTGGTCGCGGCTTATTTTCTTGGCGACCCCATATACTTTTTCTTTTTTCCATTCGGCGATATTTTCCAGCAAATGATATGCATCGCCATACTGTCTCGAATTGTACGGAGGATCAATGTAGATGACATCCGCCCTGAGTTGCTTTACCAATAAATTGGCGTCCATCTTATAAATCTGTGATTTATTTGTGCGAGTAGCTATGTTCAGTGGTCTAAGTTCGAGTTTTTTTCGGGGAATATCACTTTTCCTATACGCGTCGTAGTGGCCGACAGTATTTGCTATTCGATCTAACCCGTAAATTAACGATGTAACAAGGTACGCTCTCTCTCTATCGTTAAGCTTTTTTAAAGAATGAAGTTTTTCTATATCTTCTCTGATGTATCCAATCCGTTTCGAATTATCAGCATCAAAATAGGTATTGGCAAAGTTTATGGAAAAATAATTCTCGCCGAGGTCGGTTAGAGCATTGTACTTACCAAGTAATGAACATAAAAAATCTGTCCGGATCATTTCGTGTCCGAAAAAAGCCACGTAGGATAAGTGATTGGATTCTAGAGTGTCATTTACGACTATGTCAGACCTATCATAAAAATGACTCGCCACGACTCCAGTTCCCGCGAAGATATCAGCGAACGTTTTATACTCAACCCTCTCTTTCTCTAAGATATCGTTTATTAATGGCAGCAACTTAGTTTTACTACCCAAGTATCGCCTCTGTTCAATTGAAATAAGTCTATTTCCAAAACCTGCATCTATCATTTATCAATTCTAATCCACTATTCGCAAGGGATTCCCCCCACCTGTGGATTAGTGCGATCCGCAAATCATCCCACAAATCTTCCCCGCGGTACAGGACGCAGCGGGGCTCTGAGTTCTCTATTCACTCTTGGACTCTTTTGACGTAGAAATGCTGCTTGCTTCTCTCAAAGCGAACATCAAACTTAGTAAAGAAATCATTAGTACCGAGAAGTACCGGCACTGGAAGGATCCCAACTATCAATGCTTCAACTTCGAAGGGTTTACCGTGGTTTATTACAGACAATGTAATCTTTTGTAGGAAACCCTCCTCAGAACCAGCGATTCCGTGAGTCGTTGCTCGTTCTAGTCTTGATGTATCAATAGCAAAAAACTCTGCAATATCCCGTCTAATGTGGGTTCTGCTACATCCAGAGTCAATCACACCGTCTGTCGGGAATATCTTCCCACCCAAGCTTAACTCAATGGGAATTTTCGGTAATTCACAAAAGAACCCAGAAATATCATCGAAGAAACGGCATCTGTAGGTATATTCGACCCATTTCCCTTTCATTTGAATATTTTACCAACAAGAAACTTAAAAAGCGTAATTTTCTTTTGGATTTTGTGCTCTTGTATATACAACTTTTTCTTGTTTGAACTTATGAGTTAGCTGTTTTAGATCTTCTGAAAATCCGAGTATTTTCGAGTAGTCTTTAGAGACCGCCAACCATTTTCCATAATGTTCATCCTTTAAAAGGTCTGTAAAATCCTTGTTTTTATCCCTCATGCCTAAATTATGACGTATGCTCGTCGCTGCGTACAACATTGATAAGGATCTGCCCCTACTCTAAATTGCCTTATCGGCCCTATTTATAAGGCTAAAAGTCTCATATTCGTTATCCCCATGTACGTTACGGAGCGCTCGCTGTCAACTGATGTCGAGGGTGAAGGTGATGGTGTCGTCGGCCCCGATGCCTTCGGCGCGGCGGATGGAGGCTTTGAGAGGTAGGAGGTAAGTGCCGGAGAGTTTGTGGGGGAAGATTGAGGTTTCCCATTTTGTTTTCCCCAGCGTCACCGCGACCCGTATCCCGCCAAATCCCCTGCGCGGCCCCTTGTAGCGCTCTCTGATGAGCGCCGACTGTTTCTTATCGACGTACGCAAAATGCCACGCGCCCTGCTCCCCCGGCCACAGCACTACTTTCGACCGCACTTTGTATCGCTTGGTCATACTAAAATATTCCCACAAATCGGTGGGTTTGAGAACTCGCTTGACTCGGGAGCGTTTTAGGTACAAAAAGCCTGTAGATGCTGTGACGGGTGTGCGCCTTCGAGCGTCAAGCGCGCTACGACGCATAGGCAATCACCAAGGTGGTATCCAATCCGCCCCGGCATCTGGCCCCGCTCCTCCCCCGACGGAAAGGGGGAGGGCGGGGTTTTTCTTTATCTGTTACTTCTCCAGGTCGAGCACGTCGTCGATGCGGATTTTGGCGACGAATCCCGGATGGAAGCTGGCAACTTTTGTCATATTTGATATAAACGGTGCGGAACCACCCGCCGGGCAGACCGGTCAGCAAAAGGGAGGGTGAAATGCCTCAGTATCACGAACCTCCCGCAACGCTGACGGAAGCGGAGTGGGATGGTCTTGTTAAAACTTTCCAGAGTGTCGGACGTGTGCAAACGTTGCAGACCCTCCGTAAAGTGGGTAACGCGCCTCAACGCGCCGGAGACCTGTTCTGTGAAAAGGACGTGTATTCAATGGGCCAGGACAGGATAAACACTGCACTGAGAAAATCCCGTTCTGATTTTGCACTCAGCCGGATCAACGACAGCGGGATGAATTGGGCGAATACGACGACGCGCGAGGATCGCAAGCTTGCGCTTGTGCGCAGGCCACGAAAATAAAAAGCTCTATATAGACCCGGTGGACGCTCGATGCTCCATCGGGTGTTCCATTTCCAGATTTTGGAACCGTACTTATTTTTCGAGGTCGAGCGTGTCGTCAATCCTGATTTTTGCCACAAATTCGGGGACGTGGGAGACGAGGATCATCGCGCCGTCGTATTCATCGAGCGCTTTGGCTATCACAGGCAGGTGGCGAAAGTTGATGTGGTTGGTCGGCTCGTCGAGGATAAGGAGCCCCGGCTTCATAAGAACGAGGCGAGCAAAAGCGACAAGCCCCTTTTGCCCTTCCGAGAGATGCCCGATTTTGGTCTGTATCAAGTCTCCCGTGATGAGAAACCCTGCTGCGACACGTCGCATCTCTTCTTCTATCTCTTTATCCATCACCCCCGCCAATTCTTCGTATACCGTCGAACTGAAGTCGAGGTTTGAAAAATCCTGCCGGTAGTAGCCCACCTTTACGCCTTTGGTGATGGTGGCTCCTTCGGCGGTGCCGTTTGCAAGCGATTCGAGGAGCGTGGATTTGCCGATGCCATTCGGGCCTTTCAGAAGCAGGTGCTGATTTTTGCGCAGCGATAGCGTCTTTTTCTTGATGACCGGTTTGTAATTCTTTATCGTCTTGAATGAGGTGATGTGCAAGAGCTCGCCCGAGAGATTGGGCGGGCAGGGGATGTGAAAAGCTTTGATGGTCTTGTCCTCGCGACGCACTTCCACCTTGGCCTCTTCGGCTTCGGCCGCGGCCTCGCGCATGCGCTTGGCGACTGCGCGCAACTGTCCACCTTTCATCGCGAAGAAGTTGGCCTTCTCTTTTTTGGCGATGACGATCTTCTGCATCTGTGCATTCTTCATCGCCTCTTTCTCCACACGCAAGCTGATCTGCGCAACGACGTCGGTATAGTTGCCCACGTACTGCTCCACCTTGCGCGTATGCACATCGAGGTACAAGACGCCAGCCGTAAACGCGTTGAGGAAATCTGCATCGTGCGAAATGACGATGACGGTCTTTTCGTATTCGACGAGGAATTTCGTGAGGTGCGCAATCCCCTCTTTGTCCAAATTATTGGTCGGCTCGTCGAGGAGGAGCAGATCGGGCTTCTGGATGAGGGCCGAGGCGAGCAGAAGCCGCGCCTGCTGGCCGCCGGAAAATGATTTCACTACTCTGTCGTGAACCTTCTGATGTCCTTTGAGATTCACCACTTCGAGCACATCGTCGATACGCGGATCGATGTCATAGACCTTCTTTGGGAATACTTTTTGGAAGAATTCGCGCACCGTGAGTGTAAGCTCCGCCTGCGGGATGACTTGCCGCGAGAGCGCAATGGAGAGGCCTTTTTCGATATGTATCTCGCCATGCTCGGGCTTGATTGCGCCCATAATCAATCCGAATATCGTGCTTTTACCAGCCCCGTTTTGGCCCATCAGGGTCATCTTGGCTTGGCGTCGTATGGGAAAAGAAACCTCATCGAGGATGGACTTGCGGGGACCGTGCTCAAATGAGACGTCTTCGAACCTGACTATCGTATCTTCAGCCATTCGTAGAGCCCCTTATACCACAGGCTGCGTGCAATGCGAACATCGTTTGGCGGCGGCGGGAATCTCGCAGAGGCATTCGGAGCACTTTTTGGTCGTCGGATCCGACGGCGGATCTTTGCGCGCGCGTTCGACAAGGAGGTTCATCGGCTTCACCACAAAAAAGAAGATGGCTGTGGCAATGATGAGGAACGAGATAATGGTGTTGAGGAAATGTCCGTACTTGATCTCGCTTCCGTTGACCGTATACATAAGCCCGCCGAGGTCCGGCACTCGCGCGACCCCCGAGACAAGCGGCGTCACGATGTCGAAGACGAGCGCGTTGACGATGGAACCAAAGGCTGCGCCGATGACGACACCGACCGCGAGGTCGACGACGTTGCCGCGAAGCAAGAATTGCTTGAATTCTTTTAGCATAGGAACTCTCTGCTTTACTTCTTGGCCTTCTTTGGCTTTTTCGCTTCCTTGCGTCGCGAATTATTTCCTTTTCCCATATTGGTATCGATTAATGGATAACGAGCACATTCTACCACGGGGCAAGGTCGTCACGCGCGCACAAGTGCTAAGGATGCGCGCGTCAGGATGCCCACGTAGCCGGTTGTGGGGACACCATGTGCCGCCTGATATTTGATTACCGCAGAACGTGTCGCTGGACCAAAGTACGTCGTTTCCCTGCCAAGTGAACCACTTCCCGTCGTTGCAACGATAAAACCGTGTGCATTCAAAAATTTCTGAAGCGCCCGTACATCTTCGCCCGTCTTGCCGAAGTAAAGATTACGTGCGAGGACAAGCACCGTGCTCGTCGCGTTAGCGGGCGTCGTGCTTGCCGCAGGTGCGAGAAATCCGCTTATGAGCGGCGGCACTGCAGCTCCGCGCGTTGCCGCTGCGGTAAAGGTGGTGCGAAAATTCGCGACGAGAAATTGTGCGAGCGCATTCGGGTCTGTCGCTTGTGTAAGTATTTTGGAAAGATAGACCATCTTTTCTTCCGGCGTGAATTCGAGTGTGAGCCGCGGGAAAGGATCGGTGGGCGC
>MFLH01000032.1:0-5109 GCA_001781275.1 Candidatus Kaiserbacteria bacterium RIFCSPHIGHO2_02_FULL_54_11b | reverse complement strand
CTCCTGTGTTGCCGACGTAGCCAATGAGATCTCCGCGCGCAAGTACAAGCCCCTCGACGACACCTTCCCCGACACGATCGAGGTGGTAATAGATAAAGCGCTCACCTCCCGAATTGGCGGTATAGACAGCGTTGCCCTCACCCGCGCCATAATCTACACGAGTGACAACAGCAGCAGTCGGGCTAACGATAGGCGTGCCCTTGGGAGCCATAATGTCTTCCCCTTCGTGGGTGCGGCCGCTTACACGCAATTCACCAAAATTATTGAGATTGTTGACAGGGCCGAAGAGGATCGGCATCGCGATGTTTGCTTCGACTACACTGCCAAGCGCGGCGATTTTTTGTTGCAACTCCTCCGATTGGCGACGCCAACTTCCGTATCTCGAACTATCCGAGTCGCGCGTACTCGTAGCCTGCGCCGCTGCAAAGAAAGGCGTGAACGCTAGCGCAGACATGATAAAAGCAGCCGTAACGCGCGACATATTTTCATCTTACTCCTAAGACGGCGAGCGCCTCGTACTCTTTCACTCCGACTTCATGAAAGCCGGCGATTCGCGACAACGTGAGATCAACGCCACTCCTGCACCATCTGCCACTTGATCTTGATGAGCGTGCCGAGCGCAAGGAGCATGAGGATGAAGCTCGCGATGCCGCCGACGATCGGAATGAGTCCGAGAAGCGTGTAGAGGGCGACGCCGAGCGTTATTGTCTTCCACGTGACCTCATAGTCGGCCGATTTGGAGAACCATTTGTATACCACGCTCCCTGCGATGATCGCCGCAAAGGCGCACGCAAAGATAAGAGAAGCGACAAAACTGATCAGGCCGAGGATGCCGAAGATAAAGCCGATGAGTGTGACGAGGAAGAGGATGGATGCGATGGGCAGCACGATGAGTACGATAAGGCCGCGCCCCATTTCCAAGAGTGGCTGCTCCATAGCACTGGTTACGAGTTCTATTGTGTAGCGGTGGAAGATGAGGCCGAGTGCCAAGGCAAAGACGAGCGACGCGAGGAATTTGCCGAGGAAAAGCACCGAGAGGACCGCGAACAAAGCTTTCATGGAAAATCCAGACGTGCGATCCGGTTGCGGCGTGTAGGTGGTCGTACCTCTCACAACCGCGCCCTCTTCCATCGTCGCCTCCGCTTTTGCCGAATACTCGAGGTTGCCGGTGATGACGGCATTTTTGCCGATCGTGAGTTTGGTGCCTTTGAATTGCACGTTGCCGCGGACGGGCGCGTTGATGACGACTTCGCCGCCCCCGAGCTGGAGATTGCCGCCGACCGGCGCGTCTACCTGGAGCATGCCACCGCCCCAAAGTATGTCGCCGCCGATGCCGGCTCCTGAAATAGTCGTCTGTCCGCCGCCTACGACCAGATCGCCCCCAATCTTGCCGCTCACGACGATAGTGCCGCCGCCGATCCGTACGTCATCGCCAATATCCGCAACAACGGTAATCGAGCCTCCCCCGATCGCAAGGTCTTGCGATACTACGCCGTTGACGATGACGTTGCCGCCACCAATCACGAGATCGCCACCGACATTTCCGGAGCTAGTGATGTTTCCTCCCACGAGATACAGGTCATCCCTGACCGCCTCTGATGAAGAGAACGACGGCGACTCGCCGAAGCGCACTTCAAGCGCAGAGATTACAACCGGAATGATAAGCGCACCGACGAGTAAGGTAGCCCCCGAAATAACGAGAGATTTTTTCATATGTCCCCACTATACACCCCGCATAATTCTGTGCCATCCTGCTTTAAACCTTTGCCGGGCCTTGCTTTGAGGTGCCGACGTAAATCGAGAGAAGAGCGAAAAGCAGGCTGAGTGACAGCGGCCCCAAAAATATTCCGATCGGGCCGAAGAACATGATGCCGCCGAGGACCGAAAGAAGGATGAGGAGCGGGTGGAGGTGCGTCCCGCTTCCAATCAGTCTGGGGCCGAGGAAGTTGTCGACGAGCCCGACCGCAAGAGAACCCCATGCGAGAAGCCCGAGGGCCTGCGGGATCGCGCCGACGAAAAAGAGGAGCGCAACGGCCGGAATAAAGACGAGCGCCGTCCCAATGCCGGGGATGAGGGCTGCGACTGCCGAGACCGTCCCCCAGAGGATCGCATTGGGCACTCCGAAGATCGTGAAGCCGATCATGGTGAGCACGCCCTGCACGAGCGCGATCACGAGACTCCCCTTGATGACGGAATTGACCGCAAGCTCGAGTCGGTCGAAGACCCCCTCGTCATCCCTGTCGCTCAAGGGCGAGAGGTCGATGAGGACCTCCCGCACGCGCTTCCCATCGCGCAAGAGGTAATAGAGTGCGATAAAGAAAATAAGGAGCGCGAGGAGGAGCGAGGAGAAACTCGAGAAAATCGCTCCGGAGTGCGCGGTAATCCACCGCAAAGCCTCTTTTGTGTACATATCGACATTCATGGAGATGTCGCGGGAGAATTCTCCGAGTCCGGGAATGATGCCGCCAAACGTCTTGTCGACCCGCAGGAACAATTCCGCAATCGTGCTTCGCCCACCCCCTTCTTCAAGCGAAAAGTAGAGCTCACGCGCTTCGTTTCCGACAAGTACCCCGATAAGGGAGAGCGGAAGGAGGATGAGGAAGACGCTTATCACGACGGTGAGGAGGGCCGCGATGCTCGGCCACCCGCCGAGCATGGTGGAGATTTTTCTATACAGCCCTTGGAGTACGACGGCAAATACAGCGGCAAGGGCGAGCGGTTTGAGGAATGGGGCAAATATCAGGGCGGTAAGGACCATCGCCCCGAGAAGGAGAATCATGAGGAAATACGGCCTGAGCCTCTCGTTGTTCATAGGGGAATACGGGGAGTATACCCGTGAGACGGCAGGGTGGCGAGCTCTATCTAATCAGTCTAGCTCCACAGACCCAAGAAGACCCCCGCGTAGTGGACGACGATATAGAGGAAAAAGAAGTAGCCGGCAATGGCCGCAGCAAGCGAAAGTGCCACGATATTGAATATCTCGTTGCGCCGGCGTTTGGCCTCGTCTATCGTGCAAATGCCTTTGGTGCGGCGCAGGTAGACCACGATAGCGACAGCAAGGAGGGCGAGGCCCGCGAGCCGGAAAAGCCATTTGTAATCGCCGTAAAGCGTGTCGGCCAAGCTGGATGCAAACGCGACCGAGCCCAGGCCCGCGAGCACAATCACGATGGGGCTCAAGCAGCAAAGCGACGCAATCACGACCGGTATTGAGGAAAGTTTGAGAACGTCTTTGAACATAAAGAATGATTAATCGAATAATGCAAGGTATTCTTCGTATCCTTCCGCGGCAAGTTTTTCTTTCGGTATAAAACGGAGCGCGGCCGAATTCATGCAGTAGCGCAATCCCCCGCTCTCGGCTGGTCCGTCGTTGAATACGTGTCCGAGGTGCGAATCGGCGTAGCGCGAGCGTACCTCGGTGCGCGAGTAGACGAGGTAGTTGTCTTCTTTGAGGACGATATTTTCCGGCGCGAGCGGCTGGGTAAATGAAGGCCAGCCCGTGCCCGAATCGTATTTGTGTATCGAATCAAAGAGCGGTTCGCCGGAGACGATGTCGACGTAGATGCCCTCGGCTTTGTTGGTGTCGTACTCGTTGTTGAAAGGCTCCTCGGTCGCTTCATGTTGGGTCACCTCATACTGCAACGGCGTCAGAAGATCGCGCAGGTCTTTTTCGGACGGTTTGGTAAATTCGCGCCACGACTTTTTACCCGCTTCTTTGCGCGTGAGGCTGGGCGCCGTATCTTCGCCCCAGTGTTTCTTGATAAATGCATCGCGTTCGGAGCCATTGCGGTAGTACGCGTAGCGGAGAGGATTTTTCTTGTAGTAATCCTGATGATATTCCTCGGCCGGCCAAAATAGAGGGCGCGGCAAGACAGCGAGCGGCAGTGGCTTCTCGAAGATCTTCGCAGCATCCACCAAGCGGATGACCTCGCGCGCGGCTTTTTCCTCCCGCTCGTTTGCATAGTAGAGTGCCGGAGCATATTCCGGCCCGCGGTCAAAGAAAGAGCCTCCGGTGTCGGTCGGGTCGCCGTGTTTGATCATGTATTCGGCGAGCTCGGCGTAGGAGACGCGCGCCGGCTCGTACGTCCCCTCGACGCCCTCGCGGTGTCCGCCTGCCGCATAATTTTCGTACGTCGGATTCTCTCCCGTGCCACCGGCATATCCGGACACCGCTTTGACGACCCCTGCGAGTTTTTCAAAATCCGCCTCGGCGCACCAGAAGCATCCATTTGCAAAAAGCGCCGTCGCGGTCATCTCTGCCGACGGCTCCTGCACCGTAATTGTCGTTATCGGAAAAAAGTAAATGTAACCGGCCGCAGCGAGGGCCCCGAGCGCGAGAACAACCAGTGCGTTCCACTTCGTATACATACGGTCATTGTACCAGCGGTTTGATACGATATCGACGGTTATTTCATCTCTTCTTGCCGCAAACCTCGCCTCTCCCGCCGCATCTTCATCGTATCTTCATGTTCCAATACGTATAATAAAACTCAAATGAATACGTGAACACAGCCCCGCTCGACGTCTCCGATGTGTCGAGCATCACATCCCGCGAAGACAAACTCCGTTTCATGTTGGAATCGGCAAAGATTCTTTCGGTAAAAGTTGATTTCCGCACATGGCTCCTCGAAAAAGCAAAGTTGACCGTGCCCTCGCTCGCGGATTGGTGCGCTATTGATGTACTCAACGAGCATGGCGGTCTTGAACGTATCGCGGTCATCCATCGAAACCAAAGGATGACCAATTACCTCTTCGAGTTCGAAAAACGTTTCCCCACGACCGAGAAAAACTCGAGCGACCTCTACACTGCCATCAGGACGGGCGAGGCGCAATTCGTACCAATCGTCACCGACGAGACGATACGGCAAGGCGCACGCTCCCCCGAGCACCTCGAGGCGATGCAGCGCTTGGGCCTCAAATCGCTCATGATCATTCCGATTTGCGCGCTGGGCAAGACCTTGGGCGCGCTCTCGCTCGGATATGCGGAATCCGGCCGCGTCTATACACAAGACGACTTCGAGTTCTTCCGGGAATTCTGCAACGACCTCGGTGTGATTCTCGACAACGGCCGCCTGTCCGACGAAATATCCAAACGCGACAAGGCCAAGGATC
>MFLH01000031.1:34727-47540 GCA_001781275.1 Candidatus Kaiserbacteria bacterium RIFCSPHIGHO2_02_FULL_54_11b | reverse complement strand
CGCTCGTTACCCCCGCGCTCGGCACGCCCTCCTCGGCGGTGCTCACCAACGCGACGGGCTTGCCCGTCTCGACCGGCATCTCCGGCCTCGGCGCGGGGGTCGCCACCTTCCTCGCGACACCCTCAAGCGCAAACCTTGATACTGCAGTCACCGACGACACCGGAAGCGGAGCACTCGTCTTCGCCACCTCTCCCACCCTCGTCACGCCAGTCCTCGGCGCGGCCACCTACACCACGCTCGTGGGCGGAGCCATCACCGCGACCACGGGCGGTATTACTTCAGGGAGCCCCACGGCAGTGAACGCCGTCGCCACGGGCGACTTTTTGGGAGGCGATACGACAAACACATTTCAGTTCGACCCGAGCGCGAACGTGCTCTATCTTGAGCGCTCTACATCGAATACTACCGGGCAAAACATATTTGTCCGGAAAGCCCGCACCAGCACCGCCGCACCGTCTTTAATAACCTCGGGCGACGACATCCTGACATTCAGCGGCTATGCGCATGACGGCACAGCCTTCACCGAAAGCTCGCGCATCAAATTCGATACCGAAGGTACGATCGGCACGGGCATCATCCCGGGCAACATAAGTTTTTGGACCGCAAGCTCCGCGGGTACCGTCACGCAGCGACTGACCATTGATTCCACTGGCACCGTCACCATCGCGTCGCCCAGCTCCGGCTCCGGCCTCGTCGTCTCCGGCGGCGGCGCGGATATCACGGGCGCGACGACCATCGACACCCCCGACGCCGACTTTATCGTGCAGGATACGAACGACGCCGCAACGAATTACATCTGGCGCGATTGGAGCGCGGGCCTTCTCTACCTCGGCACCGCCGACGCGGTCATCACGGCCCGTTCCGATGTCCTCCCTATCACAGACAGCACCTACGACCTCGGTTCCACCGCCGTGCGTTGGGCGACCGCATTTATCGACGACCTCACACTCACGACCGACCTCTCGGTCGCCAACGGCGGCACTGGCGCTTCAACACTCACCGGTCTCCTCCAAGGCAATGGGACGGGAGCAATCACCGGCATCACCGGCACGGCAGGTCAGTTCCCGTACTACAACGGCACCAACACCCTGCTTGCGACTTCCTCCATCTTCCTCGCGACGAGCGGCAACGTCGGTATCAACGATACGGTTCCGCAGGCGAAACTTGAGGTGACAGTTAGTTCAGCAGGTGCCGTTACCGACGCGCTGGTTCTCACAAATCCCAACGGTGCGTCCGTCAATACAGGCGTCGCGCTCCACTTCGACCCCAACAATGCGGGTTCTCTCGCCCGCACCGCAAGCATCAAATCTCGCCAGACCACATCGGGTAATTATGCCGACCTCGGCTTCTTTACCGCCGCAGGAGCAACCCCAACCGAGAAGCTTACAATCACAACCGCCGGCAACGTCGGGATTGGGAAAACCGCCCCCGCGACCGCGCTCGATGTCGTGGGCACCGCCTCCTCCACGGGTTTGCAGGTCAACGGCAACGCGGAGATTACGGGTACGCTCACAGCACTCACGGGCATCACCTCGTCGGGCACCATCAACTTCTCCGGCCTCACCGCATCGCGCCTCGTCGCCACCGACGCCTCCTCCAACCTCGTCGCTGGCACCAACGTCCTCACGGCGGCCAACCTCCTCACCTCTATCTCGGGCACAACCGGCACGGGCAATCTGGTGTTTGCCACCTCGCCCACCCTCGTTACTCCCGCGCTCGGCACGCCCTCCTCGGCGGTGCTCACCAACGCGACGGGGCTCCCCATCGTCGCGGGCACGACCGGCACGCTCACCGTGGCGCGGGGGGGCACCGGCGCGACGACCCTCACGGGGCTTTTGCAAGGCAACGGCACTTCGGCAATCACAGGAATCACCGGCACGGCAGGGCAGTTCCCGTACTACAACGGTACGAACACCCTGCTTGCCACCTCGACACTCTTTGTCTCCACGGCGAGCAACGTCGGCATTGGGACAGCGACGCCAGGAGACCTAAGTTCCAAATTGCAGATTCTGGGAGCCAATTCTGCGGACCCTTCTACACTGCTCGTAACAAACAGCAACTGGGCCGCGGGGAGCGTGGGCTCTGCGGTAGCGATAGGCCAGGGCGCCGGAACGGGCAATACCTACTCCTCCATACAAGCGTTGATTACCGGCGGAACTGTCGCGGGCAACCTCGTCTTCAATCCTGTGGGCGGCAACGTCGGGGTGGGAACTACTTCGCCGTTCGCAACGCTTTCCGTCCAAGGGGCAACTGGTCCGGCAACAGCATTTGCAGTTTATGGTGGTACAGGAGCTTCTGGGGGCCAAGGCACCGTGGGCGGGAATATTCAACTTGTCGGAGGAATAGGTGGCTTTAGTTCAGCATCTATAGGTGGAGACGGTGGTGCCGTCTCTATTTTTGGAGGTAGAGCTGGCTCTAGTGGCATAGTATCAGGTAACTTTGCTGGTAATGTAAATATTTCAGGTGGCATTGCAAACCAAGGTTCGGGTGGAAGTATATACATAGTTGGTGGAGACGGTAGCGTCGGTGATGGCAACGTACTGCTCGCCATAGACTCGTCTGGCGCGGCACTCGGCAACGTCGGGATTGGGGACGCCTCGCCCCTCGCGCTCCTTACCGTCGGCAACGGCGACCTCTTCCGTGTTGACTCCTCCGGCCGTCTTCTCCTCCCGGCCGGGGCCTCCGGCGCGGGCAACCTTGCCCTCTCCACGACCGGCGACACCAACACCGGTCTCTACTTCAGCGCCGCGGACGAAATTCGCATCCAGACGGGCGGTACGGATACGGTGACCATTACGTCCTCTAAGGTCGGCATTGGAGTGACCGACCCGCAGACGTCTTTGGTCATCGTCGCGGCCGGCGAGATTGATACGCCGGCAAATAATCAATTAACGCTCCGCTCAGCGCGTGGCAACATACAGGTAAACACGGATATCATCGGCGGCATTAATTTTGATACGAACGACACCAACCTGACCGCGCCAGGCACCACCACCGCCGCCATTCGCGCGCTCCCAGAAGCGACGCATACCGCCGCTAACATACCCACCAAACTGGTCTTTTACACCACGCCTGCGAGCGGCGTGGGGACCAGCACCGCTCAAGTCACCATCGAGGGTGACGGGGAACTTTTAATGACCACTACCAAGTCGGGTGTCGGTACGGAGGGGACACACGACCTCTGCTGGGACGGCAGCGGTGAGTCATACTGGGGTGCCTGTACGTCGCTCGCGGCGCAAAAGGAAAATATTGTGGATCTGTCTCTCGGCTTAGATACTCTTATGCGACTGCAGACCAGAGAGTTCGACTGGAAGGACGGCAAAGCGCACGACCTTGGCTTTGTCGCCGAGGAGGTCGAAGCTATAAATCCTCTCCTTGCTCAATACAGCGACGGCGTACTCTCCGGCGTTAAATACCGTCAGATGAGCGCGTTGCTTACCAAGGCCGTGCAGGAGCTTAATCTTAAGGTCGAGGAATTAGCGACCAGCACGCCGCAAAGCGAAGATTCTTTTGCCGGGCGGTTCTTCTCGCAGATGTTCGCCCGCATCACCACCTGGCTCGCAAGCGCTGGCAACGGCATTGCAGACCTCTTCGCCACCACCATCCACGCCGAGACAATACACGCCAAGACGCTGTGTTTGGAGGATGTGTGCATAGGCAAAGCCGAGCTCCAAGCTTTGCTTAACGGGACAACGGGTACAACCGGTACGACAGGTACGACGGAGAGCGCGCCGCTGGTCTCCACCGACGAGCCCGTGCTGGTAGAGCCGCTCGCCACAAGCGAGCCTGCGGTGAGCGAAGAAGTAGAACCGGTAGAGGGGGTAGCGGAAGGCGGCGAGCAGGAGCTGGCGGCAAGCGCGGAGGAAACGGAGCCCGCCAGCACAGGGGATAGCGAACAGGGGATAGGGGATAGTGATTACTCGACTACAACCTATAACCTAGAACCTACAACCTCGACAGAGGAAGAGGTGGTAGTTGAGGAAGAATCTGCTACTGAAACTGCTACTGAACAAACTACTGAACCGGAGGCAGAGCCGGCACCGGAGCCAGAGCCAACGGTTGAGGAAGAGCCCCCCACCGAGCCGGTTGTATCAGAGGAGCCGGCAGAGTAGCAATAGCCGTGATATGGTATACTTTCTCCATGCGAAAACAGACATTCAAATTGGTATTCGAGCCTGATCCTGCGGGCGGCTACACCGTTACCGTCCCAACATTTCCTGGTTGCGTCACCTACGGCGCCAATTTGGAAGAGGCGCGTGCAATGGCCCGCGAAGCGATTTCGCTGTATATCGAAGATATGGCCGCGGATGGAGAGGAGATTCCTAAAGAAGACACTTCCCTCATGGGCACTATAGAGGTGGATGTCGCCGCGGCATAGCGCATGGCGGGGGTCACTGCACGAAAGTTGTGCGTAGCGCTTGAGCGGCACGATTTCGTATTTCGCCGTCAAGCGGGGAGTCACTGGATATTTTTCCGCGCCGCCGACAAGCGCCGCGTTACAGTGCCGATGCATCCGGGCGATTTGCATATAAGCACCTTGCACTCGATTTTGAAACAAGCCGGACTTTCCTTGGGCGATATTTAAAATAACATTCCCCGTTCCCACGCCCGAAGAGGCCTAATCCGCACCCCTTGCGTTTTGTTATAGGTGTGGAATAATGGGCTTATTAGTAGTTTAAGCATTTAATAATGAAAGTCGGAAAACTAGTCAGAGAAAAGCTTCAGCATGGCTCCAAAGCCATCAGTATCCTGGCCACACTTCTCCTTATTGGGGCGGTCGGGGTAATAGTATCGGGAGGCACGTATGCGAATCTGGCATCATCTCAAACCGTGGACGGTAGCGGCCAGTTTCTTGGCAAGGCAGATGATAGTGCCACAGCACCCAGTTTTTCTTGGATGACAGATACTGACACGGGATTCTTTCATCCAGGAAGTGATTCTATAGGAGTTTCCGTAGGTGGGTCGGAGCGCGCACGTATAGATTCAGGATTTGCCGCACTTGCTGGTACGGGTGTAAATAACGCCGGTACGGGAGGGAATATTCAGCTTGTCGCAGGCCAAGGCGGATTCAGTGGCAACACACCAGGAGGAAAAGGAGGTGAAGTGTCAATTGTCGGTGGAAAGGGTGGAATTAGCGCTCAATTTCAAGGATCATATGGTGGTAATGTAGGCATCTTTGGTGGCGACGGGCCACAGGGCTATGGTGGAAACGTTTTTGTTTCTGGTGGAGACGGTAGTACCGTAAATGGGGATGGAAACGTAGTCCTTGCTATGAATCTCCAAGGTACCGCTGTTGGTCGTGTTGGTATTGGAGATACCACACCCGCCGCGCTCCTCACGTTTGGCAATGGTGACAAGTTCCAAGTCAACGAATCTGGCGATATTTGGACCGTCGGAAAGGCCGAAATCAGAAAGCCCCTTACCATAGGCAGGGCGGGTGCTCCGAAGGGGATTACGCTCTACGATGAGGTCACGGGCGCGGCATTCTGCGTGACCATCAAATCGGGCGCTCTGGCGGCCACACCCGGCGCCTGCAAGTAACCTCGGCACACGCCAAAAGAAAAATGTTCGACCTCGTAAGTCACTCATCGTCGCAGATTTACTCGAGCAGATAAGGTCTCATTGGCGCGAGCTCGATATCCTTCAGATACGACCCGATCGTTTTTGGGTAATTTTTGAATACATCGCCGAACAGCTCGGTTGTAATGATTGAAGGGAAGTTCTTCTTGCGGCAGTAGTCCAAGTAGCTGCTCCAACGATATTGTTCCAAATACCCAAGAGCGGTCCTCGAATTCTTGATTCGAAAATCCCGCCAACGCTCGTACCCCTTAAGGAAGTCTAGAGGGTTGAGATGGATGTAGTGGAGGATATGGAGAAAATGGGCATCTGAGTTGATAAGGATCTTTTTCGTCCGTCCCTGAAAAAGCGTCCCGACCCGTCTGTGTCGATCGTTGAAGTATCGAGCATAACCAACGTTTAGCTTGCGCAAGAATAACGATATACCGCCGTCCTGAAGCTCGCTCAGCAAGAGGTGATAGTGATTACCCATCACGCACCACCCATGAATTTGAACGATCCTCCTCCTCTCCAATAATGATTGACTTACGATGTCACTCATGGAAGATCGCCCGACGTTGAGCGCGGGACGCACATCGTTGAATTCATACATGTCGTGGACAAAACGTGCACGATCTCGATTATCAGTGAAAATGATGCGTTTATCTACCCCTCTATTGAGACAGTGATAGAGTTCCATAGGTATGATTGACTTACGATGTCAATCATATTAACAGATTCATAGCGCTGGAAGGCCTGGGAAATGGTATAACTTTTGGATGACACGAATAGCAATCAATGGGTTTGGCAGGATCGGGCGCGGATTCTTCCGGGCGGCGCATGCGCGCAGCGAGCTCGAGGTCGTCGCGATCAATGATCTCGCTCCGGCAGAGAATCTCGCGTATCTTTTAAAATACGACACGGTGTACGGAAGATTCGACGCAAAAGTCGCGGTGGAAAATGGGCACTTGGTCGTCGACGGGAAGACGGTAACACTCACCGTTGAAAAGGAGCCCGCAAAAATCCCGTGGGGCGCTATGCAGGTGGACATCGTTATCGAGTCCACCGGCCTCTTTACCGAATCCGAGAAAGCGAAGACGCATATCGACGCGGGAGCAAAGCATGTCGTTATCACAGCGCCCGCCAAGGGAGAAGGAGTGGAGACCATCCTCATCGGTGCCAACGAAGAAAAATTCGCTTCATGCGGACCCATCACCTCAAATGCTTCATGCACGACCAACGCCGCAAGCCCGCTCGTCGGGATCCTCGATGAGGCAATCGGCATTGAGCGCGCGATACTCAATACCACGCACGCATACACGGCAAGCCAGAGTCTTGTTGATGGAGGCAAAGCAAAAGATATGCGGGAGCAGAGAGCAGCGGCACAGAACATGGTCCCCACCTCCACGGGCGCCGCAAAAGCGACCGCGCTCGCCTATCCGCAGCTCAAAGGAAAGTTCGACGGCATCTCGGTGCGCGTCCCCGTGCCCTCCGGCTCGCTCGTCGACATCACCTTCGTTGCGAAAAGGCCGACGAGCGCCGAGGAAGTCAACGCCGCGCTCAAGGCCGCGGCGGCAAGCGACCGCTGGAAGAAGGTCTTTGCGGTGACCGATGAGCCGCTCGTTTCCTCCGACATTCTCGGACTTCCCTTTGGCGCCATCGCGGATTTGGGTATGACGCGGGTTGTAGACGGCACGCTCGTCAAGGTCCTGGCATGGTACGACAATGAGATGGGGTATACGCATACACTCATAGAACACGTCCTCGAAATAGGGAAGCGACTTCGATAAGTCGAGTATGAAAATATATTTTGCGGCGGACCATGCCGGATTCGAGCTGAAAAACGCGCTCCTCGCATTTGCACGCGATGAACTCGGACACGAGGTCGAGGATTGCGGTGCTTTTTCTTTCGAAAAAGACGACGACTATCCGGAATTCATCGCCGCTGCCGCGCGCAAGCTCTCGGGAGATGCTGCCGCCGGTCATGAAAGCCGAGCGATCGTTGTTGGCGCCTCGGGCCAAGGTGAAGCAATCGTCGCCAATCGCTTCCCGGGTGTGCGCTGCGCGCTCTACTATGGGGCTCCGAGTCGTGAGCAGACCGACATGAGTGGAAAACAGCTCGGCATACTCGCCTCGACGCGCGAGCACAACAACGCGAACGCACTCTCGCTCGGTGCGCGGTTTCTCCCGATCGAGGAGGCGAAAAAAGCCCTCGCAGAATGGCTCGAACAAGTATTTTCCGGCGAGGAACGGCATCAACGGCGGATTGAAAAGATAGATACGCAAGCCTGATCTACTATCCACAGCCTCCCTGTACATCGAGAAAACAGAGTATACAATTGTGCCATGGCTGACATGCAGTTTCAGACCGACAATCAGAATGAGTTTGGAAGACCACCAGCTTCGCAAGGTTTCGATCTGACCGGCATGCTTATGAAGTGGGGCGTCGCCTCATCGCGGCAGCAGGCGGAGTATGTCCTTATCGGAATCGCGGTACTCGCGATCGTCGTGGGAGTTTTCTTCTATTTATCAGGAAGCAGCGGGTCCCCTATACCGTCCGCAGACCCGGACGGCCCTGCTCCCATTGTGTTGAGGTAATGTAGACAACATGAAAAAGAAACATATCCAAAGAGGTTTTACACTCATCGAACTTTTGGTCGTTATCGCGATTATTGGCATGCTCTCTTCGGTCGTGCTCGCCTCACTCAATGGTGCTCGTATCAAGGCTCGTGATGCTCGGCGTCTGGCTGATATGCGATCCTTGCAAGTCGCATTAGAACTCTACGTTGACGAGAATTCACAGTATCCTAGCACTCCGACCTCAAACTTTGTACGAAACTTTGGCACCACACTAAGCCCTTATTTGGAGGCGTTACCGACTGATCCCCGTTACGGAGGTGGAGCCAACGATTATAAATACAACACAAGTGATAGGACCGTGGGTTATACAGTAATTTCATATGTCGAGGGGCTGATATCTTCTGGTCCCGGTTGGTGTCGTATTACTGTTGGTAACATTGTCCCAACTGGGTGGTCAGGTTATCCAGCTTGCTCAACTTTATAACATCGGGTAGAGAAATGCCTCTGCATCCGGAAAGGCCCTCGGGCTATTGGTTCCTGATATACTCTTTAGAATGATCGAAATAATCCCGACGTACGTCCCGCGCGATGCCGTCGACCTTGCTACTGGTGCCGGGAAAATACGTTCCTTTGCCACAGCAATACATATCGACGTTGATGACGGGATTTTCGCTCCGATTACGACATGGCCCTATATCAGGCCGGGTGAATTCGGTGCCTTCGATCTTTCATCCGTCGAAGGCCTTTTTCCAGAGGCTCATCTTATGGTCGAAGAACCGCACGATATTGGCGTCGCCTTTGCCCATGCTGGAGCAAAGCGCATAATCGGTCATGTTGAAGGCTTCGGAGATACAGAGGAAGCGCGCAGAGCCCTTGGCGCGTGGAGAGATGCCGGAGCCGCAGAGGTCGGACTCGGGCTTCTTCTCCAGACTCCGTTTGAAGTCATTGCCCCGCTCATCTCCCTGTGCGATGTCGTGCATTGTATGTCTATCGCGACCATCGGAACGCAGGGAATTCCTTATGAAGCTAGTGCGCCGGCGCGCATTGCGGAGTTCCACCGCTTATTTCCCGATGTAACCATATCCGTAGACGGCGGCGTATCGGAAAACAACATTTCGGATCTGGTGCGCGCTGGCGCCGCGCGCTTTGGTGTGGGGAGTGCCATCACGAAAGCCGCGGATCCCAAGCTTGCGTATGAAAAGTTGAAATCTCTGGCAGAAAGTGCGGTAGAATAGGGCGATGGAGGCACTGACCGACGAAGAAATACGTGAACTCTCATCGCATGCAGCGGAGATCCGCAAGACGATCGTCGAGATGCTCGCTGCCGCAGGCTCCGGACACCTCGCGGGCCCACTCGGCATGGCGGATATTTTTGCGGCGCTCTATTTCCGAGTCTTGAAGCATGACCCGAAAGACCCGGAATGGGTCGAGCGCGACAGGCTTATGCTCTCCAACGGTCACATCGTCCCGGTGCGCTATGCCGCGATGGCGCATGCCGGATATTTCCCACTCGAAGAGTGTTTGACCCTGCGGAAATTCGGCTCGCGCCTGCAGGGGCATCCGGAGCGGGAAAAATTGCCCGGCATGGAGACCACATCGGGCCCGCTCGGCTCCGGATTGTCGCAAGCCGCCGGATACGCATACGCCGCGCGTATGGATGGAAAAGACTTTCGCGTATTCTGCGCGATGTCCGACGGCGAGCAAGAAGAGGGCAACACGTGGGAGGCGGCGATGTTTGCGGGCAAGTACCGTCTGACCAACCTCACCGCCATCATGGACCGCAACAATATCCAGATCGATGGCAACACCGAGGACATCATGCCGCTTGAGCCGCTGCGCGACAAATACGAGGCGTTCAACTGGCACGTCATTGAGGTCGATGGCCACAACATCCCGCAATTCGTCGCTGCGTGCGATGAGGCGAAAGCAATCCGCGAGAAACCGATCCTCATCCTCGCGCACACGATCCCCGGCAAAGGAATTCGTGAGATAGAGGGCGATTACCGCTGGCACGGCACGCCGCCGGGCAAAGGGCCGACCGACAAGATCCCCGCCGAAAAACAGGCGGAAGTCTTCTTGCAGGAACTTGGAAAATAATGCGTATGCTCAACCCTGAAATGAATTTGCGCGCGGATGTATTCGACCCAAAGGACTTTGCCCCCACGCGCTTGGGATTCGGGCAAGGACTCGTCGAGGCGGCGGATGCCGACCCACGCATCGTCGGACTCTCAGCCGACCTTACGGAATCGACAAAGATGGATCTTTTTGCGGATAAATATCCGGAGCGATTCGTCCAGATGGGTGTCGCGGAGCAAAACCTCGCGACCGTTGCCGCCGGCATGGCCAATTACGGGAAAATACCATTTATCACCTCCTACGCAGCATTCTCACCCGGCAGAAATTGGGAACAGATCCGGACCACTGTGTGCATCAACAACGTGCCGGTAAAAATAGTCGGCTCACACGCGGGGCTCCTTACCGGCCCCGATGGCGCGACGCACCAGATGCTCGAAGATCTTGCGCTCATGCGCGCGCTCCCCAATATGATCGTGCTCTCGCCGTGCGACGCCGAAGAAGCGCGCAAAGTGACCATCGCGGCTGCCTTGACGAAGACGCCAGTGTACATCCGCGTCGAGCGGGAAAAAATGCCGCAAATGACAACGAGCGGGACGCCGTTTACGATCGGGAAGGCGAATCTGCTGTGGGATACCGAGAAGCCGGTCGCCGCACTCTTTGCGACCGGTTCACTTCTCCACAACGCGCTTCTCGCTGCACGCGAGCTTGAAGGGCAGGGGATCGCGGTTACCGTCACCAACGTCCATACGATCAAACCCATAGATAGAGAAAGCATCGTGCGCGAAGCAAGGCGCGCGGGCGCTGTCGTCTCGATCGAAGAACACCAGATCAACGGAGGCTTAGGCGGCGCGATCGCCGAAGTACTCGCACAAGAGTGCCCGACGCCGATGGAATTTGTCGCGGTGAAAGACGCCTTCGGTCAGTCAGGTACACCCTCGGAGCTGATCGAACATTACGGTCTGGGAGTCTCGCACATTGTGGGGGCGGTAAGAAAGGTAATCACGCGAAATTAAGTGATAGCATTACCTAGATGAATGTATTCCGAAAATACGTTCCAATCGTCGTCATTTTCCTTCTCGCTCTTCCCGTTTCCGCTCAAACTACTCTCACCGACGCACAAAAAGACGCTCTCATCCAGACACTACTCGCACAGGTCAAAGTTCTCCAGACAAAGCTCGCCGAGCTCATCGCCGCACGGGGAGAGGGAATGTCTTGTGATATCCAGCGCACTCTCACCATCGGCTCACGGGGAGACGACGTATCTTGTCTCCAGCGATATTTGAAACAAACAGGCGACTTCACTCATCCGGAAATCACCGGTTATTTTGGTCCCGTGACGGAATCTGCTGTCAAAAAATATCAAACGAGGCAGGGAATCGTCTCGGGTGGCACTCCCGCCACAACGGGATACGGCGTAGTGGGGCCGAGGACGAGAGCGGCGCTCTCGGTACGCATTGGCGGAGGTGGAGGAGGCGTCCCTGTACCCCCGGGCCCCCCGATCTCACCGCCCGGCGGTGGAGGCGGTGGAGGCGGCGGAGGGGGAAATACCCCACCGTCCATGTCTGTTTTTCTGCGGGATGACACTACACCCCCCTTTGTCACACTTACGGCTCCCGACGACGGTACGGTCGTTTCGGGTCCATGGGTGCTACTCGAAGCTGTTGCGACAGACAATATCGACGTCGCGAGTGTTGAGTTCATGGTGGGCAACGTCTCGAAAGGAAAAGATACATCGTCGCCATATTCATACGGCTGGAATACGCTGAGCGAGACCAACGGCGCGAAGACGCTCAGCGTCGTCGCTATCGACGGTGCAGGGAACAGAGCAACGAGTACGCGGAATGTGACGGTGCAAAATACGACTATCGACACAACGTCACCGACGGTAGCCCTCACATCCCCGGACGCCACGTCTGTTTCGGGTCCTTGGGTAATCGTGGCAGCCACATCGACCGATAATATTGGCGTTGTTGCAGTGGAATTCAAGTATAAACTCGACGGGAGTTTAGCAGAGGTACCCCTCGGCATTGACACGACCGCCTCTGCCGGTAACGAGTACTCGGTTATGTGGGACACGACCTCTCTTCCACTCCTGGGTACGACGAGCACGATATATGCAGTGACACATGATGCCGCAGGCAATCGCGCGACTTCGACAAAGCGAGTCGACATTAATGGGAACTACTTACCTGTCGGATACGGAAACACGCAGATACGTGCACAGACCCAATTCGTGCGTCCGGCAAACGGCGTGAAGACGTTTGTCTATGCGGGCACGTCATATAGGAGTTCGATCATGAACTATATGCCGTTCATCACAAAGCAAGTCGATTACATTATCTTCCCACAAGGCGTCTTTACAACACCGCGCAAGGCGGACGATTTCGACGGCACGTACACGCACGAGGATCTCTATGCAATGATCCGCACCATAAAAGCAGCGGACGCCGCCGATCCGAGTCTGAAGATCGCCGTATACGGAGGACACGGTACCCACGTGGCTCCGTGGCAAATTCCATATCCTGCGATGGAGCCGAACAATTTCTTACATAGCGCGGTGGATGGAAAAGTTCAGATCTGGAGCGGACAAACCGGGAAAAA
>MFLH01000031.1:21706-34710 GCA_001781275.1 Candidatus Kaiserbacteria bacterium RIFCSPHIGHO2_02_FULL_54_11b | reverse complement strand
CTCGACAGGATATCGTGAATTTCTGGGCAACGACTTTGCAGCAAAATCCAGACATTGATTCGCTCCTTTTCGACGGCTATGTAAATCCTTTTGCGGACCCGGGACTTCAAGACGGTTGTCAGGAAGGCCTGTGCAAAACGACCGCGTACTGGGACGCTGCGATGACGGCCTTCTCGACGGCACTCCAGGCGGTGGTCCCGGGCGACGTGATATACAACGGTATCAACGCGACCTGCGATAATCACGTCAACCGCCCTCCAGGAACGTGCAAGGGTGATCCCGACATTAATTTGAATGAGGGTTGGATAGAGTGGAATGACGGGGCACTTGCCGAGCAGGGACTCGAGATCAGGCTGTCGCCCGAAAAATTCGATCGTTATATGCGGGCAATCACAAAGATAACGGACCAGAATAAAAAAGTGTTCTTCCTCGTGCAACACTTCCACGACTACGCGCCGGCTGCAGATTGGAATATTGATCTCACGATGGAACAGTTCTACCTGGCCTCGTACCTGCTTTTCCAGAAGAATCCACTCACGTACCTGCAATACAATCCGGGCGCGAACTTCCGCATTAATCATGGGCTCTACTACTATGAGAACTGGAATTACGACTACGGTACCCCCACACGCGTGTACCAAAAGCATCAAAGCGGTCTCTACGAACGAAGGTATACAAACGGCATCGCCGTCGTGAATCCGACGGCCACGACCCTTACCTACACATTCCCCGGCGGTGCTCAGTACCGCGTATGGCACCCTTCGACGGGACCTATCGTTTCGGGATCAGTCGCTATCCCGGCAAAAACCGGAGTATTTTATTTCAGGCAATAATAGAGTTAGAGTTGAAACTCCCGCGCATGCAGCAAGTCACTTACTACAGGCCTCGGCATCGCACATATCATGAAGCCGCCAAGAAGGTGATAGGGAGGAAATAGGGCTGGACAAAATCATATTTTGTGATATAATGGGGGTTGGTTATAAGGTCTCAAACTTCACTAAACGCGCAGAAAGGGGGCGAACATGCTCACGCGCATTCGAATTCGACAAGCCAACGACTACGTGAAGAGGATCTCCGAGCGCATTATCGATGTACTCGCGGATCTCATCATCGTCGGCGTGATGTTGCTTTTCCGCCTATTGCGGTGGCTCATCACAGTCGCGTTGCCGCGAGGCATCGCGGCAATTGCGACGTTCGTCCTCAGGCTACTGGGGACGTCGGCGGTCACCTCCGGCGTGGTTGTAATCTCCATCATGCTCTCGGCGGTGCTGTACTGGCATGTCGGGCGGCCGTACTTCGACCGAGAGCCGGTGCGCATTGTCGAACGTTTCGATCGGCAACTGCAATCCGGTCAGCAGGTCGTCGGAAAAGAAGAACGTTTACGCATCAACCTATCGTGCGCGGCATGGGGCGCTGCGGACGACATGCGCGATCCGCAGGATCGCCTCGCGGCCGCCGTGACAATCGTCAACGTGGCGACCGACAAGGGCCAAAAGGTCGAACGGGAGGAAAACGGCAAAAAGTTCACAGAAGTCTTCGTGGACACCTGCGCCGTGTTCCAGTCGTTCGAAACCCTCGCTGTCCCCGGAGAGTCGTTCACGATACCCCGGTCAGAGTGGTCAGTGAAGTCCGCACTGCGCTGGGCTGGGGTCTCCCCTCAAGCCGCCCACGACGAAACGGAGGAGCTCCTGCGCAAGTACATGCAGGACCCAAAGCCGTTCCTCAAAGAGCGGCCGTGGTTACCCGACTCCCGAAGGTACATTCGGGCGGCGTGGAAACTGTCCCCGTGGCCGCGGGTGGATAAGGGCGGTATGCGCAAGGTGATGTGCCGCTTGCACGGCCAACCCGACGTGGAACCGGAATTCTTCCGGCTCAAGAAAGACCCGAAAGAGGTCTGCCCACCGTGAAGAAGCCTTTGTTCTCAGTTCCCAACTTCGTGAATCGCCCGGACCTCGTTATGGTCTGGGCGATTTTGTTTTATAGTGCGGTCTCCTGGAAATCCGCGGGGCGTTTTGCGTACCACGCCTCTATCTCTGCATCGGTCAGGAGTTTGGTCTGCGCCCCGACACCTTGCACGACGGACGCGGCGTTGATCATCCCACGCAAAAGTGCGTCTTTGGGCGCGAGACCTTTCATGATGTACGAGACGGTCGAAGAGGCCGTCGCATCCCCCGCTCCCGTGCGCGAGACCGGCGGCGCCGGGTCAGGGTACATAGGGACGTGCCATGCGGCCCCGCTCTCGTCGAGGATGTTCGAGCCGTTCGGGCCGTCGGTGACGACGACCACTCTTGGCCCCAGCCCACGGAGTGCCTCCATGAGTTTTTTCGTGTCGCTTTCCTGCGTCTTGAGAATGATCTGCGCTTCCTCTTTGTTGCAGAAAAATATTTCGGTCACCGCATAGACATCCTTCAATGCTTCTGCCCCAAGTTTGATCTGAAATGTCCCAGGCTGGAAAGCGAGCTTGGTCTCGGGATGCTCGCTCACGTAGCGTGCGATCTCGTGATGAAATTCCTTAGCGCTCTCTCCAAGGGAGGTGAGGTAGATGTATTTTGGCGGGGTCTCAAACTGCGGCATCGAATAGGTGAATTTTGTCTGCTTTACGAGAATAGTGCGTTCGGCGCCAAACCAGAGGACATAGTGATAATTCGTCGGCAATCCCACCTGTGTCTCCACGTATTCATCGGCGACGCCGTTTCCCTTCAAGGTCTCGCGGCAGTTCCGGCCGTTTTCGTCGTCGCCCACCCGTGCGATGAGTGCGGAGGAAAGGCCTATTCGCGCCGCAGAGACCGCAGCATTGGCGGCATTGCCGACGGCGCGTACCTCGATGACCTCCTCGTAGGGGACTTTGTCGGCGAAGCGCACACATAGCTCGCGCGTGCCATGATCCAACAATTCCGTCGCGTCCTTGAGTTTGATAAACGCATCGGTCGTAATGTCGCCGATTGCCACAAAATCGTATTTCATTCTAGCAAGTGTAGCATGGGAATTATTTGCACATTCGCCGTAAATACGTATACTGCTGCGCATGTTAGCGCTTGAAGTAAAGTCAAGGGAAGCGGACGAATCCGCAGATACACTGCGCAAGAACGGTTCGGTGCCCGCTGTTTTCTATGGTCCCAAAGAAGCCGCGACGCCGATCTCGGTAGATGCTCGCAAGCTTGCCCACGTGTGGCGTGAGGCAGGTGAGACGACCATCGTGACCCTGAAAGGCCTCGGCGAGGACAAAGACACACTCATTCACGACGCACAGTTCCATCCGGTAAACGGCCAGCTTTTGCACGCGGATTTTTATGTGCTCGAGAAGGGCAAGAAGATCAAAATCAACGTACCGTTGGAGTTCGAGGGAGTCGCGCCTGCGGAGAAGGCCGGACACATCGTCGTCAAAGCACTTCATGAGATCGAGATCGAGGTCGCTCCCGCGGAGTTGCCGCACCATCTCACGGTGGACTTGATGAAACTCCAGGGCGTCGGGGACCACATCATTGCTTCGGAAATCCCTCTCCCGCCGAGCGCCACGCTTCTCTCAAATGCCGATGAGGTCGTCGCTTCCGTCACTGAATTCAAGGAAGAAGTGGCCGAGATCACACCGCCGCCCGAGACAGAGATCCTTACTGCGAAGCCGGGTGAAGATGCTGGTGCTGCACCAACCGAAGGTGGGCCCGCCGCCTCTGCCAAGGGGGAGAAAGCAGAGAAGTAGAGGTTGTATCCGAATGGTACAATGGAAAGATATGCGCATCACAAGCGCCCTTTTTTTGGTTGTTGCCCTCTTTTTTATGGGGAGCTTTGCATTGCCGCAGCGCACCTATGCCGAGACGAGCGTCGAAGAGCGTGCGGCGCTCCAAGCGCAGCTCGATCAGATCGAGAAAGACATCGCCAACAATCAGGGGACATTGAGCGTCTTGCAGCAGCAGCGCACGACACTCGAGCGCGATATTGCGATTCTCGACAACAAAATACGTGCCGCGCAGCTCCAGATCAAAAAGAGCGATGTTGCGCTCTCTCAACTGAAGGGGAGTATAAAGGAAAAGCAAAATTCGATCGCGCAAGTGGATGCAAAAGTGACACGAAACGAAGCGTCGCTTGCGCAGCTCTTGCGTCGCACGCGCGAGATCGATGATATTTCACTCGCACAAATGGCACTCGGCAGCACGCTCGACGAATTTTTCGAGGACATCGATGATTTTGAGACGATCCAGCGCTCTCTCGGAGAGTCATTTATCGAAATGGCGGCGCTTCGCGAGGATCTCGCGGGCCACAAAGCTGCGCTTGAGGATAAAGAAGACCAGACGGAAAAAGTGCGCCAGGTGCAGGTGCTTGCCAAGCAGGCAGTGGTCAATGACGAGAAGCAAAAACAATCCATCCTCTCGGCAACGAAAGGGCAGGAAAAGACCTATCAACAACTGATTGCCGAGAAGAAGAAAAAAGCTGCTGAGATCCGCGCTGCACTCTTTGGATTGCGCGATACAGGTGCGATTGCCTTTGGTACTGCATACGATTATGCAAAACAGGCATCAAGCCAGACAGGCGTGCGCGCGGCGCTCATCCTCGCCATCCTCACGCAAGAATCAAATCTCGGGGAAAATACCGGCTCGTGCTACGTGAAAAATCTCACGAATGGGAGCGGCGTCGGCAAAAACACCGGCAAGGCATTTGCGAAGGTCATGAAAGCACCGCGCGACACGGTCCCATTCGTCACGATCACCGAGGCGCTCGGTCTCGATTGGGCGACGACACAGGTCTCGTGTCCGCAGGCGACTGGCTACGGCGGCGCAATGGGTCCTTCGCAGTTCATCCCCTCGACATGGATGCTCTACAAAGCGCGGCTTTCGCGCCTGACCGGAGTTGATTTCCCCGACCCGTGGAACGCGCGTACCGCGATCCTTGCGACAGGACTCCTCATGGAAGACAACGGCGCAGACGGAGGCACGCGCACTGCAGAGCGTACCGCCGCACTCAAATATTTTGCCGGCAGCAACTGGGCAAACCGTGCCAATGCCTTTTACGGCGACAGTGTGATGCGGCTGGTGGACAAACTACAAGCCGAAATAGACATTTTGGAAGGGAAGTAGATCGCACGGCTTCTTTCTTGCGTTTCTTGGATATTTTAAGTATAGTCATCGGGCATGAAAAAAGACATTCATCCGGAATCATACCGACAGGTCATCTTCGAGGATTCAACCTCGGGGAAGCGTTTTTTGATTGGTTCTACTATCGAGACGTCCAAGAAAGACAAATGGGAAGATGGCAAAGAATACCCTGTATTCCAAGTGGAAATCTCGAGCGCATCGCACCCTTTTTATACGGGAACAGCAAAGACCATCGACACCGCAGGTCGCGTGGACAAGTTCAAAAAGCGTGCAGCTTCTCCGAAGGTTAAGACCTCCAAGAAGAAGTAACTACTTTGTAGCGCCCAGCCCCGCATACGCGGGGCTGGGCGCTATACTTACACTATGGCTGAAAAGAAAAACATAAACCTCGAAGAATACGCGAACGACCATCGCGTCTCGTACCTCGTCGCCGAGTGGAAACGCCTCACGCAGGCGGAAAAAGACGCAACGGAGTTGATCGAAGTTGATCCGGCGATGAAAGAACTCGCAGAAAAAGAATTGAGCGACATCGGAAGTCAGAAAGATGCGCTCATGACGCAAATAGAATCTATCGTTGGAGGAGACAATGAGCGTGAGTGGCCCAACGAAGTCGTTGTCGAAGTACGCGCCGGCGTTGGCGGCGATGAAGCAGCGCTTTTTGCCGAAGAACTCGCGGCAATGTACCTGAAATATGCCGAAACGCGGGGCTGGAGTTCAAAGGCACTCGATGAGTCAAGGAGCGCGCTTGGCGGATACAAAGAGGCGCAATTTGAGATCAAGGGTGAGGGCGTCTACCGCACGCTTCAGTACGAGACGGGCGTACATCGTGTGCAACGTGTCCCCGCCACCGAAAAGGCCGGACGCATCCACACTTCGACCGCCTCGGTCGCCATTTTACCTATCTACAAACGAACTACCGTCGAGATCAATCCTGCGGATCTTGAGATCGAGACCTCGCGCTCGGGCGGTGCTGGCGGACAGAACGTCAACAAGGTTGAGACTGCCGTACGCATCATTCACAAACCGACTGGCATTGATGTGAAATGCACCTCGGAGCGCTCGCAATCACAAAACAAGGAAAAAGCGATAAAATTGCTCGTTAGTCGCATCCAGCAGCAGCAGGATGAGCGCGAAGCCCGCGAGCGCGCGGCTGACCGGAAACAGCAGGTGGGGACAGGCGATCGCTCCGAGAAGATACGGACCTACAATTTCCCCCAAGACCGCATTACGGACCATCGCATCAAGGAATCGTGGTCCAACGTGCCCAAGATTATGAACGGCGCTATCGAACCCATCCTTGAAGCGCTCGCCAAAGCAGAAAGCGGCGAAACCTAATCCTGTATACTGAAAGCCATGGGGAGAGATAACATGGAGCCCATCGCACAAATTGAAATTGTTCCCGCGACACCGAGTAATGCCAAGGGCATCCAAGACCTCATGCGCGAGAGTGTCATGGCAACCTACGTAAAAGACGACGTGACGGAGGACGATGTCATGGACTACTACAAAGGTGAACAAAGTCCGGAAGGATTGGAAAAACTCACAAAAGAATTGACCGAGCCGGAAGCAGGCGTAACGAATTTAGTTGCAAAAGATAAGAGTCGAGTCGTCGGATATTGTTCAGTCTCGAAAATGAATCCGGATAACCCCGATCAAAATTTGCTTACCCGTATTCATGTGTTGCCAAGCAGGAAAGGTGAGAGGATAGGAAAAAGTCTTTGGGAAAAAGCGCAGACTGCGCTCGACCAGAACAAAGATACCGTGTTGTGGGTCGTTGAGAACAACACGTCGTCAATCGATGTATACGAACAACACTGGGGATTTGCTAAGACAGGAAAGCGCAAAGAAAAACCGATGAAAAGCGGCGCCATTCGGAAAGAAATCGAGATGGTACGCCAAGCGCAAACAGGGTAGAATTAAGGTGTATGCCGAGAGGCCCAGATCACTTTTCGAGAGGATCACGAATGAATCCGGATATTGCTACTGAGGCAAAAGCGAAGAGCGAACAGCTGATGGCCACTCTTCCGGCTATGATTGAGGCATGCAAAGGAGTTCCATATAAAGGAACTGCAAAAACGAAGGATGATTTGATTGCTGCGCTCGCTAATGTCTACACACCCAGTGACGTGATTCTAAAATTCTGCAACGACTTCTTCGAGATAACGATTCCGAAAGTGGAGTCCGTAGAACAAGGAGCGGATTTGCTCTACTTATCGGATTTTATGAACGGCTCCAGACTCGCTCCACAAGTGCACACCGTATCTTCAGGGAGCCATGAAGATTCGTACAAAAAGTTCAGAACGCTACAAAGTCAGCTTCGGCAGAAACTGGATTCGCTCGGTGGTAAAAATATACAGCAGGGTACAGTTCCATTGTACGGCGGACTTAGTGATCTTTAATCTAAAGCTTGTGTAGCTTCTGTAATCGAAACAAACACCAGCTTGCCTCAAAGCGCCACTTTTGTTAGTATCTCCCGCACATGGCAACGACCGATATTCAGACACTCTTTGAGGCAGGTGCGCATTTTGGCTTTGTCCGCGCCCGCCGGCACCCCACTGCGGCCCCTTACCTTTTTGGCACAAAAGACCGCACTGACATCTTCGACCTCGAGGAGACCACCAAGCGGCTCGAGGCGGCCAGGCACTTCGTCACCTCCATGGCGGCATCCGGTCGTCAGGTCCTCTTCGTCTCAGGCAAACACGAAGCTTTGAGCACTGTCAAAGAAGTGGCCGAGCGCATCGGCGCTCCGTATGTAGCGGGTCGTTGGATCGGAGGCACACTTACCAATTTCAAGAATATCCGCAAGCGCATCGATCGCTTGGAGAAGCTGATGAGCGAGCGAGAAAGCGGCGCACTTGAAAAATACACGAAGCGCGAGCGCCTCATGATCGACCGTGAGATCATCGAGCTTCTCGGGCGCTTTGGCGGCCTCGTAAAGATGACTGACCTTCCCGTAGCGCTCTTCATCGTCGATTCGCGCCATGAAAATACCGCCGTCCAGGAGGCCAACCAGCTCAAGATCCCGGTCATCGGCCTTTCGAGTTCTGATTGCGATTTCTCGCTCGTGCAGTACCCCATTCCGGCGAACGACACCTCGATCCGCTCGGTTACGCTTGTGACGAATACGATAGGGGATGCGTACCTCGAAGGCAAATCTCAAGCTTCAAGCGCCAAACCACAAGCAGATTCCAAGCCACAGGTCTAGAAGTGTTAGAATATAGAAATCGGAACTTGGTTGGGGTTTGATATTTGGGTTTTGTAACTTTTTGACGTATGGAAATAACAACAGAAACAATCAAAGCACTTCGTGATGTAACGGGGGTGTCGGTAATGCAATGCAAAAAAGCGCTCGAGGAAGCAGGGGGTGACATCGAGAAAGCAAAAGTCATCTTGCGCAAACAGAGTTCGGCCATCGCATCCAAGAAATCAGACCGCGCTCTCGGCGCGGGCGTCGCTGCCGCCTACACGCACGCGGGGGGATCGGTCGTCGCGGCGGTCGTGCTCGCATGCGAAACCGATTTCGTCTCAAAGAACGAAGAATTTTCGCAGCTTGCATACGGGATCGCAATGCATATCGCGGCGATGAATCCGACCTTTCTCTCACGCGATGACGTGAAGGAGGAGGACCTGAAAGCCGCGCGCGCCGTCTTTGCGGAAGAGGCCGCCAAAATTCCCGAGAATGTCCGTGCAAAAGCGATCGAAGGCAAGGTCGACAGCTATTTGGGTGAACGCGTCCTGCTCGAACAGCCGTATGTGAAGGATCCGGGCATCACCATCCGCGAGCTCATCGACGGGGCGGTCCAAAAATTCGGAGAAAAAGTAGAACTCGTGCGTTTCGAGCGGCTTTCGGTCAAATAAACTATGACGCTGCCGATCGCCATTTTCCTCTTTTCGCTTTTTGGGATCATCGCCCTATTCGCGGTGAAGTATTGGGAGATACGTCGGGAGCGCATTTTCTTTCCGGCGTGGCGGCAAAAGGCCGACATGCGGGCGCAACAGGTCAAAGAGCTTCTTGATGCGGCACGTGTTGACCTTGCGAAAGTGCCTCCCGAAGGAGTGCGCTTGTTCCGCATCGGCATTCACATGCTTGCCCTCGGGTTTGCGGCTCTTGCGCGCACGGCCGAGAGGTACGCGCACAGGCTGGCCGATCTCGTATCCTACAAACACCGTTTTGAGAAACGGGACACGCGCTCGGAATTTTTGAAGAAGGTCAGTGAGCATAAAAACGGTAACGGACTTGATACAACAGAATAGAATGCTACGGTAGTCGTACGAGGCCGGGGTAGCTCAGCGGTTAGAGCTCCTGTTTTGTAAACAGGGGGCCGTGGGTTCGAATCCCACCCCCGGCTCATATATCAACAGTGGAGCAGTGATTGAGTAACTGTTGCTCAGGTATAATGATGGCGTGCCCGAAGATAAACGGATAATAGATCTGTATATTTCCGAAAAGCTCTCGGAAGTGCAGGTCGCAGCACGGCTATCCATAGCACCTAAACACGTTCGTCGGGTGCTCAACAGGCATAAAATTATTCGAAGGACTCGGAGCGAAGCGATACGGTATGTATACATAACCAAGTTCAACAAAAAACCGTTTAATCTCAGAAAAAGTCTAAACAAAAAAGAGCAGATGTTGAAGCTCGCTGGCGTCATGCTGTATTGGGGTGAGGGGAGTAAAAAGGGCAACAGCGTCGCCCTTGCGAATTCAGACCCTCTGATGGTCTCGGTATTTATGAAGTTCTTGAGAGATATTTGTGGCATTGATAACGAAAGGGTCCGTGCAACCATTCATTACTACGGAGACCATGATCCTAGAGAACTTCTAAGCTATTGGTCGCGTATCACACGTATACCCGCAGCTCAATTCTATAAGCCTTTTCTGCACGCCGACACAAAAGGCACATATAAGAAAAAATCCCAGTATGGGACTATTTCTGTTCAATACTCAGACAAGAAATTGTTGCAATTAATCAACGGCTGGATACAGGAATATCAGAACCAATTAATAAAATAGAAACGCCGAATACAGCTTGCCGTCATTGGATAAAACCGGCACAATGCGCGTTAAGAACGGTTATCACATGGACCCCAAAAACACATACTGGTATTTACACATCGGTCGCGCGAGCGATCTCGTCGGTCGCGACCGCGTCATCTACCGGCTCTTCGAGATGCTGCCGGGCGTCCTCTCGCTCGCCACACTTCTTTTGTTCATCATACTTTCCTTCGCGCGGCCCGTGTGGGCGGCATATCTCACGATCATTTTCTCGATCTACTGGCTCCTCAAGACGGTGTACCTCTCGGCGCACCTGCGGCACAATTTTAAGCGCGTGCGGCACAACATGCGCATCGATTGGAACGAGCGCCTCGTAAACCTTTCACACGAGGATATTCTCCACCTTGTGATATTTCCATTCTATACGGAAGGCTATGAGGTCGTGGCGGAGAGCGTACGCGGACTCATGCGCTCTACGTACAACCTCAAGCGGATCGCGGTTGTTATCGCCGCCGAAGAGCGGGCAGGCAAGGAGCAGCGTGCGGTCGCCGATCGCATCATGGCAGACTTTTCCTCTCATTTCGGTGCCTTCATCGTGACCGAGCATCCCGCCAGCCTCACCGGTGAAATACCGGGGAAAGGCTCCAACATCTCGTATGCCGCCGAAGAAGCGCGTCGCCGCATACTCGACGCGCAGAATATCCCGTACGAAAAGGTGCTCGTCTCCGCATTCGACATCGACACAGTCGTCTACCCGCAATACTTCAGCTGCCTCACGTGGCACTTCCTCACCTCCGAGCGGCCGGAGCGCACATCCTTCCAGCCGATCCCGCTGTACAACAACAACATCTGGGATGCTCCGATGCTTAGCCGCGTCATCGCATATTCGAGCTCGTTTTGGCAGATGATCCAGCAAGAGCGTCCTGAACGCCTCGCGACTTTTTCTTCTCACGCTGTGCCTTTTAAGCCGCTGCACGAGGTCGGGTATTGGCAGAAAAATGTCGTGTCGGAAGACTCCCGCATCTTCTGGAATCTCTTCGTCCGGTACGATGGTGACTACGATGTTGTCCCCATGGCGTACCCCGTCTCGATGGACGCAAATGTGGCGCCGAGCCTCTGGGGGACCGCCAAGAATATTTATCGCCAGCATCGCCGGTGGACGTATGGCGCAGAAAATATCCCCTATATTCTTTTCGCGTTCCTCAAAAACCCTCGGATACCACTAGGGAAAAAACTACGCGCAGCGTTCGTCCAGATCGAGGGATTTTGGTCTTTGACGACGAATCCCCTCGTCCTTTTTGCAGTAGGTTGGCTCCCTCTTTTTGTGGGTGGCCGCGCGTTCAACGCAACCGTGCTCTCCTACAACCTGCCGCTCGTTGCAAAAGGCTTTCTGACCGCATCGCTCTTCGGCCTCATTGTGTCGGCGGCGATATGTATGCGCTTGATACCCGAGCGGCCGCAGGAAAAGGGTCGCTTCCACAGCATCCTGCATTTCCTGCAGTGGATCTTGGTCCCCATGACGATGGTCATCTTCAGTGCAATTCCCGGCCTCGATGCGCAGATGCGGCTTATGTTCGGGCGGTATTTGGGATTTTGGGTAACACCAAAAACACGGAAACTAAAAGCCCCGGACGTTACCTGAGGGACCTACCCCCACACCAACCCCGCCTTTGGCGGGGTTGGTGTGGGGGTATACTGGTCCGCATGCAACCTCTATCGAAGAGAAAACGTCGCGTCTACATGTACGGGCTTTTTGTGGTCTTCCTCCTTTGCCTTCCGGCCGTGATGTTCTATGCCAATGGATATCGCTTTGAGATCGGAGTGGGGTTTGTGCGCACGGGGAGCATCATCATCTCGGTCTCGGAGGGGAACGCCGTTGTATTCCTAAACGGTGAAGAGATCGGTACCTCGGGCTTTTTGCGGCGCAACTTTTATGTAGATAACCTCGCACCGGACACGTACCAAATCCTCGTCTTGCGGGAAGGCGATCACCCGTGGCACCGGTCGCTTGTCGTCGAAGAAGAATTGGTGACCGATGCGCAAGCATTCCTCGTGCCGAAAGAGATACTCTCGGTGCGGCTTATCGACAGTGCAAGAGTACCACTCTCGACAACGACCACTCCGCACGCGACGTACGAGAAATATCGCACAGCCTTTCTCCCATCAAAAGCGACATCAACGCCCATAGCGCCTACTTCCAACGAGGTGGCCGTGGTCGAAGATGGTGATGTATTCGTGCTGTGGGTAGATGGAGATACGCTTCCGCCGAGCCGTTTTTGCCGTGCACCTTCGACATGCGGCACGCTGATACCAGTCGAGGTCGGAGGGCAGCTTGCGATCAATGCGGAGTTTTTTGACGGCGGAGTCGTCTACACGACAAAAGAGGGAGGGGTCTTTCTCGGAGAAGTCGATGTCCGGCCGGAGCCTCTTACCGTGCCGCTCTATTCGATGCGCGGCGCGGATTTTCGCATCGTCGACGGGCACCTCATCGTGAAAGACGGCACGGTACTCTACGAGATAATGGGGTTGTAAAATTCTTTCTCGGCCGGCGGTTTGCGGGGTCGCTGGTCGGCGTGTACTCACGCCGACACCTTCAGCACTCTCGTGCCTGCGGTCCGCGCGCTGACATTAGCTGGGCCCTGCCCCGCATGGGGCAGACGGGACGGTCTGCGAGACAACCCGCAAACCGCCGGCCTTCGACGAATTTGTTGGGGGAGGGTAGAATGGGGAACACATGCAAGAAACAGTTCGCGGACATATTCATCCCATATCATCGCTTATTCGCGAGGCCAATCGCATCTTCTTCGACATGGGATTCACCTTCGCCGATGGCCCGCTCCTCGAGAGCGAATGGTACAACTTTGATGCCCTCAATTTTCCCAAAGATCATCCTGCCCGCGACATGCAGGACACGTTCTTTATGA
>MFLH01000031.1:12473-21691 GCA_001781275.1 Candidatus Kaiserbacteria bacterium RIFCSPHIGHO2_02_FULL_54_11b | reverse complement strand
ATGTACTGCGTACGCATCCCTCTGCCGCGCAGATCCGGTATCCGGAAACACAGCTTGCGAAGGGGATCCAGCCGCCGTATCGGGCGGTCTCTATCGGAAAAGTGTTTCGCAATGAGGCGACGGACATTACTCACGAAGCGGAATTTTTCCAGATAGAGGGTCTCGCGATCGGCGAGGATATAACGCTCGCGAATCTTAAAGGCACGCTTGAGCGCTTTTTCAGAGAACTTTTCAAAGGTGCGCATGTCGAGATACGATTTCGCCCAAGCTTTTTCCCTTTTACAGAACCTTCCGTAGAAGTGGACATGCGCATTGCCGGAGAAAAAGTCCCGGAGAAACTTCGCGATCGATGGATAGAGATCGCAGGTGCAGGCATGATGCATCCGACGGTAATACGCAATGGAGGGTTGGATCCAGACGTGTATAAAGGATTTGCATTTGGCTGTGGCATCGATCGTATAGCGATCCTTAAGTGGGGCATCGACGACATCCGTCTCATGCATTCCGCCGACCTGCGGTTCATCGATCAATTTTAGTTTTATGAAGATCTCGCGCGAATGGCTCCAGACATATTTCGAAAAACCGCTGCCGGATGCGGCGACGCTTGCTGAGGCGCTTACCTTCCATGCGTTTGAGATAGAGAGCGTCGAAGGCGACATTCTTGACGTAAAAGTTACACCGAACCGCGGACACGATTGTCTTTCTCATCGCGGCATTGTGAAGGAACTTTCAGCCATTCTAGACCTGCCTATAAAGGCCGATTCGCTCCGCCATCCTGCGCCGCTTGAGCCGAAGACCGAGGCGGTGCGGGTGACGATAGAGAATCCGGAGCTCTGCCGCAGATTCACAGGCGCCTACATCAAAGGTGTGCGCGTCGGCCCGTCTCCCGAGTGGCTGCGCGTGCGTCTCGAGGCAATTGGGCAGCGAAGCATCAACAATGTCGTCGACGCAACAAATTTTGTGATGCTCGATATGGGTCAGCCTTTGCATGCATTTGACGCGGGGAAACTTACACACAAAGATGGTGCGTACTCGCTCAACGTACGCGCCGCAAAGAACGGCGAAAAGATGCTCGGACTCGACGACAAAGAGTACGAGCTCGCACCATCGATGCTTGTCATCGCCGACGGGCATACAGGCGAGGCGGTGAGCATCGCCGGTGTCAAAGGCGGCAAACCGACGGGCATAGACGAAACAACGACCGAAATAATCCTCGAAGCTGCCAATTGGGACGGCACCAATATCCGCAAGACATCGCAAGCACTGAAGCTTCGTACCGACGCGTCTGACCGCTTCCAGCAAGTCATTTCGCCCGAACTTGCGGCATATGGTCTGAAAGCAGCGACTGAGCTCATTCTGGAGCTCGCCAGCGGAGAAGTGGCAGGATTCATCGATGAGTATCCCCGGCCGCAGGCTACGAATGAAGTCACACTACCCCTCGCCCGGGCCAATGACGTTTTGGGCACCACCCTTTCGGCGCCTGTGATAGAAGATGTGTTCAGGCGTTTGGACCTTTCACACATGCAGGAAGGCGATACCTTTACGATCAATCCGGCCTTTGAACGGCTCGACCTTGTGATACCGGAAGATCTTGTGGAAGAGGTCGCTCGCATCGTGGGGTACGATAAAATATCTCCCGTCGAGCTGCCAGCCTTTCCTGAAAGACCGGATGTAAATTCTAATTTCTACGCGAGCGAACGAGCGCGAACCGAACTCACGGCGAAAGGATACTCGGAAGTATTTACCTCCGTATTCGCCGATGCAGGCGAACGCGTCGTCGCGAACAAAGTCGATGGGGTCCGACCATACCTGCGCGCAACACTCGTCGACGGCCTTCGCGATGCGCTCGAGCGCAATGCACGCAACAAAGATCTGCTTGGCCTGAAAGAAGTTCGTATATTCGAAATAGGTACAGTTTGGAAAGATGGAATTGAACGCATCATGCTGGGCACTGCGGACTCTGGTGGTGTTAAAGAAATCTCTCTCGAACCGATAGAGGCATCTACATACGACGATCTGCCAATCTCGACAACAGACCGCTACCACTCGTTCTCAAAGTATCCGTTCATCGTGCGAGACATCGCGCTCTGGACTCCTGCGGGCACAGAGCCGGAAACCGTTCTCTCCATAATTCGTGCGCAAGCAGGACAACTTCTAGTGCGCAGTGAACTCTTCGACCGATTCGAAAAAGGGGAGAAAACCTCACTCGCGTTCCGGCTCGTATTCCAGTCATTCGAGAAGACTCTGACCGACGAGGAGGTGAATGCCGTGATGGAAAAGGTCAATGAAGCGGTCAAGAAAGAGGGCTGGGAAGTAAGGTAAAACGACCCAGATATCCCCTGATTTTGGCCTAGGCAAAGGCCTCGTTTTTTGATACAATTGACGGACTAAATATGGCTGAAAAGAAGGTAAAAAAGCCCATAAAAGCCGCCCCGAAATCAGGGGGTTCTTCGTATGGAGCCAGTGACATCACCGTGCTCGAAGGTTTGGAAGCGGTGCGCCGCAGGCCGGGCATGTATATCGGGACGACCGGATCTGCCGGATTGCACCACCTTGTCTGGGAAGTCTTCGATAACTCACGCGATGAGGCGATGGGCGACTTTGCCAACGATGTCGAGATAGCACTTTTGCCCGACAACCGCGTGCGTGTCGCCGACAACGGCCGCGGTATTCCCGTCGAGATCCATCCCAAGACAAAAGTCTCGACCCTCGAGACCGTCATGACGATGCTTCACGCGGGTGGCAAATTCGGCGGCGAGGGATACAAAGTCTCCGGCGGTCTGCACGGCGTCGGCGTATCGGTGGTCAACGCACTCTCAACGCATTTGCGCGCGGAGGTACATCGCGATGGCGGGCAATACGTTCAGGAATACAAGAACGGCGGCAAGCCTGTCGGCAAGACCAAGAAAGTCGGCACCTCGAAACTGCACGGCACCATCATCACCTTTGAGTCGGACGGCTCAATATTCCCCGATAGGGAATTGAATTGGGAGACCATCGTTTCGCACATGCGCCAGCAGGCGTATTTGGTCAAAGGCCTGCGCATCTCGATACTCGATCTGCGCAAGGTGGAGAATGTAAAAGATGAAGAGGTATTTTATCTGCGCGAGCTCGGGCTCGATGCCCCCTCCGTTACCTTTTACTTTGAGGGTGGTTTGCGCAGCCTCGTATCGTTCCAAAATCATCATTTGGAGACCATTCACAAGACTGTTTTCTATGTAGAAAAAGAACAAGACGGCGTACATGTAGAAATAGCGCTCCAGTATGTCGACGACATCACGTCGCGCATCTCGGCATTTGCCAACAATATCTACAACGCCGAAGGCGGCACGCACGTGACCGGATTTAAAACCGCGCTCACGCGTACCCTGAACGCTAAGAACGGCGGCGCCAAAGAAAGCGATAGTTTTACAGGCGACGACGCACTTGAAGGACTTACAGCAGTGGTATCGGTAAAATTGCGCGAGATTCAATTTGAAGGGCAGACCAAAGGCAAGCTGGGGTCCGTCGAGGCACGTGGCGCGACCGAAGCGGTCTTCGGTGAGGCCTTTGGCATGTTCCTCGAAGAACATCCGGAAGAAGCGCGCGCGATCTTCGGCAAAATAACGCTCGCGATGAAAGCGCGCAAAGCCGCGAAAGCCGCAAAAGACAGCATCATGCGCAAGGGCGCCTTGGACGGCATGACGCTCCCTGGCAAGCTCGCAGACTGTCAGACCAAAGACGCATCGGAGAGCGAGCTCTTCATTGTGGAGGGAGATTCGGCCGGCGGCACTGCCAAAATGGGCCGCGACCGTCGCATCCAAGCGATACTTCCTTTGCGTGGCAAAATCCTCAATATCGAGCGTGCGCGCATCGATAAAATGCTTGCTTCGGAACAAATTCGCAATCTGGTCGTCGCACTCGGTACCGCGATAGGCGATATTTTCGATGTCTCAAAGTTGCGCTACCACAAAATAATCATCGCGACCGATGCCGACGTGGATGGCGCACACATCCGCACGCTTCTTCTCACGCTCATGTATCGTCATTTCCGGCCGGTCATCGACGGGGGATTCCTCTACATCGCGCAGCCGCCGCTTTTCAAAGTGCGCAAAGGCAAGGAGATCCACTACGCATATTCGGACGACGAGCGCATCAAGCTCGTGGGCAAAGACCTTCCGCTGGAAGAAGTTACCAGCGAACAGGTAGCAGGAGAGGGTGAAGAAGAAACTGAAGAAATAAAAACCAAGAAGACACCGAAAGTCTCTGTTCAAAGATATAAAGGTCTTGGAGAAATGAATGCCGAAGAATTGTGGGAGACCACGATGGACCCCGCGCGCCGCATTCTCCTGCAAGTCGGTATCGAAGATGCACAAGAAGCCGACATGGTCTTCGACATGTTGATGGGTACTGACGTGCCGGCACGCAAGTCATTTATCCAAAGCCACGCGAAAGAGGCGACACTCGATATTTAAAACAAAAAGCCGCCGCATCTGACGCGGCGGCTTTTGAGATTGTATTAATAGACTATCGGATAGGGATTGTAGTTCTGATACGGCTGGTACTGATTGTAGTTGTTGTACGGCATCGAGACTTGGCGCGATGCATAGTTGTTGGTCGTGTTGGATTCGTACCGAGCGTTTGCTGGGTCAACGACGACGCTGAAGAGCCCCGACACTGCTTGCGAGAAGCGGAGCGTATTGAGCATGCGATCTCCCGGAGCGAGCGAGCTTTGCAGCGGCGAGCTGTAGAGGTAGCCATCGTGCGTCGGCAGTTGTGCAGTGAAGTGGTAAGTCCCTGTCGAGCTTCGTCCCACGTTGCTGATCTCGAATACGGCGATACCACCACCTGCGCCGTCAGAATCGACGGAGATGATCTGCACCGAGAGATCGGCTGGGCCCGTAGGGCGCGGCTGCGGTGTTACCGGTGTTGGGGTTGGCCTTGGAGTCGGGGGAGTCGTGGTCGCAGGCGGACGGACGACGATCGGTGCACCTGCGCGCGGGCTTACCGAGACCGTGGCACTCCCCTGCACCTGCTCCGAAGAGGTTGCACTCGGCATAAAGATGACGGTGAGAGGGACGCTCGTCGTAGCAGTGCCCGAGAGCTTCGGCATAAGCATGAGCGAGTTGTTGGTCGTAGCGACGGTGAACGCGGCACCGCACGGGACGGTATTTACAAGGCCACGTGCATCGGTTGTCTCAAGCCGAACGGTGTCTTTGCACTGGTACAAAAATGCGTACGTACCTTTTTCTGAGGTCGAATATTTCCACGTGACGGCAAATGCAGTGTCCGAAGTAACGTTCGCAGGTGCTGAAACCTGAATCGAGCTTGAGCGATTTCCGAAAAGGGAAGAGAGCCACGGGAGTCCCAAATTCGCGATATGAAAAAGTCCCCAGAGGACGATCACGACAACGATGATAAATCCGACAATTGCGAGAATGTTTGAAAGGAGGCTCGGGCTCTGTTCGGGCGCAGGTCGTACAACGGTTTCGTGCGCACCAGAGGGGTACGTGGTCTGGGCCGTCTTCGTCTCAGTCGTTTTTACGACGTGTGCCTCGTCTGCCATCGGGGCCACACTACTACATGTATACACCACTTGTCAAGGTATTGATTCATGCCGATTGGATTCGGTCACTTTCAAAAATTCATTGACTATACCTAGTTAGGATTGTACAGTCTGCGGCGAAGTGATTACGATTTCATACATACACCGATTTCTCACGTCGCTCGGGTTTACCGTGATCGTCGAGACGGCAATTTTGTTCATCCTCTTGATGCTGGTCTTGAAAAGGCGGGACATTCCGCCACTGCGAATAGCTCTCGCTGGCTTCTTCGCTTCTTTTGCGACCATCCCCTACGTGTGGTTTGTATTTCCATATGCGCACACGTGGTCGCGGGAAACGTCGCTTTTGTGGAGCGAACCGTTCGCGTTCGTTGTCGAAGCGGTTTTCTATCGGCTCTTTCTCAAACTTGACTGGCGCATCGCTTTTGCCGCGTCGTTTGTAGCCAACCTCGCATCCTACCTACTCGGGCCGCTCCTTCGGTCGTACGGTTTGTGGATATATTGGTAAAAAGCATTTGAGTTGACACAGTAACGATAAATCAGTACGGTGGCCGGGAGAGCTACCATTCCGGATAGCTCCGAGAGCGAAGTTGGACACTCCGGAAGTCCATCGTCCGCTCTCCAACGGGAGAAACCAGCATGCAATATGTTCTTCGGTGGCTCTGCGCCACCCTCTTCGTCGTTACCGTTTACGCGGTACCGGCGGCGACCCCGGCCGCGGCCCAGGTGGCGGATTGCAACTGCAGTCGGCCGCAGCGTCCGGCCGTGGTGTGCAGGACGGCATGCATGACGCACGCAGAATGGGCGGCGTGCGCCACCAAGTCGTGGTGGGCGGACTCCAAGGACCGCAGGTTTCGGACTCCGCGGTTCTTTACCCGCTGCGGCACGGTGTGTCGGCCCGCGGGAAGTCCTCGGCTCGGCTACCTCACAAGCGGGGGACGCTGGATTGTCTTCCGATTCTGACCATCCTGACGGCGGGCAGTTGCACACTCGCGTGCGACTGCCCCCGTCAAAGTTTTTTTCAAGACTCAATACTGCAGCTGTCCGTTTTTCTTCCAATACTCATACCTCCAGCGGAACGTCATGATGGGGAACAAGCGCCCGACAAAGGCAAAGACACTCTTGTCATCCATGTAAAGCGCGTATTTCACGTACGTCTCATCTGTCGCCAAAAGTTTCTCCTCTCCGAGCGCCCGTCCAGCGTAAATCGCGCAGACGAGGAGGAACAAGATGCCCGATTGAATAGCGTCGAGGAAGCCGATCGCGTTTAAGACGGGGAAAAAGATAAAGGCCCATTGGAAACACTTCGACACGTAGATCGGGTGTTTCGTAAATCGAAAAAGGCCTGTGGTGATTATCCCTCTCGAAGATATGTTTGCTGAACGGACGCCCATGATAGCCTCCCCCCACAAGTGGATGAGCGCAAAGAAAATGATCGCCCCTCCGACTACGTACAAAATTGGGAGGCTCGCCATCGTGTGGTAGGCCCAGGCCGGTAGGCCCTGGTAGAGCTCGATCATTTCGGAAGGCGGCCGGTATCCCACCCAGCCTCCGAATACGGCGGCATTCAAGGGCGGGTAGCACGAAAAATTGATTGCCCAACCAAACCACGTACGGTCGACTTTTCTGAGCTCGGTCCCGATGAGACGGGAGGCAAAAATATATCCCGGCAGGATAGCGAAGATGATCATTCCAAAAATTGCCAGATCCAACCGCGTGATGAACTCCACAAAATTACCCGTAGTGTCGGGAAGCCCGTATGCCCGCAGGTTCGAAAGGTACCAGACGCCTGCGTAGAAGTTGATCAGAAGGAAGAAGCATCGGAGGAGCCATTCGCGCGTGCCGTCGAAAAAGATCTTCCAGTCGATCTGCCGTATTCTCCCCCTTGCGAGAAGCCCCAGTTGATACGTGCCATCCCGTTTCTCACCTAAGATGAGTTCGGTCATCAGGATCACGAAGAAAGATACCGGAATGATAAATGCCAGAAAAGGCACCGTCGCTTCCTCGAGGCGACCGAGATTTGTTACATGTTCGTATGCGGGGAAGAGCCAGACGGCGAAAAAAATAAACAATATTCCGACGAGGACACCATAAAATTTTGTGAATGTGCGATCCAGCATGTCGCCGATCCTTTGCTGCGGGCGATCCTTGAATTTCCACCCCGCTCGGGTCAATTCTGATGCAAACAAGTATGCGCTGGTCACAAGTACGATCAGCAAGGTCAGGTATACATCGGTGATCGGAGTCTTGTAAAAGAGGAGGTACAGGGTGGCGATAATCGCGACGGAGATGAGCGGGTCGAACCACTTTCCTACCGATAGCGCTCTAATCTCGTTAGGATTGTGTTGGGTACCTTGCATATCTTTGTTGCCGGTCAATCGCCCTTAAACGTCCGAGTGTTCCGGCGCGGGGAACCATACGACAGAAATACGATCTTGACAATAGCGCCATGCATCGTGGATTTGCGGCCTGTGATTTCTTGACGGGACTATAGGATTGTTTCCGGATACTTCTTGCCCTTTACAATGCGGGTGAAATAGGACAAAACTTGCCGCAAGGGAAGCCAGACAGATTTTTTGCCGTGACCTCAATACGAAATTTTAGTCTCGTCGCAGGCGCAAGCACTTTTTTGCTTGCAGTTATTTTTGTTGCCGCGTTTATACTGCCGCTTTCGATCGGCACTGACGGGAGCGGCTCCATCACATTCTCTTCGGTCTCTATTGTCGGAGCAGACGACGGCGGCGGAGACTCTGGCGGTGGAGGTGATTCCGGCGGTGATTCGGGCGGAGGAGGAGACTCAGGAGGTGATTCGGGCGGTGGAGGCGATTCCGGCGGAGACTCAGGCGGCGGCGATGGTGGTGGCGGTGATGCCGGCGGATTTTTTTCCCCGCCTTCATGTTTTCTCTCTGCGAATCCCACTGCTGTACAATCCGGAGGCTCCTCGACTTTGACGTGGAGCTCCAGCAATGCATTTTCCGCGCACTTGGATCACGGCATCGGGCCCGTACCTCTTGCCGGTTCGCGCACCGTCACCAATATCACACAGACAACGACGTACACGCTCACAGTAACCGGATTTTTGGGAAGTGTCGCAACGTGCCAGACCACGATCATCGTCCAGACGCCTCCTAATCTGCCTTCGTGCATCCTTTCCGCGAATCCGACAACGGTACAGAGCGGCGGCTCATCCACTCTCACGTGGACATCGCAAAATGCGGTAAGTGCGCGCATCAATCGCGGCATCGGTCCCGTCGCTCTCAATGGTTCCCAGACGGTTTCTAATATTGTGCAGACGACGACGTATACGCTGACAGTGACCAGCGCCTCGGGCCAAAGCGTCACCTGCCAGACTACGGTCACGGTGCAAGCGCCGCCCAATCTTCCCTCGTGCACCATTTCCGCGAATCCCACCACTGTGCAAAGCGGTGGTTCGTCAACGCTTAGTTGGACTTCGCAGAATGCGGTGAACGCTTCCATTTCGCCGAACATTGGCCCCGTCGCTCTCAATGGTTCTCAACTAGTTTCAAATATCACACAGACAACCACCTACACGCTCACGGTCACGGATTCGCTCGGCCGTTCTGCGAACTGTCAGACCACAATCACAGTTCAAACACCTCCTGGCGCTCCTTCGTGCACGCTCTCGGCAAATCCAACTATCGTGCAAAACGGCGGG
>MFLH01000031.1:10114-12459 GCA_001781275.1 Candidatus Kaiserbacteria bacterium RIFCSPHIGHO2_02_FULL_54_11b | reverse complement strand
GTGGACATCGCAGAATGCGGTGAGCGCTTCCATTTCTCCCAACATCGGCTCGGTCGCAGTCAACGGCTCGCAGACAGTTTCCAATATCACCTCGAACGTCACGTACACCCTCACCGTGGTGAGCGCATCTGGGCAGAGCGCACAATGCCAAACGAGTATCGTAGTACAGGTGCAACCGAATCTTCCTTCCTGTGTCTTGAGCGCGAGCCCGACGAGTATCAATCAGGGCGGCTCTTCTGTCCTTTCGTGGAGCTCGACCAACGCGACCTCTGCCTTCCTCTCACCGCCCGGCAACTCTGTCGCACTCTCCGGTTCGCAGACAGTCTATCCGGCCGGCACAACGACCTATGTACTCACAGTCACAGATTCCCAGGGTCGCTCGGCAGTCTGCCAGACGACCGTCGTCGTGAATCCCATAACGCCTCAGGCGCCATCATGCACCTTGAGCGCCAACCCGATGGTGATTTCTCCCGGACAGAGCTCGACCTTATCTTGGAGTTCGACCAACGCAGTCTCCGCCTTCCTCTCTTCGATCGGCGCGGTCGCACCGTACGGTTCGCTTAGTGTGAACCCCACGATCTCGACCACTTACACGCTCACGGTAACGAGTTCTTCGGGCCAGACGGCGATCTGCCAAACTGCTATTTCGGTTTCGCAGTATCCGATCATTCCGCCACCGCCGATCTATCCACCCAAATATCCGCCAATCTACCCGCCGACGGTGTCCTTGCACCAGATCCCGTACACGGGGTTTGATTACGGGCCGGTAGGGAACATCCTCTACCTGCTTGCGCTGGGCTTGCTCGGAGCGGGCGGAGGCTACGCGATCTTCTTCTCAAGTGGCAAAATAGCGCGGCGTATGCGCAATGTGCGCCACCAGATCGACGAGGTGCTGAACCGTACTACGGCCTAACCACCGGCCCATAAAAGGGGTTGACAATTGGCCATTTATGGTGTATTATTTCACGCGTTAGAAAGCCTATGTATCCGTACGGACAGAACCCCAAACCTCCCAAACGCGTCTTCATTGCCGCGGTTGTTTTTGTTTTCATCTGCACGGTGAGTGTCGCCGACTCTCTTGGCCTCGTTCCCCACCACGTTGACGGTTCGACTCCCTTCGACTCCGCTCAGGATAAACCGCTTACCGTAAATGGTTCGGACTCTGCGCCCGCCGACTCCGTTGGTCTCTCCCAGCTACCGCAGCTTAGCGATATGTACCAAGCGGTCGCTGCGTCTCCCGCAACACCGCAGGGATTTCTTCCGGAGCGCATCAAAAGCTCGGTGATCGGGCTCGACGTCGCGATCCAAAATCCGACCACGCGCGACCTTGCCGGGCTCGATGCGGCAATCCTCAAAGGTCCCGCGCGGTATGTCGATTCAGCAAAGCTCGGAGTGCCGGGCAACATGCTCATCTTTGCGCACTCTTCGACGTACCAAGTCCTTCGCAACCAGATGTTCAAGGTGTTTAATAATATTTCGAAGTTGAAACCGGGCGATTCGATCTCTATCGAAGGTGGCGGCCTTGAGTACCTCTACTCCGTCACTTCAGTGCGTAGCGTGGAAGCGAGCGAAACCGTTATTGATCTCTCAGCGACACAGGGCACAAAGCTCACGCTCACGACCTGCGACATCCTCACCGGCAAAAGCGCACGCTTCATCGTCGAGGCTGAATTCGTTGGCATTGTGACGCCGCGTTAATCCGCAATCCGATATGAACAAAACTCTTATCACGCTCGCGCTTGTCGCCAGCTTCGGTGCAGCGCCTCTTGCCTATGCCGCGATATACGATGCGCCGACTTTCGTGCCGTACACGGTAGAGCCAGTTGCTCTCGGATATCCGACCACCGTCGGGCGCCCGACGTCTTCCGGCTATAGCGCATCTACCGGTTACCCGATCGGTGTCGGATACGGAGTAAACGTCGGACGCGGAGTGAGTGTCGCACGTCCTGTCACTGTTGCACGACCCGTTTCTGTCGGATATCCAATCGGTATTGGTTATCCCGTATCCGTTGCGCATCCAGTCGACGTCGCGCGTTCTGTTGAGATAGGGCACATCGTTGACATCGCGCATGCCGTAGACCTCTACGGTCCCGGTAAACTTTTCGCACTCGTATCTGTCGGCAGGGCAGTACCCATCGGCCGCCCTGTCACAATCGGTCGTCCCGTCTCTGTTGCGCGCCCTGTACCGGTCGGCCGTGCCGTCAGTATCGGCCATGCAGTAGAGGTCGCGCATCCTGTCGACGTCGGCTACGCCGTCGATGTAGGACACGCGGTCTCTTTCGCGAAATAACTTCGCAGCCACAAGAATCGCTATCTTGACAGACAGCATTTTCTGATATATAATA
>MFLH01000031.1:0-10050 GCA_001781275.1 Candidatus Kaiserbacteria bacterium RIFCSPHIGHO2_02_FULL_54_11b | reverse complement strand
CCGGATGAAACCCGGTCAGGCGTTCACAAACGATTGGATGATCGCGTTCGCGGTCATTATGTCGTTGATTCTGCTCGGCCGGATCCAGTTTGGATGGAAGCTCGATTCGGGCTTCCTCCCCGGTGGGAACCTGGTCAGCAACTTCGTTCCTTACTTCCTGATCGCTCTCTTGTTTGCGGGCTTCGCGGTCCTCGCCTCTCTGACGCGTCCGCGTGGCTGGAAGTGGGGGCTTCGTGATCTGTTCTGGTCCCCTCTGCTTCCGGTCGTCAGCCTCGCGTTGTTCGTGATCTACTTCCCGAGGGCGACGCCCGAGGAGATCACGGAGTTCCGCAGCATCGTCTGGACGTTCGGTAGCGCAATCGCATTCGACTTCGTTCTGAATGTCGTGGTGCCGCTGTTCTATCACCGGTGGGGCACGGACGTGATTCCGAAGCCGACGGTCTCGCTCACCGCAAGTTCCGTGAGCGTCCCGGCGGGCACCGAGATCGAGCTCGTCATCGCCTCAAGTGCGGCGGAGAAGGCGAGCATCAGCCAGGTCGGCGATGTCAGCCCGAACGGCCGCGTCAAGGTGGTCATGAACGCGACCAAGACGTTCAAGGCCACCGTCGTCGGCGAAGGCGGCACCGTCGACTCCGGCGATGTCACCGTCACCGTGACGTAGCCCTGCTCTCGCAATGAACTGAACGGCTCGGTTAAACAAGAAAAGCCGTATCTACCTCAAGGGTGGGCACTCGATGCTCACCCTTGATCCTTACTATATTTGACTTTTGTCATAATCGTGATATCGTTGCGGAGGTGCATAGAGTACAAATCGCACCGTGATTCCCACAATTTCCTAGTTCCACAACATCGCATCAGGAGATGATCATGAGCGAACCCGTGAATACCGCCCCACACACCCTTGCGTTGGAAGTGAAATACAAAGACAAGAAAACGCAACAGGAAAAGACGAGGCGGACGAACTACGTGCGTTTCTACCCGGGGCGCACGGAGCAGACCCGACCGGATGGCAGCACGAGCAATCAACTGCTGTTCGGAAGCGCGCGCTACGCGCGTGTCGGGAGCGAGGCCGGTCCCCTCATCGGAGCCGCAACCGAGCACGCCAATGGCGTCATTCAGTTGCGTTCTGGTGCCGGCATCATCGGTGGCGACCCCCACAAGAAGGACGGCGAGCTCGAACGGAACTGGACGAGGAAATTCCGCCCCCGCGGCGGCAAGATCCTCAAGAGTTTCATCGATCTCCTGGAGCTGCAGCAGACACCGAGCGGGCTCACGGCCGTGCCGTACGAGGGCGGCAACTTCGTGACCTGGGAGATCGGCACAGGTGACCTCGGTGAGTCCGAGGAAGCCTACATGGCCGCGCTCAAGAACAAGTGGCATCACGGTAGCGTCGAGTACATCGGCGACACCTCGATCCACATCGATGCCTCGATGAAGCCGCTCGCCAACGTGGGGAGCAGGAAGGGGCGCAAGCGGGGCACGACCACCTTCGCTGATCAAAGTGTCGGCGTCGCGCAGACGTTCGCGCAACTCAACTCCGAAGACGGTCTCATGGTCAACGGCGTGTACGTGTGGCTCACGAGGACGTGGACCACGCAGTATACGGAAAAGGAGAGCGAGATCGTGTTCGTGAGGCAGGGCAATCACTTCTACCGCTGCCTTGTCCACAACAAAAGGGCATGGGCGATTCCCTACACCAAGCCCGACGCCGAAAATCGCTACAACCAGGCACTTGCCCTTACAGCAGCACTTCCGGAGACGCAACTGATCGCGCCGACCACGGGGGTCATCGAACCCGAGGTGGCACCGGAGGGCACGCCTGAGGAAGAGTCTGCAGCAGCGTGACGCTCAGCAACCAACAGTTCTACTAGTTCCGCGCGTGGCGGCCATTCGGCCCGCCACGCGCAATTCTTTTTGTAAAGGTCGAATTTCTTCTTGTTTTAAGGCGTATTTTGGCTGGGAGGCGCTTGACATTTTGAATATAGGTGATATAATTGCTGGACGTCCCGGGCAAGCCCTGGGCTTGCTCTTTGTCTTCGTTAAACAGAGGAGGGGAAGACCCGTGGCACTTCAAAGAGTAGATGGAATCGTCCCAACAACTCCTGCAGCGGAAACACAACCGCCGCCGGATACAACGTCCACTCCCGCTGCTCAGCCGCCGACGAACAATCGGCAGGGGAGACGCGACAGGAATAATCGTGACCCAGTCGATTCAATTCACAGACGGCTCACGGAAATTCGTCAAGAAATTCCTGGAGCCGTTAGATCGATTGTGCGACAGGAGTTGGACGCGCGGCAGCCTGGGGCAACCCAGATTCCTGCATCAACGAATACCGGGGCAGTCTCGGCTGCTTCGAATCCGTCCCCTGAGGCTCCGGCCAAGGGCAAAGAAGCCAAAAGTGGCAACGCCGGCTGGATCGTGATTCTGGCCGCTGCGGTCGCTTCAGCCATCGCCGCAGCCATCATCCTAGGAGACTAATCATGACGCCCGGAAAAGCTATCTTCGCTGCCATCGTGCTCGTCGTCCTTGTTATTGGCGGCGCAGTACTGTGGAAAAACGTACTCGCGCCTGCATACTACGCGTCTCGCGGCGGCGCGGCCGGCGGCGGTTCCTCGGCTGGCTCGAGTAACGTGGTCTACGTCGCCAAGAAGCCTCGCTGGGGAGCGAAGACAAAGACCGATCTGCACTGTGAAGGGTTTCAGCGTCTGAAGCCGTTCAAGTGCGACACAAGCCCGACCGGTCTGTGCATCTGTCCGGCAAAGAACTAAGGCGACCACAGAGTCGCCATCCGTTCCTTTCTCTATCCACTGCTGGAGGTGGGCCCGATCGCACTGTTTTGCGATCTGGCCCCCCTCCCGCCATTTCTTGTGATTTCCCGATACGACTCGAATCATCGAATCGTGCCGGGCTCTCGCAAGGGCCCGTCTCTTGCGAGACGTATGTTCCGACTCCGGCATTCCGCTGGGGTTACAACTGAAGAGGAGACAAGCCATGCGCACATTCGCGCACGCGATGTTCGCCACCGCACTTGCTTTGTTGTCAATCGTGGCGCCCGCTTCGGCGCAGCGTTACGACCAAGGCGGAGTCATCCCCGGAAGTGCGGACGACTACTCGTTCCGCAACGGGCGGTGGGTTCGAAATCGCCATCACGGTCACTTCAGGCAGCGCCAGCAGCACTTCGGCGCGACATCGTCACGCTCCAGCTACTACTACCGCTGGAGACGGGTGACCGTGCGTCATGCTGTCCCCGCGCCGGTGGTGCGTGAACAGCGGCCGATCACTCGTTCGGCGAGGTGCGGCAATCGTTGCCCCACGGCTCGGCCTCAGCGGGTCGTCCTTCCCGCAAGGTGTGGCACGAGGTGCAAGCCAAAGCCGACCTGTACCACATGCAAGGCCGGTGCAAGGCAGCGGATCAAGCAGCAGAACAACGCAGGCGTCACGGTCAAGGGCTCGCCCGGCGCCAATGTGGTTGTCATCCAAGGCGCCACGGCTGTGCAGACTGCGCCCGGTGTTGGTGGTTCGACGTCGACAGTCCAAGCTATCGCTGGCTGGGCACCGAAGACGTTGACCAACTGGTCGTGTGCGGGCAAGCCGCGTGATGTGCCGCTTGCTTGCGGTAAGGAGGCGAGTCCGAAAACCGGTCTCTGCTTCTGCAAAAAATAACACCAAGGCGGCATAAGTTCGCCAGGTGAACTGTTCTCCTCGTTTTCCCGCTGGAGGTGGGCCCGATCGCACTGTTTCGCGATCTGGCCCCCTCCCGCCATTTCTTGTGATTTCCCGATACGACTCGAATCATCGAATCGTGCCGGGTCTTCGCAGAGACCCTTGAACTTTACGGTTCAAGACTGTTCATTCACTTCAACGCCCGACCTGCGTAGGGCAATCGATCTAGGGGATTCAGTCATGATGAAGTCCATCTTGTTCGTCGGCGTATCGGCCGCAATCGTGCTCGGCTCTGTCGCCGACGCCGATGCCGGCAACAGCAAGAAGCGAAAGCGCGTGCACACCGGACCCGTTTACCACGCGCCGGTCTATAACGCGCCGACGTATCCCGCGCCGATCGCCGCTCCGCAGCCCGAGAAGATGCCCGAGGCAACGAAGCGGGGGCGGATCGTGATCGACACGATCACGACGGGCGATGGGATCTATGCGACCGGCACCGTCACGATCGGCACCAAGCCCACCGATTCGGCGCCGCCCTGCTGCCCGCCGACTGCGGCAACCCCGGCGCCTGCTGCTTCGCCTGCGGCTGCTCCGACGGCACCTCCGGCCGCCAACTAGGCCGGAAACCCCCTGAGGACGACGCGCAAAATGACCCGCGCGTCGTCCTCGGGACCTCTACTTGACAAATAAGATTTACGGTAGTATAATATCGGAACGATACGGTTTTACCCCAGTATTTAAGCCAAGATTGTCGGATTCTCATCGCGCAGCTCATGTAGCAGTTAGCCGCTCGATGAGATTCCCGCAAGGGGATCATGTTCTTTGAAACTTGCTTCAGTTATCGTGCGAGGAGTTATGCGCATCCAGAAGGTGCGCAGAACCCTCGCGCGAGGGTCAACCCAGCAAAAGGATCGATCCAATGAACAAGCTCATCACGACGTCTGCTCTCGCCCTCGTTCTCGGCACCAGTCTCGCTTCGGCGCAGACCAAGCTGCCAGATGGTTGCACGCTCGTGACCATCACACAGCCGATCAACGCGAAGCGGCCGGACACGCCGTTCACCCTGCGGGGCGAAGGCGCGGACCTCGCTTCGATCAAGCTCTGCAACCCCGAGGGCGCGACCAACGTGATCAGCGTTCTGTCGTCTCCGACGGCGGGCGCTCGGATCGTGGTCCGTATGCGGGACAATGCGGGCAAGATTGGCCTGCCGAGCAACTACACCGCCGGCTACGTGTCGAACAACTACTGTGACATCGCCGAGGGGAAGGTCGTGTTCACGCTGTTCCGCTCTGACTGGGAGGGTGGTCTCAAGTCGACCATCACACTCACCGATCAGTCGAATCTGATCGCCGGCAAGCTCGACTACTATCGCCAGGATTGCGAGTCGAAGATGCCTCCGGCGTTGCGAGCGCAGCTGAAGAAGTAAGAAGAAGGGCTGAACACCATCGCGGTGTCAGTTCCGGGGTTGACCGCCTAGTTGCGGTCAGCTGACAGGGGGAGTACGGTATCGTCCGGCTCCCTCTTTCTACACTTGACAATCAAAATATACTTGATATAATGCCACAGTTCAATAGATTAGCAGTTATTAGCAAGTTAGCAGCGAAACTTATAAAAATATATACGATTATGACAAATGCATCAGTAAAGAATTCAGTTTTTGTTCTGTGCAGCTTTGCGATTGCAGCCGTTCTGTCTTTGGGCGCATTTGCCACAATCGCGAATGCTCAAGAGTATGATTCCGGTTGGGGTTCTGGTGGTGAGGTATCTTACGACTCCGGCTGGGGAACTGGCAGTTATGATCCATACGTTTACGACTCCGGCTGGGGAACTGGCGGCGTCGGCGACTACGCTTATACTTACGAGCCTACCGGCTGTGGTTCCGATTGTGCCTACACATATGAACCGATTGGTTGTGGCAGCGACTGTGCATATACCTACGAACCGACTGGCTGTGGCAGCGACTGTGCCTACACATACGAGCCATCGTGTGGATGCTACGAGGAATACATAATCGAAGAGGGTGTAATGTACACAGATCGCTCGTACAGCACGGGCGGCGGCTACTCTTACCCAAGCTACACTCCTTCGTACTCTGCCGCTCGTCCGTTCTCGTTCTCGGCGCCGTCTACCTATTACGCTCCTTCGCGCCCGGCTCCTCAACCACAGCGCCCGGTTCAGCAACAGCAGCAACAGCAACAGCAGCAAAGTTCGACACCGATCAACATCGTAAATACGAACAACAATAACAACGTCAACAACAACACGAACACCGTATCGGTCGTCGTCCCCGTCGCGCAGACGCAGACCACGTATCCGATCCAGTACGTCTATCCGCAGCAGCCGACTCAGTACTGCCCGGCGGGCTCGACAGGCATCTACCCGAACTGTGTCTACCCGACTTACCCGACGCAGAATGCATACTGCACCATCAGCGCTTCTCCGAGCTCGATCGCGAATGGTCAGGCTGCGTACCTCACATGGTCTTCGACTGGAGCGACTTCCGCATGGCTCTCTGATGGCATCGGCACTGTAGCTCCTACAGGTTCGCTCGCGGTGCGTCCCAACACTTCCAAGACCTACACGCTTACTATCTCAGGCTACGGCGGTACGAGGACTTGCAGCACGTACGTGACCGTCCAGGGCTCCTACATCTCGCTCTCGCAGATCCCGTACACAGGCTTCGACGCAGGGATCTTGGGCAACGCAATGTACTGGCTCTCGCTCATCTCATTCGCGATCGCCGGTGCCTACCTCGCGGTCTACTACAAAGGCGGCGCATTCGCGCTCGCCGGTGCGATGATCGGCTCGCGCAAGGTATCGATGAATGAAATCCCGACACCGTCTCCGATCGAAACAGACGTTCCGACCGAAACTGCAGTTGAGACGATGACACCGAGCCCGATCGATGCACTGGAGAATCTTCCGGTCGCCCCGATGGCCAAAGCTACGATGGACTCGATGCAGGTCTTGCACTCGAAAGAAGGCAGTGCTCCGCGCATCGTGATCACGCGCTCGTAAAAAATTGCCTGTACTGAACGAAGTTGAAGTGCCGCCGTCCGCAAGACTCCGAAGTGAAAACAAAAACTCTCCCATTCGGGAGAGTTTTTGTTTGGTGTCGACATGTTCCTTATTTGTACGGCCGTCGAAACAAGGAATATCATCTTTTTGGGAGATCAAACTCATGACGCAATGCGTGGTCGTTATCAATCTCTTCAACGACGAGATATCTGATCGAAGGACCGAGCCGCAGTTGCGTCTGCAAGTATACGAATAGTTCTTCGCACGGATAGGGAAATACCCAAACGCTTTCTTGCAGCTTGGTGAATCCCACTCGCTCAAGCATTCCGCGTAGTTGGTTTCGCTCCGCCTTACGCTTTTCCCAAATATCAAACATGATGAGGCGCCATTTCTTATCCCATCGCAGTGGTATTTTCGGCGCAATCGTTTCAACAGCATTGAGTGCCGCTGCCCGCCCTTTTCCGGCTTTCGTCAGTATGTTTTGTCTTGTAACCAGCCCTCTTGCGCGCAATCGAGCGAGCGCTTGGTACATGCGACTGTCTACATTCTTTTGAGGGCCGACATACTTCTGTACGTACCCGAGGAGTCGCAACGTGTTTGGTGCAGCCATCGCGAGACCCGCGGCGGCGGTTGTATATAAGCCGACAAGGACGATATCCTGGATTTTCTGACGGTTCTGCCTCTGAACAACTCGGTGTTCAATCGGATATAAAATTTTCCTGCTCGGATTGTTGGAAGTCATGTTCCTTATTGTAACGGTCGCACGAATAAGGAATACGGGCAAACAGGGAGAATTGTGGATAGAGGGACCCGGTTACTTTTCCAGATCCCGACTTACGCACGGGTACGGATCTCTTCTTTCAATTTCGAGATGATGTCGGCCACGGAAAGCGCGCCTACTTTTCCCGCGCGGCCTTCGAGGGTCGCGGTCTTTCCATTCACCTCTTCGTCGCCGACGACAAGGAGGTAGGGGACTTTTTCCATTTTTGCCGCGCGGATGCGTTTGCCCAGACTGTCGTCAGCGCTCATTTCGACGCGGATATCAGCCGCGCGCAGCTGTTCAGCGATCTCGTGCGCATACACCGCATGCTTCTCCGAGACCGGAAGTATTTTTGCTTGCACCGGCGAGAGCCACAGCGGAAAAACGCCGCCCGTGTGTTCGATGAGGATCGAGAGAAAGCGATCGATCGAGCCCATGATCGCGGCATGTATCATCACGACACGTTCTTTCTCGTTCTTCTCATTTATACAGGTAAGGTCGAAACGCATCGGCTGCACAAAATCAAGCTGTATGGTCGCAACTTGCCACTCTCGGCCTATGGAGTCGTGCGCTATGAAGTCGAGTTTGGGACCATAGAATGCCGCTTCACCGACTCCGTCTATTGCGTTGACGCCCTTTTCTGCAACTATTTGCTCAAGTATTTTAACCGCCGTCTCCCAATTCTCGGGAGTTCCGAGGTAGTTCTCCATATGCTTAGGGTCGTGAGTCGATAGACGCACTGTCATATCAAAACCGAAGGCAGCGTAGAAGGTATGAATAATGTCCCAGACCTTATTAAACTCCTCTTTGATTTGAGCGAAGCGGCAGAAGACGTGCGCGTCGTCTTGCGTGAACGCGCGGACGCGCGAGAGCCCGGAGAGTTCGCCGGTCTGCTCGTCGCGGTAGCAGGTCGTGGTGTTGGCGTAACGCTGCGGCAGTTCGCGATAGGAGTGGGGACGTCGAGCGAATATTTGGATGTGGTGCGGACAGTTCATCGGCTTCATGGCGAATTCGTGGCCTTCGCGGGTGGTGATCCGGAAGAGCTCATCCTTGAATTTTTCCCAATGGCCGCTGCGTTCGTAGAGTTCTTTTTTCGTGATGTGCGGGATCTCCACTTTCATGTACCCCCGAGCCTTGCGCAGCTCCCACACGAAATCGTCGAGCAGGTTGCGCAGGATCGTACCACGCGGTGTCCAGAGCGGAAGCCCAGGTCCTACGAGTTCCGAAAAGGTGAAGAGGTCGAGCTCTTTGCCGAGGATCTTGTGGTCGCGCTTTTTCGCCTCCTCGCGCTGCGCGATGTAAGCGTCGAGCTCCTTTTTGGAAGGGAAGGCGAGGCCGTAGATACGCGTGAGCATCTTGTTCTTTTCGTCGCCACGCCAATATGCGCCCGCGATACGGTCGAGCTTGAACGAGTCCGGCGCGATTTCCTTAGCCGGATTTTCCACGTGGCCGCCCTTGCAGAGGTCCACCAGTCCGGGGGCATTGTGAAAAGTAATTTTTTTACCCTGGCCTGCGAACTCTTCGATAAGCTCGGATTTGTATTTGTTCCACGCGAATTCTTTCAGAGCTTCTTCTTTGCTTACTTCTTTTTTCTCGAAAGCAGTCCAAGTCGGCAAGAGTTCCCGCATTTTCGCCTCTATCTTCGGCAGATCGGCATCGGTTATTGTTCCAGCAATTTCAAAATCTTGATAAAAGCCGTTGTCGATTGCCGGACCGATCGCATTTTGAGATCCCGGCCATAATTCGCGCACCGCGGCTACGGTGAGGTGAGCGAGCGTGTGACCAATTTGTTCGATATTTTTTTCCACCATAGTGACCAATATTACAAGGCTTTTGCTCTCTCGACAACAAAACTCGTCTCGCCGTTGCGCTCGGATATTTTTCCCTTGATCGCGACGCACGAGCCGGGGGTCATGATGGTCTCATACTCTTTGAAGGTACGAGGGAAAACGACGATCTCGATGGAATCGGAAAAATCTGCGAGTTTGAGAAATCCGATTTTTTCGCCATTTTTGGTCTGGTTGATGCGGGCGCTTTCTATGAATCCGGCGATGACGGTCTCGACACCGCGCAGGTGTTCTTTGGCGTGCTTGATGCTCTTTTTTGCATCTTTGAATTTTTCTTTGTGCTTATCGAGCGGATGCCCTGAGATGTAGAGGCCGAGCAGGTCTTTTTCCCATTTCAGGCGCTCATCGAGCCCTGCCACGGGTGCCTCGGGGAGCTTGAGCGTCGCTTTCGTACTGCTGGTCCCGAAAAGGGACATGAGGTTGGTCGGGGCTTTCACGTGTTCGCGATGAAAATCGAGAAGCAGTTCGATATTCACCAGAAGCGCTCCGCGTTCTCCCAGAGCATCAAGCGCCCCCGCCTGTATGAGCGACTCTAGAGATTTTTTGTTGAGATTTTTGTCGGGTATTCGGGAAAGGAAATCCGCAATGTCGGTGAAAGGCCCGCCGGATTCTCTCCCGGCGATGATCGAGTCGGCGACGCCAACGCCGAAGTTTTTTATCGAATAGAGTCCGAATCTGATCGAATGTGCTTGCCCTGAGCTTGTCGAAGGGTCGTCGACCCCTCGAGTTCTCTCGGGGTGAATAACAGTGAAGTTCCCCAT
>MFLH01000030.1 GCA_001781275.1 Candidatus Kaiserbacteria bacterium RIFCSPHIGHO2_02_FULL_54_11b | reverse complement strand
GCCTCTATCAATTTTGTAGAGTACGGCGGTGTACGTGCCGTTCGAGGGATAGAGATGTTTGCAGATAGTTGAGGACTGCATTCGCCTCCGCCAAGCCCCATCGGGCACGGTCCAATCATCTCTCCCGTTGATGATCCATCACCGAAGTCTATTGAGTAGTATGAAGAGGTGCGAGGTTGCTCTGCGACTGTTTTGAAGAGGACCAGAAGAGGGGCCGTCCCACGTTGCGGCGTTGCTGAAAAACGGTCGGCGGTGCCGCACCAGACTTTTACACGCTCGCGTGACATCGGACCAAAAGAGCCAACCGCAGAAACTCCCTGCGACGCTTGCCACTTGGCGACCGCCTGCGCTGTCATCGGCCCGAAATAGCCGGTCGCATTTGCCGAGAGATATCCTTCCGCGCTCAAGAATTCCTGAAGGCTCGCAACATCGTCGCCCTGTGTTCCCTGTGAGAGATTACGGTATAAAATTGAGCAAATACGGTGTTTGTTCGGTGTCGGCATAACTCCGGTTGGATCCGTCGGTTGCGTCTGTCCTCCTACCGCAGTCTTGATCTGCAATTGAAGACTGGCAACCTTGGCGAGCAGTTCTTTTATCTGTGTCTGTAATTCGTCGATGGTAAGGGCAGATGTAGGCTGCGCCAAAAGACCGCCCGAGGCGACGAGAATTCCTGCAACCCCGATGCCGACGAGTATGCGTTTATACATATAAAGTAGCTAAAATCGGTCAATGCTTATTAATGCCCTTATTCTACCATCACGCTGAAGTAGACGGCCGGAGACTGCTGTCTCTTACTGCAATGCTTCGACGCCCGGTAATGTTCCTTTTAGCAAATATTCCAACATTGCCCCGCCACCGGTCGAGAGAAAGCCGAGTTTTTCTTGTGGGACTCCCGTCGCCTCGATGGCCGCAATCGTGTCGCCCCCGCCGATGACTTTTTTTGCGTCGCTCTTCGCGATCAGCTCCGCTATCCCCTGCGTGTAGTGGATGTAGCCATTCTCATACATGCCTGTCGGGCCGGCCCAGAGGATGAATTTTGCATTTGCGATGTGGGTGCTAAGCATCGCAACAGTTGCCGGTCCAATATCCACGATCTTGTCTTCAGCGCCCACCTCTTCCGGTTTTTTCACGTGCACCTGCCCATCGGGCCGCTCGACGGTCACGTCGGCCGGTGCGAGAAAGTGCGGATTTGAAAGTATGTCCTCGCCGGGCAATTCTTTTGAAATGAGAGAGCGGCCGACGGGAAGTCCGCGCGCCTTGAACACGTCGTTCGCAAGAGCGCCGGTGATGAATAGGTGATCGTATTTCTCCAGGAGCAATCGGATGAGCGGCGCTTTCGTCTCAAACTTTGCGCCGCCGAGAATTGCGAGTGAGGGGTGTTCAGGCGAGCGCGCAGCATCGATATTTGTGACCTCGTCTCGCATTAAAAATCCTGCATAACTGGGGAGGAATTTCGGAACACCGGCGATGGAGGCGTGTGTGCGGTGCGCGGCCGCAAACGCGTCGTCCACGTATATATCGGCAAGCGAGGCGAGCTCTCTCGCAAACGACTCTTCGTTCTCTTTCTCGCGTGCGTCCCGTCGCACGTTTTCAAGGAGCGCAATGTCGCCATCCTTCATGGTGGCAACGGCCTCTTGCGCCACGCGTCCGGCGATGTCCGGGATAAAGAAAACCCGTCCGAGCTTTTTCATCTCGCGTGCTACCGGCTCTATCGAATCACCCTCGCGACCGATATGCGAGATGCTGATGACACGCGCCCCGCGCTCGGAAAGATACTGAATAGTCTTCCACCCTTGTTTGAGACGAAATACGTCAGCGACGTTTCCTTTTGCATCGAGCGGGAGGTTGAAATCATTGCGCACGAGAACGCGTTTTCCTTTTAATTCGCTCGCTGGAATTTCGTCAATGCACTTCATGCTGCTTAGCCAAGAGAGTTGATAAGTGTCGAAAAGCGATACGCGTCGATGCTCACATGTCCGACTAAGAGACCGACAACACCGCTCTCCTGGAGCATCGGCGCGGCATTCGACTCAGTGGTAGAGCCGCCGTAGAGGATTTTTACATTCATTCCCGCTTCGCCTTTCGCCCCGACGATGGTCTTTTTGATGAAGATCGTCATCTCATGCATATCGTGCGGACTCATGGTTTTCTCTCCGCCGATAGCCCACACCGGTTCGTACGCGATAAGTACTTTGACGATCTTGCCCGGCTCCACACCGGCAAACCCTGCCTGCAATTGCTCTCTGACGAAAGAAAAGTGCTCGCCGCTGTGCGTGCGTGATAGCTCGCCGACGCAGAGGATCGGGGTCACGCCTGAGGCAAGCGCTGCGACGACTATTTTTCCTGCTTCCTCGCTCGTCTCACCTTTTGCACGCCGCTCCGAATGGCCGACGATGACGTATTGCGCCCCTGCATCCTTGGCCTGAAGGAGGGAAATGCCTCCCGTAAAGGCGCCGCCCGCTTCAGCATTTGTACTTTGTGCCGCAAACGCGATGCGTTTTCCCTTGTATCTGGCACGCAGCTCGCGCAAGAAAATAGCGGGCGGCGCCACAATGAGGCCGACATTCCTCGCCGACTCGGAAGCCTCCCTCGTCGCATCAAAAAGCTTCTTCGCTTCGCGCATTGTTGCCGGATTCATCTTCCAATTCGCAACAATGATCGCTTTCATGCGCCGATTGTAGCATGGTCGCTCGGACAATATGTGCTTTCGGGTCGCTGTCTGGGCCTGCTGGCCCAGCGCTCCCTCTCGGACCGCCGTCCTGCGAGAGACCCTCAAGCGCACATTGCCACTCGCTTTTTCTCTTTTAGGGAGGCGGCGTGCGGGTTTCGAGGGACTTGCGGAGCGCGTCGAGCGCGAGCAGGAAGGTCCGGTCAGCAGACCGGAACCTGTGCCCGAGAGGCGCGCACGCCGCCGAGCGACTCATTGCTCTCTCCAAAGCACGTAACTGTGATCGACCGAAGCCGAGGGGGTAAAGGGCGGCGGATTCGTGGCCTGCAACTGATCGTAGGCATCGATACGCGTCTGGTAACCCGAAGTGGTCACACCACTATTTGTCCATTTCGTGCCGGTCCGACCGCTGGAGACAATCGTACCGACAGTCGTAAGCTGCGATTGTATTACGTACGAATTGTAACTCTCGGGAACATCATCGCTTCCATTCGCCGTCGTGTAGTGGTTGCGGCCATAGCGGCCGTTGTGCGCCACAAAGATCCCATGGATTTCCATTACATCAGGCGAGTTGAGTGGTATCAGCACATCACTTTCCGAAATAGCTGTAAAACCTGCCGTGCCATCGTTGGTCGCATAGGTGATGTTGCCGGGGAGGATCACATACGGAGTCGTGCCCGTATCGGTCGGTGACGCCGCGACGATCGTCACTTTCCCGCTCACGACTCCCTCGACCCAAATTCTATCTTCGACGAAGATCAGGCTGCATGCTGAGGGTATCGTGTAATTGCCGAGCAGACTCTGCGTCGCGATGATGTTGTACTCGGTAACATACGGACTTCCGTTGGGAGCGCCCTGTACAGGGGTCGTCGCTGTGATGCGATACACATCGACGGTGTCATTGGATTGGAATACGAAATGATAGCCGCGACTGTTGACCGCTCCGGTCGAAGAAGCGAAATATAATCCGCCGTTGTTCTGTGCATAGGTCTTGAGGTTCGCGAGCGAGGTCGCGATACCTGCGAAATCTATCGAAGCAGCCGAGTTGTGCCAGAGTGCCGAGCCTGATCCGCTTCCGATGACTCCCGGCGCGGGATTGACCGCAGGAGAACATCCGTAGCTCGAGGTGCAATTCCACGTGGTGAGGGCACTCGAGACGTCGGAGTTGTTGGTGCCGTCCATGCGAATGCCGCCATTTGAAAAATACAGGCCCGTGATCGCGCGGTCCGATCCGGCGTGCACGTTGCTATTCAATAGATACGAGTAGGCGGCGACCGATTGCCGCATGTAGCGGCCATACAAAGTGCGTTTGAAGGCGGTATTCGAATCCGAAGTGCCCTCCGACGTGATATCGATCGATTGAATGACGCCGCATTGTGAATTACCGGTGACCGAGATCGATGCGCTCCCCAAGGTGCCGCCCTCCGGATCGTCGACCGTATACGCGTAGGGGCCGGCGACCCCTGTGCCGTTGGTCAGATCGTTGGGGTTGTGCGCAAGGAACCATCGATAGTATTCAAGCCCCGCCTCCGCGATTCCAAGCGCCTGCTCTCTCGCGTAGAGGGCACGCCCGTATTTTGCCTGCTCAAAAGCGTAGCTCGTGATCGTCCCCATGATGAGAAGGAAGATGCCCATAAAAGCGAGGACGAGCATCGTGGTAACCCCTGCCTGCATTGTAATTTTTCTTCTCATATTAGTGTCCGATCAAATTCCGTAATGCTGCGGAGGAGCGCAGCGAAAGCGGCGTCGGAGATCTGTTGGGGTCAACGTCGACGAGCAAATTAGCCGAAACATATCGCACGTCGCCGATCTCTGCGTAATTGCTCACGAGCGCGCCGTCTTTGTCGTAGTACGTAAAGAGCGATGTGCTTTGAATAATATTCCGTACGTCTTCGGAAGTAGTCGAGACGCTTTCTGCTCCTGTGTAGACTGCCGGATCCCCCGTCGGATCAATGACGCCCTTCAGGAGTGCCTCACCCGAGAGATAGAGGTGTACCTGCTCGACGCCGACATCGCCATCAATCTCTGCGTAGAACCTGAAATCGTTCGCCCCCAGAGAGACGATCGGGTATGCGCCGTTGCTCGCATACGAAGCTTCGCGCACGTTGCGGATCATCGTATCGATGCCGCGCTGTGCCGATGCGGTCGCCGATGCCTGCTGGATCGCGTAGTCGCTCGTTCGGTAAAAATAGAGGACCGATGTTGTGAGTGCAAGCATCGCGGAGATAAAAACCGAGATCCATACCACGACCTCGATAATGCCCATGCCGGATCCGTGTGTCGTGCGCATCATATTTAATTGAGCACCACGGAGTGCCGTGTCGAGTCGGAGACGCTCACGGTGCCTGATGTGTATGTCTGATACCCGGCGAGAGAAACTTCTACCGAATAGTCCCCGCTCGTAAGGCCGCTGAAAAATGCCTGTCCGCACGCATCGGCGATCACCGTCTCGTCGTAGGAGCTGCTGTTGGTGAGATGGACCGAGGCTCCCGAAAGAGCAGTCGCTGTATTGTCTCCGACGTCTACAAGAAGAGAATTCGCTGTGTGCGGGGATACGAATAGTTGGACTGTGGCACTTTGGTTCGGCGCGATGACGGTAGGCTGCGGCGAACACGAGGAAGAGATGTCGTATCCGGTGGATGCGGCGATCGAGAGCGTATACGCGTCCCACTCCAAGCTCGGGATCGAGAGTATTCCTGAAGAATTCGTCGTAAGCAGCTGGTCGTATTTGTAGATCGTCCCTGCTCCCCCTGATCCGATCGTTTTCGCTCCCCGCATGGTAAAAGGAAGTGCGATGCCCTGCCCACTCTCATAGGTGATCTCCCAGTCTTCGATCGACGGCGATGGCGCACTCGGATTGAGCGCTAAGAGACGTGCACCGAGGACGAGGCTCGGATACGTCTGCGCGGGAATGGTGCTCACATCAACTGATGTGCCTGTAGTAAAACCCGTGCTATTTCCGGTAAGCACGGAGTCTGGCACGAGGGTTAGGGTTGGACCAGTCGGGTAGTAGACATGATAGGTGATCGTTGTCTCTGCAGGTTGTGTGTCATCCCACGAAAACGTCCCCCAGCGTAGAAGCGCGGTGGGAGTAATGGCGACAGAGTAAAGATCGGCAGGCTCGGTCCATGGCTGATTGCCCTCGAATCGCGCGCGATTGCCGCTCACTTCGATATTTTCCGTCTGAGACCCGATCTTGCTCTCATCCGAAAATGTGTCCGACCACGTGTTCGTCGAAAGCGAGTAGATGCTCGCGGCAAGACTGGAAAGAACGTCGATCTGGAATGTTCCTGTCGTCGTCTGGTTGTCGGAGACCGTGAGATGCCCCGGGGTCGGGTTCGTATTTTGTGCGGTGACACTGTAGGTCTGTGCAGTCGAATACCCGCTCTTGGTCACGACGATCTGGTACCCCGACGAAGCCGGTGCGCCGATGAGAGATGCGGTGCCGCTCGCGTTGGTGAACGTGTTGATAGAAATAGCGGGGGTGGTCGAGGCGTTCACGATAGAGACCGATGCCCCCGAGAGCGGCTGCGAGTTCGCATTTACGACATCCACCGTGAGCGTGCCACAGGGAGGTGTGCACGCGATTTCCATGCCCGCCGGCGGCTGGAATCGCGAGACGAGCGTAATGTGCCGCGTCCCGGTGCGGGAAGTCCACGCCACATCGACTTTTGCGGCTTTGTAATCGCTTGTGATGCCATTTGCGTCGGCAGCACCGATACCGTCTTTTGGGTCGTCCGCGTATGTAATCATGGTGCGGCGTGTAAAGGTAATGCCATTGAGTACAACGTCTTCCGACTGTTCTATGGATCCTGAAGGAACCCCGCTCGATGTCCCGATCGATGCGTACGTGAGGCTCCGGATATATTCCATGCGCTCATTCGCAAGCGCGATCGCGCTCCCTCGCGCCTTGTTATTCGTAACGACATCCACGGAGAGCTGGAACGCCGCGGCGATGCC
>MFLH01000029.1:28252-29394 GCA_001781275.1 Candidatus Kaiserbacteria bacterium RIFCSPHIGHO2_02_FULL_54_11b | reverse complement strand
TTGAATACTTCTGCAAGAAATTGCTCGAACGGAAATCCGGAGGGCCCGAGTGCGAAGACGGCTCGTTTGATGGAGTAGCGCGCCGCGACGGGCACTGCCTCGTCGCGGCGCAGTATCTCAAATGCATGCCGATAGATCTCTTCCGTCATCATGCCGGGCTTCAGCTCGCGCAGCACATGCGCTACGACGCGCGCACGCATGGTCGAGCTCGCTCCCGAGAGCATGAGCGAGTGTTCGAGTTTTGCGGGATCAAACATCTCCTGCTCACCATCCGCCTTCGTGACAAGGATGTGTTTGGTGTGCGGCACGCGCGATGTGCTGGTCTGCGGGTGCGGATGAAAGGTGTTACGCGACATAGCTAACTATCGAGCGGCTCACGAGAAAGTATGACGGGCACCACGAGGATCGGGAAACCCGCATCATCGAGCGTCGCCGTAAACGTGACTCCTGCACCGGGGGCGAAAATCATGGTCCGGAAGTAGCGTGGGGTCCTGTCTGAGCTGCACGTGACGGATGGTTCGCGCCATGTGCGAAAGAGGAGTATATGCGTACTGCTCGATACAGATTGAGTGCGCACCGAAAGCTCGTGGCAGGGCGATGGGACCATGATCATCCCCGAGAGATGATGAGCTCCAGTACCGAGCTCATCGCGAATGATGATAGGCAAATTCTCGCCGGATGCTTCTGCGCGTACGATGTTTCCTGCAACGAGGTATACGGCGTACGCGAGCACGGTTGCAGCAATTAAAAACCACGCCATGCGGGAAATCGTCGCACTCATCGTTTTATTATACCGCCTCCCAAGCACACATCTCCCTCATAAAGCACGAGCGATTGTCCGGGCGACACGATATGCGGCTTCTCAAACGTAGCAAACAGTTTCCCCTCTTGTCGCTCCAGAGTCACAGCGATCGGTTGTTCGTGATACCGCGCTTGGGCAAGGAGCGTATGAGGTAGCATCGGTTCACGGTAGACCCAATGGACGTCGTGCAATTCAACCTTGGCTTGTGCCGCGTCTTCCCGGTGAGGCGATACCGAGAGTGTGTTCGTCGATATGTCGATCTTTACCACATAATACGGGTGGTCGGCGCCTGTGGCAGAAAATCCGTGTCGTTGTCCAACTGTGTAAAGCGCTGCTCCCT
>MFLH01000029.1:22802-28242 GCA_001781275.1 Candidatus Kaiserbacteria bacterium RIFCSPHIGHO2_02_FULL_54_11b | reverse complement strand
TACGATCTTCCCTTCGCACACAACCGGCCCTCTTACGACAGGAATGAAGCGCTTAAGAAAATCGGCCATGGATACCTCGCCCACAAAGCACAGGCCCTGACTGTCTGGCTTGCGGGAGACGGGCAGGTTGAATTTTTGTGCCAGCGCACGTACTTCGGTCTTAAGCATGCCGCCTACGGGGAAAAGCGCACGCGCGAGGTCCTGCTGCCCTAGCCGGTAGAGAAAATATGATTGGTCTTTCGAAGTATCGTGCGCCCGCAATAACTTCCACGTCAAGATGTTATCTTGAGACTGCTCTATTTGTGCGTAGTGACCCGTTGCTATTCGCTCCGCCCCTTCCTCCTTTGCCCATTTCGCGAATGAGCCAAATTTAATATGAGCGTTGCACAAGACGTCCGGATTGGGGGTGATGCCGGAGCAATAGTCGCTCACCATGCGCTCGACCACTTCTCTTTTATATTCGTCGGAGAGGTCGACTTCCCGAAAGGGTATCCCGAGCGCCGCGCACACGCGCATCGCGTCGAGCCTATCCTCCCGCCACGTGCATTCCGTAAATTCCGGTTGCCATATCTTGATGAATACCCCGACGACATCATGCCCCTGCTCTTGCAGGAGTGCAGCCGAGACCGCACTGTCCACTCCCCCCGACAATCCGACGAATATCTTTTGCGTCATGAAGGCACTATATCAAAAGGTGAACAAAAAAGTTTGAACCCCCGCATCGCCGCGAGGGTCCATTGTTGGAATTGGCAAGAACTTTCCTTGTTTGCCATGGCGAGAGTGTTACAGCGAAGCAACGCTATCAGCTTTCGCTTGTTCTTCCGTCGCCCGTTCTTTCGCGCGACGGCTCTCGATGAGCGCGTAGTAACCGGGATTGCCGCCGATCATCGTGTTGAACATGATGAACGCGCGGTCTGAACTGATGGCCAATCCGAAGTCGATGATGTCGCTGGGCTCGCGTAGAAGCGGAAGGGCAATTTTCATCAAAGTCGCTTCCAGCGTCGCGTTATTGCCGGAGTAGAACCTCATAGCCGCGATAGCGACAGAGGCGACCCTGACTTTCCCAGCCTCAACAAACCCTTGAAGTAACGTGTCCGAAAGACGTGTCCAGTTTCGTGAGTCGAGGCTATCCCGACAAAGCTTCTTTCCGGCAACGTAGAATTCTGATAGATCCACGACCTCGACACGTTGGCCATACTTCAACGTTTCTTCGAACATTCCCTTTTCTTGTGACGTTCCGGTGTTGATGTGCTTTCTCATCAAACCGTAGAGTGTCTGAGCGAAATCAGCCGGACCGAGCTTCTCCCCGCTGAGATAACGTTTCGTGAGATCGAGCATGCTGTCTTTCATCGTCAGCTCCTATTGTCGTGCTCCCCCGAGCACCCACGTTAGTATGCATCAGCTGGTGTTTGCACGCAAAGTTCGAAGGTCACGAACATTAAACATTGATTTCACTTAATGCTGCTCAAAGATACCTCGCTTTGTTCGCCATGTGACAACTGTACGTCTTGCAGAAATGCGTTACGCCATTACGGTCGGCAAGGAAATAAAGGTAGTCGCTTTTGGTGGGCTCGAGCGCAGCTTGGAGCGAATCGAGTGAAGGACTCCCGATCGGCGTCGGCGGCAGGCCTTTGTTGATGTATGTATTGTAGGGTGAGTCACTTACGAGGTCTTCGTTGGTGAGCTGAAAGGTATTTTTGCCGATCGTGTAGAGGAATGTTACATCGACTTGCAGCGGCATCCCGCGTGCGAGTCGATTCCACAAGACGCCGGAAATTTTCCGCCGATCGACGCTGTTGCGCGCCTCGCGTTCGATGATCGACGCCATGATGACGATATCCTCAAGCGAGCGGGTCGAGCTCGCGATCTGCGTTTGGAGTGAAGCTATCTTCTCATCAAAATTTTGCCGCATTGCCTGTATCAAAGTGTCTGCAGTCACATTGGGCAAAAAGAAATAGGTGTCGGGGAAAAGGTATCCCTCTTGCTCCACGGTTTGTGCGAGGAACTTCTCTGCATCAAACCGTTCGAATTGTGCGAACACGACCGCCATTTCTTTCATCGTTGCACCTTCGGGTATCAGGATGCGGGTTGGCTCGAGTCCGTAGGCCCCCACGATGAGTGCTCGTGCGACCGAGAAAACATCCCGTGGTTCTTTAAAGAGGTAATCCCCCGCATGCACGTTGCGCTCACCGCCGGTGAGCTTCACGATCAGACGGAGTGTGAGCGCGGAGCGCACCACCCCCCTCTCCTCCAAAGAGCGTGCGACTTCCGCAAGCGACTGCCCCTGAGGGACCTCAATGAGCTTGTCGACGGGGAATGACGCGGGCGCTTGTATGACAAACAGGTAGGTCAAGGCCGCGATTGATCCGCCGACCACGAGAATCATGATGGTACGGCGGTTCGCGTGGAGGTCCCAGCGCAGCGACAGTCGGTCGAGAAGATAATGCCCTCTTTCAAATAGCTCTTCAAAAAACGATTTAGGCTCCGGCATAGTACTGCACTATACAACTATACAACCCGGGGGGTCTATTTGGGCAAATTGGCGGGCGGTTCGGCTTTTTTCGCAGGAATACGCGCAAGCCCCGGAGCGCCGATGGCAGCCGACGGCGGGTGCCAGATGGTCGCCAAAACCTCGGTCGACATCATGTTGTGCGGCATGATCCACGGTGAATAGAAGTGTGAGCGGCGGCGATAGCAATCAAAGTACCGGCGGACCATGAGATTCCACCGCATGTTGTTGAAATCCTGCCACGGATAGTCAAACGGATTGCCCCAGCGGCGCGGACGGAGCTGGTTCATGTATTGCGGGTTGCCGACCGGTCGCCAAAGCCAACGGATCCCTGTATATCCTGCAGCGTTGAAATTTTCAGAGTTGGAAATGTAGACACCGCGCATGCCGACATTGAATGGGTGTTTTCCCATGTTGCGATCCATCGCCTCGATGAGTTTGGTGTAGCGATACATCGGCACACGGGCGAATGATTTCCATCGTTCGGGGTTGTTGAGGCCGGGGTCCGCACCATGCCCCACCGTTTCCTTACGGAGTTCGTCTATCGCGTCTTTTATAATTGAAGTATATCTATCCTGCATTTTCCACCAAGGTCCCTTGGGATCACGCCGAGAGTCGCGGCACTGCGTGATGATTATCTGTATCCACATCTGTTCGTCCGGTTTCAAAATACTCATGCGCTCCAAGACCTCCGCGAGAGGGTCCACCTTGTACTCTTCCTTCGGATCTTTGTCGAGCTCAAAGTCGACGTACGTGCGGATAGGATATGCATCATTGCGCGGTTCATAGCGCCAGTCGGTAGGAAAGGCTTCTTGCGTGTCGGGATCAAATCTAAATTTTGATGCATAATCTTCGGCCTCAACTATTTCGACTTCGGGATAGTAGGCGTACATCATCGCCTCCACATTCGGCCGCCAAGCCCGCCAAGACCAGATGTAAAAATGTATCTCCCCTCCAAATGAGGCTATCTCAAGAGAAAAGTAAGGACGCACCTGACCCTGCCAGAATGTATTGAAGAAGGTCGTTTCGCCGGAGTCGGTCCAAAGTTTGGAGAGCGCATTTTCCATTGCCCGCGGCGAACGGGTGATGTCGCGCGGCATTTTTACCTCGAGAAGGACGGTGTCGCGCCTGAAGATGTAGCTTGAATGCACATACCAAATCCATATTTTCCACGCAGTTACCAAAAGCACGATAGGAAGCCACACGGGTGCCGTACCCAAAAGCCACCCGAAGGCAAAGAGCGGCAGGCTTGGTACCATCTGCCATAGTACGCCAAAAAGACCCCAAAAAATGATGCTGAGGGCGAGGCAGCGCGACATGCCCCAGCCATTGCCTACGAATTCATCGACAAAGGAGTGCAGGTCGAAGCTGAAAAGGGGCCCGAGAAATGAACCCTTGAGTCTTGACCCGCTTGCTATTCCTGTCTGCTCATACTCATGGATCATTGCATCATTTTACCACCGCTATCGGCGGCGTGTTGCGGACTTCGTACGTCCTGGGGACGTACGAAGTCCTCCCATTTTGATCCGACGGCCGCTTACTTTACCAACGAATACTTCCCCTCCGCCGTTTTGGCAAACATGTCGTTCTGCAAATTGACCGCGATGGTCGCGTCTTTCACGTATCGCTCGCGCTTCACGCGCTCGATGATCTCCTCGCGCGTAAGCGGCCCTTCGCGCTTCAGGATGCCGGCGATGACGTCGCGCACGACGCCCGGCTCGTAGCCCCACTCTTTCAAGGCGTAGAGTCCGCGGCCAACGAGGACAAAGCGGCTGTCCTTGATGAGTTCGTTGTGCGTCGTCGCAGGATGTGTCTTGCGGCCAAAGAGCTTTTCGATGTTTTTGGCGACTTCGATAAAATGCATGGGTGAGCCGTGGCGCTTCAGTGTGAGGTACGCAAAATCACGCGTATTTTTGATACGCACGTGCGGTGAATCCTGCCTGCCCCACTCGCCGAGCGGGTTCCGACCGATCCTCTTCGATATCAAAAGCCAACGCGGGAGCACTTCGGGAGCGCGGTTTTTTACCCCTGCTTGTTTGAGGTGCTTTGCAAAAAGCTCCAAAAACTCTTCTTCGGGAGTGAGCTTGTTGGGCTCGAGTGATTCGTAGAGGCTTGAAAGCGCTGCCTCCACTTGTTCGGTGAGTTGTTCATCGATGTGCCAGCGCGCCTTGAAATCGTTGTCCTCGCGGCGGTCGTCGAATTGATGTCCGACGGTGAGAAGGAATACAAGATGATTGCGATCGGCGTCACCTTTTGCAAGATGCTCAACGATCGTGTGCTCTGCGAGCACGGCGCCCAAGGTCGCAACGGCAGCTTTGAGGTCCTCCAAGTGTTGTGTGAGCGTCGCGTACGCTTCGGAATCACGCACCGCGGAGATGCTGTGGTTTTCGATCTGACGCACACGCTCGCGGGTGATGCCATACTCCTGCCCGATGGCATCAAGCGTGCGTCGCTCGCCCTTTCCGGCAAGGCCGAAGCGGTCCGAGAGGACGCGGCGAGAGCGCTCCGGAAGGCTTGCGAGGAGATCCTTGGTGACAGATTTTGGCTGAAAAGATAGCATAAATGGCTGGTTATTGACTCTTTTTGATTCGTGTGTCTTCGTTGTATCAAATATAGCGCCCAGAGTCAAGGCATTGACCTTCCCGGAAGCCCGAGCCACCCATTGTCCACACCTAAGGCACACTTTCAAGTCCCCCACGAAACTACGCTGCAAAAGGCACGGTGGTAGGATTACACAATGGCCACCAACGCCGCAAAAGTTCCGCCCCAAGATATCGAGATGGAGCGAGCCTTGCTCGGCGCGTTGATGCTAAATCAGAACGCGATCTACGAAGTCGCGGATCTCGTTGGTGTTGATTCGTTTTACGCGGGCAAGCATCGCACGATATTCGATGCGATGCTTGCACTTTTTGGGAAAGGCGAGCCCATCGA
>MFLH01000029.1:21600-22761 GCA_001781275.1 Candidatus Kaiserbacteria bacterium RIFCSPHIGHO2_02_FULL_54_11b | reverse complement strand
TTTTGAATGAGATCGGCGGCGCAAGCTACCTCTCCGAGATGGTCGGTGCGGCAGCTTCTCCGGGGTCGGCACGACATTACGCGCAGGGCGTCCAGACTAAATTCGTCTTGCGAAGTCTTATCGACGCTGCGGCAAAGATCGGTGAGCTTGGCTTCGAAGAAGACAGAGATATCGAGACTATCTTGGACGAAGCGCAGTCGGCCGTCTTTTCGGTGACGCAAACCCCAATGTTGCGCTCCTTTTCTGCTATCAAAGACGAGCTCGCCGAGGCGTGGGAGCGACTCGAGAGCCTCCAAAAACACGAGGGTTCGATGCGTGGCATCCCAACCGGCTTTCCGCAGCTCGACAACCTCCTCGCTGGTTTCCAAAAATCAGATCTCATCATTCTCGCTGCCCGACCTTCGATGGGAAAAACAGCGCTGGCGCTCGACATCGCGCGTCAGACCGCGACAAAGCACGGTACCGCGGTCGGCATCTTTTCTCTCGAAATGAGCTCGCAGCAGCTCGTCGACCGCATGCTCGCAGCACAAGCGGGCGTCAACTCGTGGCGTCTGCGCACCGGCAAAATCCGCGATGAAGACGAGTTTGAGCGTCTCCAACAGGGTATGGGCGTTCTCGCCGAAGCACCGATCTATATTGACGACAAAGCATCGACCACCGTCTTGGCGATGCGCTCTGTCGCCCGTCGCCTCAAAATGGAAAAAGATTTGGGGCTCATTATCGTCGACTACCTGCAGCTCATCACGCCGACGTACGCGCGCGGCGGAGACAACCTTGTCCAGCAAGTGACCGAAATTTCGCGCTCGCTCAAAGCGATGGCTCGTGAGCTTGAAATACCGGTCTTGGCACTCTCCCAGCTCTCGCGCGCGGTCGAAACCCGCCGGGGCCGCCCCCGCCTTTCAGACCTCCGTGATTCCGGCTCCATCGAACAAGACGCCGATGTGGTTATGTTCATCCACCGCGAGGACAAAATGAGTGACAATTCCGACAAGCCGGGCATCGCGGAAATTCTCGTGGAAAAGCATCGCAACGGCCCCGTCGGCAAAGTCGAGCTGCGCTTCGATGAGGAGAAGACGACCTTCCGTTCGATCGACAAGAGTGATTTCGGCGACTTCACGCCGGAAACCGAAGTAGAAGCCGACGCTGCTCCATTCTGAAAAA
>MFLH01000029.1:18132-21590 GCA_001781275.1 Candidatus Kaiserbacteria bacterium RIFCSPHIGHO2_02_FULL_54_11b | reverse complement strand
CCCCGGGATTGGCCCTAGGCAGGCGCAGCGTTTCGTACACTATCTTCTGCGCGGCTCCCCGGCCATCCGCCGTGAGCTTGTCGATGCGGTGCAATCCCTTAGTGGCTCCGTAAAACAATGTGCGCAGTGCATGCGTTTTTCAAATAGCAGCGGAAAGCTATGCAGCATGTGCTCAAATCCGGAGCGCAATCCAAAACTCCTCGCCGTCGTCGCATCCGACGCCGACATCGCAGCACTCGAGCGCAGTGGCACGTATCGTGGCTATTATTTTGTACTTGGCGGCACGATATCGCTTGCATCAGAGAAGACCAACGGTCTACGTATCAAACAACTCCTCGATTCAATTCCGACCCGTACCAAAGGAGGACTCGAGGAGATCATCCTCGCCTTCCCCGCAAATCCCGAAGGGGACGCGACCGCGATTCAGCTCCGCGAGAATGTGTTGGGTTTACGAAACCCAACATTGATTACTACCTCACTCGGCCGCGGGCTCTCGACCGGCAGCGAGCTGGAGTACGCAGACCCCGAGACTATCAAGAACGCTCTCGAGAGCAGACGTTAAACTTTTTTATCGATCTTGTGCGGAGAATTCTCCTCGGGCTCTTCGGTCTTCTTTCGTTCCTCGTCAGGTTTAGGAGTCGGTTCGGGCTGAGGTGTTCCTAATGGGACTTTTCCCGGCACATGAGTTTGACGCCGGAACTTTCCGAAACGTGGATCGTCTGGCGATTGACCTGGGATTCCTGCGGGCGGTTTTATGCCTTCCCCCATGGTTTTATGAAAGCGCAGTGATGCGCACAGTTGCGTATGGTTGGCGGTGGCCCTTTTTCTTGAAATAGCGGCTTTTTTGACGATAGCGGATGACGGTCACTTTTGCCTCGCGGCCTTCCTCGATCAGCTCGGCAGACACCTTGGCACCGGAGACGTACGGTGCACCCACTTTGGTTTCCTTGCCGTCATCGGTCAAAAGCACCTTGTCGAAGGTTATTTTGTCCCCCGCCTTGTGTCCTGTGATCTTCTCAACATCCAAAACGCTGTCCTGCGTGACAACGTACTGTTTGCCTCCCGTCTCGATAATAGCTATTTTAGCCATAAGTTCCGCAGTCTACGACATATCCACACTTCATGCAACTACGTCTTGCTTTTCTCCTACAAAGAGTCAGAATCGCCGTGGCTGGGCTGTTTGGGAGAGTCCGATGTATCAAGTCCTCCCGATTACAGGTGAACCGCGTCAGTGGCCGAATAATGTTCGCGACCTCATCGTCGGGAACGTAATCGGCATCATCGTGTGCGGAATAATAACCCTCTTCGCTTTGTGAGCGAAGCAACTTTTTAGGGCCCTCTTGCGGGGGCCCGCCTTTTTGTGCAATTATGCTCGGACGGGCACATAACGGAGGGGAGATTCCAATGTCCGAAAAAGGGTCTAAGCGAAAGAAGATCTGCCGAGCCGGATGTTTCTACGCAGGAGTCGGCTTCGTGTGCTACTTAGTAGTGCCCGAGATTGCAAAAGACAACAACGGAGTGGACATACTTCTCAGACTCTGCGCGTACGCGGAAATGGCCATTGGAGGATGGCTTATACCGCAGGGTGACCCATGACCCCGGTCGCGGCACCCGGGGTCATTCTTCTATCAAAGTTGGTTTCTCGAGGAGGGGGGTCTCGAGCTCCGCACTCTCGCCTGTGATACGCAACACGTCTTTGTCTATCTTGCCGAGCTCTTTGGAGCCGGCGTTGAAGTGATTCACGGTGGTCGAGAGCGAATTGCCAAGTTTTTTGTAATAATCCTGATACGCATTGAGGTGCCGCCCGAGCGCTTCCACGTTTTTCGCGATGTCTTTCGCTGTCTCTTCTATTTTGAATGCCTTAAATCCGTAGAGGACCGACTGCAGGTACGCAGCAAAGGTTGTAGGGCTGACGATGATGACTTTCTTCTCGTTGTAGGCGTAGTCAATGAGATTGCGCGTGTTGACCTTGACCGAGCCGACTTCGTTGATGAGGAGATCGTAGTAGATGGCTTCGGCGGGAATGTACATAAAAGCGAATGGCAACGTGCCATCCTTCGGGCGTACGTATTTCGAAGTCTCGTCGATGCGCATCTTGAGATCGTTCTTGAATTGTTTTTCCAATTCCGCGCGCTGTGTATCATCGATCGCATCCACCAAGCGCTGGTAGTTGTCGAGCGAGAATTTTGCATCTATCGGAATGACGCCTTCTTTTGTCTCGATGACAGCATCCACCGTCTCCCCTCCGGGGAATTCATACTGCATTTTGTACGAACCGGGTGGCAAAATATTGGAAAGTATCAATTCGAGCGACGCTTCACCAAGATTCCCGCGCTGTTTTTGGTGTTTCAAGACTTTTTCCAGATTCGCAAGCTGCTCTGCGATAACCATAAAGCGCGTCGTCGATTCATTCGTCTTCGTCTGCTCGACACGCACTTCCGTCAGCTGTTTGGCGACGAGGTCGCGAATATCGGATGCGAGGCGCTGCGACTCGCCAAATTGGGTCTTCATGCTCTCAAACATGCGTGTCGTCCCCTCGCCGAGTTTGTTCTCCATCGAACGTGACAATTCCTGCATCTGATTCTGCAGAAGCATCATGCTCTGGGGGTCTTGCGTTTGGGCTGGCTTGCGCATAAAAAAGAAAGCCAGAAGAGCAAGATTTACGACAAGCAGTCCGATAACAAGCCATTCCATGCATTGAGTATATCAGAAATGAAAATCACCGTGCTCCAAGTCGTTTTGCGCGACATGGAACACGGTGGAGCAGATACTGCCGTCAGTAAGCAAGCGCTCCGCCAACGGCAGCGAGGCCGCCGACAATGGAGACTTTGGCGTTACTTGAGAGCCAGGCAAGTGCCTCGCGGCCGCCGGAGATCTCGAAGCCGCTCATTAGGACTCCGCCGGCGACAATGCCGACCACAACGCCTACGACGACACGCAGAACGGTGGGCATGGTCTGTCCTCCTGGTTAAACATGCGACTCCCGTGAGTCGTTTCGCTAGAATGACATCGGCTCTTTGGGTTGTCAAAGTCTGATTAGTTATTTACACTGTCCCAATGTTGTTAACGGCACAAATCCGCACCGACATGACCGCCGCGATGAAGGCGCGCGATGCGCTTCGCGTGGATACACTACGCGGCGCGCTTTCAGCATTTACCAACGAGCTCGTCGCGAAAGGCCGCAAGCCGACAGAAGAGCTTGCCGACAACGATGCGATCACGGTACTGAAGCGGCTTGCCAAACAGCGCAAAGAAGCTGCTGATGTATATACAAAAGGCAGCCGCGCGGAGCTTGCAGAGAAAGAACTGAGTGAATTGAAGATATTGGAATCCTACCTACCGCAGATGGCAAGCCGCGAAGAAATAGAAAAAGTGGCACGTGCGAAAAAGGAGGAACTCGGTGTCGTTGACGCATCGGGCGCAGGCAAATTGACCGGTGTCGTTATGAAAGAATTCGC
>MFLH01000029.1:5940-18122 GCA_001781275.1 Candidatus Kaiserbacteria bacterium RIFCSPHIGHO2_02_FULL_54_11b | reverse complement strand
GACCACGACGAACGCTACAGGCAGTGATACGGTAAGAGCTGCTGCCGCCCCCACCGCACAGAGCGCTATCCTGCCGAGCGAGAGGGCCATTTCTTTGAGCGCGGTGTACTCGTCGAGGAAGGAGCCGCCATCGGCCGCTTGTTCAAAGACCACCGGATCGAGGCCGATACGTCGTGGGGTGGTTGTGTGGAAATAAGAATCAACGAGTATGACGCCGAACGGGGTTGCGACAAGCATACGGAATATCCACGGGGTCACCGCAAAAACGATGTTTAGCGTACTGGATGCGTGCAGACTTGCTTTGCGCAGACCTTTGCGTACGAGAGAGCGCATGAAAATAGCGAGGACGAACGTGAGTGAGAGTACGACTCCCAACATCCCATACGACCAGCCTGTAATGAGAAATATCGCCAGCGGCCAGAAGAGCAGGAGCGCGGCTCCTGCGATACCCTCGAGAAAGGACTGCGTCACGAGCGCGCGGTTGGCCGGATCGATCATGTGTCCAAAGGTCTCGCGGTAGCCCCACGAAAATCCTTCGTGAATATCACGCAGAGAGAAGATGGGTATTACTGAAATAAGGATGAGGCAGGCGCCTCCGAAGAGCAGCCATACCGGCCCATAAAGAGACGCGGCCACACATGCCCCACCAAGAAGTGGTGCGAGGGCGATGAAGAGTTCCGCAAAAATATTTTTGGCTCGTTTTCCTGCCGCCTCCGCTTCGGCCTCGTAGGGTATCCAGTAGAGCGCACGGTACACGCCCAAGCCGCACGCAAACGCGGCGAGTGCGATCGGCACCTCTGCACCACCCCAAAAACCTTCGAGCGCAGCACCGAGGACAACGAATGACGATGCTGCAGCAACTGTCCCTAGGAGCAGCGCTCTCCGGGCACCCGAGCGCAACAAACGAGCGGCAAAAGGCGTCACGAGGCAGGTAATCGTCTGAGAGAGCGCGTACAGGAGTGCCACGCGCGCGAGCCCGTGCGCGATATCCGGTTCGACGAGGTAGAAGTACTGGAAGATAAATACCCACGCGAATACATTGGTACCCGCAAGCGCGAGGCGGAAAAGGAATCGATGTGTCGAAAGCGCTCGCATGCTCCGCAGAGGTGACGCAAGAGATGGCTCCCGCAAAGGAAGGCTTCGCATAGTTACGTCTGATGGCCTGTGGGAAGTGGGCGCAAAAACGGCGTCAGAAGCGGCACGATCGCGACCAAGCTGTATCCCACCCACAAATTCCAATCTGCATAGATCGTCCAATTTGAGTAGGGTACGGTGTAGACTGCGTCGAGGAGCCCCATCATAAGCGCCCAAGCGATCGAATACGGAAGGATGTCTTTCCACGAGTGATATCGGAGGGAACGGGCTGCGATCGTTGTCACGATGATGAGTACGCAGAGTACAAGGATGCGAGCTACGAGCGTGCCAGCCAATCCGTAGATGACGAGACCCGACCACGCGAGCATCATCACTGCATAGATACAAATACCCCAGCCGAGGAGTGCTCCGTATTTCATAGCAGCATTATACGGCAAACAGCCCCGCATTGCGGGGCTGTTTAAAACTCAAAGGGGATTACCAGCTTCTGCCGCCTCCACCTCCGTTGCCTCCTCGTCCGCCACCGTAGCCGCCGCGGTCATTGCCGCCGCCGCTACGAAAATCGCGTCGAGGTCGGTCTTCCATCGGGCGTGCCTCATTTACCGTGAGCGCGCGTCCGCCGAAGTCCTTCCCATTCCACATCTCAATCGCCTTCTGTGCATCCTCATCAGATGCCATTTCGACGAAGCCGAAACCTTTCGAGCGGCCGCTCATCTTATCCATGATGATGACAGCAGACTCGACGGCCCCTGCTTGCGCAAAAGCGTCCTTGAGCTCCGCATCGGTCGTGCTGTAGGGCAGCCCGCCGACGTATAGCTTCTTAGCCATGATTCTTTGTGTATGTTTCCTCTAAAATAATGTAAACCAACCTTTCCACAGCAAGTAAATAAAGTGGAAAACTTACATTCCCCGCCATGATGCCCGCATCATGAAGAGTTGTCAAGAACGACCAGAGGATAAAAAAATGCCACTTACCTATATATCAAAAGAGATATATAGGTAAGTGGCGAGAAGAAAGAGCAAAAAGAACAAGAAAGGAATAAGTATCACGATAACCGACGGTGTAACCCGTTATTGCGATAGCGGCGTACTCAAGTAGACGTGAGTACAGCGTCAGGCTCTGCTGGGAAGCAATGCCCCCTCGAAGCCGGTGTCATCGACACCGCCGGACGAGCGCTGGGCGCCATCTCCTCGCATTGAAGCGAGGTAGTCTTCAGCGATCACCGATGACATGCCACATTGGCGAGCCTTAGCTTTGAACAGTGTCTCAAAAGAGTTCTGCTCATCGCGGCTCCCGCCGATTTTCCTTGCACCGAAACGGACGCAAAACGCCTCGAAGTCGGACGGGGAGCTGACTCCTTGTAGCAGGTATCGGCGCAGATGCTTAATGCACATGATGGACTCCTCTCTGGTTGGGAGTGTTCAACAGCTAATTATTCAGCTGATGAAGGAGCAAGTACTTCCAGTGTACTAAATGGATTATTCGAGTCAATGTGTGGATAAGTACGAGGCGAGGCCGCCGGGACGTGAGTAGGCGTAGACATTTTTGATACCGAGGTCCTGCGCGAGCAAGAGGACGACTTCGATGAGTTGATTTGAAATAGGCGCCCCTTCGGTGATAACGATGTTTTCAGGCTCCGGATATTTCAAAAGCATGTTGTATCCGAGCGAGGTCTTGTCTTTCGGTCTTCCGTTTGGAATCACGCCGACGAGTCGCGCCCCTTCAAAAAGCCCGCCCTTGGCCTTCTGGTGGAATGTCATGACGGGGTCATTGCCGGCTTCGAGGTACGCGGCGACTTCTTCAGGCGTGGGGACTTTAGAAACTTCCGGAATTGGTTTCTCTTTGTAATTCGCGCTGCAGATAGAGACGCAGACCAGCGAGTCGCCGTCGCGATCGAATGCACCGGAGAGCAGCTCGTCGTATTTTTTGTTCAAGATGTCCTTTTCCGAAAGGCTGGTGCGAATAAGGGCGATCTGTCCTGCAAGTGAATCATCGGGCTTCGCGGCGAGAATGATGACCTGCTTCGCACCGCCTTTTTCGTACTGCTCTTGTGTGCCGGCAAGCTCGCCCCAGCATTGCTTGTGCAATTCATACGAAGCAGCGTCCCAGCGCGAACCCCTGTGCAAGACAGTAAAGCGATAGTCGGGTGTCTTGAGCACCCCGTATATTGATTCAAATCGCTCGTACGGCAGTTGTGTTTTCAAAATGCTTCGCTGCACTTTGCCTGTCGAAGTCATTGGAAGCTCGCTTACCGGAAGTGAGGTAATGTATTTAGGCGTTTCGTAGGCACTCAAGTACTTCGAACCGAGGAGAAGCGCGGTCTTAAGTTGCCGCTTGGCGCGCTCTTCATCAACCTGCCCTGAGCTTGTCGAATGGGTGCCTTCTTTCCACGAGATGACAGCGCCGGCCTCTTCTCCGTAGCGCTCGTCTGCGACAGCGACGACGTGCACCTGCTCAATATCAGGGGAGATTTTCTTGAGCGCGTTCTCGACAGCGACGGGAGAGATATTCACGCCGCCTTTGATAATAATCTCCTTCTTGCGGCCTGTGAGGTAAAAATACCTTCTTCCTTCGATGATTTTAAAGCGGCCGACGTCTCCCGTGAGGAAGTACCCGTCGCGGAATGCAGGCTCGCGGCCGAGGTAGCCTTCCATGACTGCGGGACCTTTCACAACGAGTTCGCCGTCTTCGCCCTCGTTCAAGAACTTCCCGTTTTCATCCGAGACCTGAACGTCTGCCCACTTCATCGGCACACCAATAGAGTTTTCTTCGATAAGCTGCTCATAGAGACTTTTTGGGATGTCCATGGGAACACCGGTTACGCGGAGCGCTGTTTCTGTATGGCCGTATCCTTGGTAGAGCGAAATGCCAAATTTCCTCATGAATTCCTGCACCGTTTGCGCGATGACGGGTGCGGAACCGATCTGGATCCTATTGAGCTTCACCGTATCTTTGACCATTGCATATTCTTTCTCCCGACTCAATTGGTCGAAGAGTATGGATTGTACGATGGACGTGATGGTCGCCTTTGTTTTCGCCATCTGCGCCCAGAAGTGCGAGTTGGAATAGTTGGGCGGAATTGCGATCGTACCGCCAGCGAGAAGCGTCGAGAGGCAAAAGGTAGTTGAATTGATGTGGTGAAGTGGCAAGTTCACGAGGAACGTATCTTCGGACGTGATGCGCAGCCATTCCCGAATACCATCTGCATTGATGATGAGATTCTCGAGTGAAAGCATCGCTCCTTTTGGATGGCCAGTCGTGCCAGAGGTAAAGAGGACGAGGGCTTGGTTCGATAGTCCTTTCTCCCATACAACGTTTGCAGCAGACGCTACCTTGAATTCCGTGTGCACTTTGATACGCACGCCGGGGAGCTTGTTCGTCTGGATACCGCGCTCGAGAATAAGTACTTTTGCTTTGTTGAGGTTAATTTTGTACTCATACAGCTCAGGTGTATCACGCTTCGTATCCATCGGTACCGTCACGATTCCCGTTGCCCAAGCAGCCCAGCTCCATATCAAAAGCGCCGGCGAATTCCGAAATGCGAGCGCTATCCTATCCCCCTTCTCGAGCCCGAGACTCTTCAACTCCGCCGCCGCCGCTCCTATTTTTTCAAGCAATTCAGCATAGGTAATCTTTTCCGTAACGTTCCCCTTCTCATCGATCGCAACAAGCGCAATCTTCTGAGGGCTTTCTGCTGCGAGAGAGGCGAGGTGTTCGTGTAGATTTTTGATGGGTGTTTCTGTTTCCATAACGATTCGAGACGTGTCCAGACATAGAGCTTACCAGATGTGTGAATAGTTTTGAAATGCCTGATTATCTGCTATAACTTCACTCGAGGGCCAGTAGTTCAGTGGTAGAATGCCTCATTTGCAATGAGGAGGTCCGGGGTTCGATCCCCCGCTGGTCCACACACAGTGTTGGTCTGCCCTTACGACAATTTCTTGATGCGGATTAGATGCGACGGATGTCCATCCATCTCACCCGTTGGGTCGACAGTGACTTCGAAGTGTCGTGATTTATTGAACCACTCGAGTACCTTTTTGATTTGCGTGGCACGTTCACGCTTATCAGTTGGATCCTCCCACGAAACAACTCGTGCCATGCGTATTTCACCGTTCACTTTGACAACCCGAAGCATTTCCTGACAGACTTTCTTAACACGATTTCTGTAATCAATAGGGTTCTCGCCGCCGGCGATGTTGGGCATCGCACAAAATGAGATGGCCATGTCAAACGTTTTATCTTTAAAAGGTAACTGAAAGGCGTCAGCGACGGCAAGTTTTTCTGCTCCTAAACCAATATCGGCATCCAGATGATACATGTCTGCCGGATATTCAATATCAATACTATAGATATTGTCATATCCATTCCGTTTTGCGACTTCAGCAAAATAACCGAAGTCTGCGCCTACATCCAAGATTTTCTTTTTTAAATCCTCCGGCGTTAGCTTGAGTTCATCAAGATGCTGCTGGTATGCATTCATTTCCTCGTTCCATTTGACCTCCTGGGCAAGCGACGTTTTTTCAGCGTCTGGCCTTCGAGGACTATGTTTTGGCTCAAGACCCATAGGAAAACTTATCTGCGAGCTAGGTGGATAGCGTGTTCCAGAAACTCGCGCACGGAAGATCCGACGCTTTCAAGCATGTGCGGAAATGATGCGCTCGGATAGAGGCCGGGGATGGCATTTACTTCCAGAAGGTACGCTGCACGAGGTGTGGTGATAATATCGGCCCGCGAAAAATGCGAAAGACCGAGTGCGCGATGTGCCGCGCGCGCGAGCTCGGCGATGGCGCGCTTTTGACTATCCGAAAAATTACTCGGGACGTTGTGGCGCAGATTCCCCTCTCGATGATAGTCAGGTTCCAAGAAACGCAGGTCCTCGGGGAGAATTACGTGCGCGGGCGGAAGAACGTATAGTTCTTCATTTCGAAAATCTTCGATAACACCAACACTCGCCTCCTCTCCGCGGATGTATTCTTCAACGAGCGCGGCACCAAATGCATCCAAGACATCTCCAAGCACGTCGGGAAGCTCGATGAGGCTCATCGCCAGCGTGACGCCGGTCGAGGCACCTTCCTGTGCAGGTTTGACGATATAGGGTGGACCGAATTGTTCGAAAACCAGACGTGCCATCTCTCCAGTTGTAAGCTCATTTCCGAGATTAAAGGAAACGGCATGCGGCATACGGACGCCCGCCTGTTGCAAGACTTCGCGCGCACGTATTTTATTGAGTGAAAGTGCTGCTGCCTGCGGCCGCGCACCTGCATACGGGACACCGGCGCGGTCTAGGATGCGTTGTACGGTGCCGTCCTCGCCCACACCGCCGTGAAGCGCGTTTAATACGACATCGATCTGCGCGAGTGCGCGCGCGGCGTCTACCGGAGCGCCGCGCAAATGCCAGTATCCACGCTTGTCGATAAAAATATCGCGCGCGTCGTACCGATCAGGAGAAAGTGCCGCAAGCATCGCTGCACCCGACTTCAGCGAGAGGTCATATTCGCTCGAAGTCCCACCACGCAAAATACCGACAGAGAGCCGTGCCATGCTGCAAGTATAACAAGGAAACGGCGCCACTCACGCGGCGCCGTTGTCATCTCGGGGTCACGACACCTCATAACCACGTGACTTTAATCCGAGTACCACAATCGCAGGAAAATTCTCCTCGAGCAAACCGGAGATCGTAACGGACGTGACATGTCGGGCAGCGTGCCCTTCGCTGCCTACCCCAAGTGCCGATCACGACTTCGTGAATTCTGGGAGCAACAGACGCTGACGGCGATCGGTTGCCGCTCAGCAAACTGTTGCGATACGGGTCGGTCTTCGCTTTCTTCACGATAACGCCCGTTTGAATGCAAGCGAGCCTCCCGCGCTTTAGCGGTCTAAAGGTGCATGCCAACATGAGTACCTCCTGTTCGTTGGTGTGTGAGTTGTACGCTCTCTTCGTGCACGAGTCAACAGATTGGAAAAAGAAATCCGCCCGGCACGTAGATGTGCGCCGAGCGGTGGATTGTGAGTGCGTCATCTCGTCGGCGTGCTTTCGCCGGTCACGAGTGCCGCGAGGAACAGTGCAATGAACACTGCTCCGATGATCTGAAACTCGAGCATGGTTTCCTCCTAATGCCGTCGTTGTATTATACTAACAAAGTGGGTGGGTGTCAATACATGCGTGCACTGAGCCTCTTCTTATGCCACGAAATAGCGAACCGATGCGCCTCGGAATTGGCAAGCAGAATGTCCTTCTCGTATGCTTGGATGGCTCGCGCATCTCCGATGAGTCGCTCGGGCTTGTGTCGCTCATCTTTCACCACACCCACTACCGGCACTTCTATCCCCGCCCCCTTCAACACAGCCTGCGCCCCGCGCACCTGCCCCTTTCCCCCATCCACGACGAATACTCGTGGCAGTGGCCATTCAGAATGATTCAGACGTCGCGATAGAAGTTCTTTCAGAGCCGCGACGTCGTCGTTGGTCGCTGTGCGAATTTTAAATTTTCTGTAAGCGGCTTTCATCGACTCTCCGCTGCTGACGACAGTCATGACGCCGACAGTTTCCGTTCCGCCGGTGTGCGCAACGTCAAACGCTTCAATACGCACACCGCCTCCCGACGCGATACGATGCTCGTCCTTAATGAGGGAGACATCGTGGATATGTTCGAGCGCATGTACTTGTCTGCGGAGCCGAGATGCATCCTCGAACCTCTCTGCTGCAGCCGCGACCTTCATTTCGCGCACAAGTCGTTGCTTGAGACCTTTGAAATTCCCCGAGAAAAGTTCTTTGAGGTTGCGTATCGTTTTTTCGTATTCCTCGACGCTCACTTCGCCCGAGCAAACCCCTGGGCACAATCCTATTTGCCGATTGAAGCAAGGCTTTCCACTTTGAGAAACACAGCTGTCGCGAAACGGGAAGATTTTGCGAATGATCTTCAATGCCTCCTTCAGTTGCCCTCCGTGCGGATACGGCCCAAAAAATGTTCCTACCCTGATGTTGGGTTTCGTAAACCCAACATCCTGAAATAGTTCACGGCCGCGAACAAGGAGTACGCGCGGAAAATCTTCTTTGGTGATAACGACGTAATTCCAACTTTTGTTGTCTTTCTCATCCACGTTGTATGGAGGCTGATGATGTTTGATGAGGTGCGACTCGAGCATGAGTGCTTCGAGTACGGATTGGGTCACCTTCCAGTCTAAAGACGTAGCTCCCGCCACCATGCCGACGATCCGGTCTCCTCTTCCGGCTACCAAGTCGGATGAAAAATAGCTCCGCACTCGATCGCGCAGGCTCGTCGCCTTGCCAATGTAGAGGATTTTCCGCCCTTTTTTGAAAAGATAGACGCCGGGTTCGTCCGGGACTTTGTATTTCTTGAGTTCTGGTTTCTCCATGTCGCGAGTATACTCAGCATTGACAAAAACCTAAAATCGGCTACACTTGGCTTTTAATGACCTCCAAGGAGTTTCCGAAGAAGAACACCCGCTCGGGTGCATTTTTTTACCTCCTCTATTCCCGCCTCTGGCGGATTTTTCTTATATGAAGCTCTACCTCCAAGACGGCACGGTGATTGAGGGAGAAAATTTCGGCGCTAGCATACCTGCTGGCAAGCAAGTGCACGGCGAGGTCGTTTTCAACACCGGCATGGTCGGTTACCCCGAGGGGCTTACTGATCCTTCGTATGCCGGCCAAATCGTTGTGCTCACCTATCCCCTAATCGGCAACTACGGTGTGCCCGACCCGAAGACGCTCGAATCAGAAAAAATCCAGATCGCTGGTCTCGTCGTCTCAGAGTATTGCGAACAATACTCACACGCGGGCGCAAAAATGTCTCTCGCGAAATGGCTTAAAGACTCCGGTGTGCCGGCGATCTCGGGCGTCGACACACGAGCCTTGACGAAAAAGCTTCGCGAACATGGCGTGATGTTAGGCGCACTCGGCGCAGAAAAACAGAAGAAATTCTTCGATCCCAATGAAGAGAATCTCGTCGCGGCGGTGAGTCCGAAAAAGAAAAAAATGTATGGCCCTACTTCGCTAAAGCTACGAAGGGCAAGCAATGGCCCCATAAAAATAGTTGCGATCGATTGTGGTATGAAAGAAAACATCGTGCGCTCGCTCGCGCGAAAAGAAACGACGGTCATTCGCGTACCGTGGGACTACGATTTCACGCGCGACGACTACGACGCACTCTTTATCTCCAATGGTCCAGGGGACCCGACGCAATGCGTGAAAACGATCGAGCACATTCGTGACGCGATGAAAAAGAACAAACCGATACTCGGCATCTGCCTTGGCAATCAGCTCTTAGCGCTCGCAGCCGGAGCAAAGACCTACAAACTTCCCTACGGCCATCGTTCGCAGAATCAGCCTTGCGTAGAGGAGAAAACTAAGAGGTGTTACATCACCTCCCAGAATCATGGGTACGCCGTCGATGAAAAGACCCTCCCCGCCGGATGGGAGGAATGGTTTACCAACGCCAACGACGGCAGCAACGAAGGTATTCGGCACAAGAACAAGCCGTGGCGCTCGGTGCAATTCCACCCTGAGGCAACTCCCGGGCCGACGGATACTGCGTGGATATTCGATGATTTTTTGAAGACTCTCAAGGCCGTATGATAAAGAAACCGAAAAAAGTATTGCTGCTCGGCTCGGGAGGCCTTCGCATCGGGCAGGCCGGCGAGTTTGATTACTCAGGTTCTCAGGCCATCAAGGCGCTCAAAGAAGAAGGTATTGAAGTGGTGCTTATCAACCCCAACATCGCGACTGTGCAGACAGATGAGAAGCTTGCCGATACTGTGTACTTCCTGCCACTGACCGAAGAATTCGCAACGCAGGTGATACAGAAAGAAAAGCCTGACGCAATACTCCTCTCGTTTGGCGGCCAAACGGCGCTCAACCTCGGTCTCACGCTCGAAAAAAACGGCGTGTTGAAGAAATATAAGGTGGCTGTCTTGGGAACTCCTGTCTCGACCATCCGCGACACCGAGGACCGCGAACTTTTCGTAGAACGACTCAAAGAGATAGACGTAAAAACTGCGCGCAGTCGCGCCACATCAAATGTCGCAGAGGCGCTGCGGGCTGCCGAAGAGATCGGTTATCCCGTCATGATGCGCTCGGGCTTTGCGCTCGGCGGCGAAGGCTCGGGTGTAGTCAAAAACGCGAAAGAGCTTTCAGCGAAACTTCCGGAAGTCTTTCGCAATGTGTCGCAGGTGCTTATCGAAGAATACCTCGGTGGATGGAAAGAGATCGAATACGAAGTCGTCCGCGACCGCGCCGACAATTGCATCACGGTTTGCAACATGGAGAATTTCGACCCGATGGGCATTCATACCGGCGAGAGTATTGTGGTCGCTCCTTCGCAGACACTTACCAACGCCGAGTACCACGGACTTCGGGAAATTGCCATCAAGACGATTCGGCACCTCGGCATTGTGGGCGAATGCAATATCCAATACGCCCTGCACCCCAAGACGGGTGACTACCGTGTCATCGAGGTCAACGCTCGCCTTTCGCGCTCTTCCGCGCTCGCATCGAAAGCCACGGGTTACCCGCTCGCGTTCGTCGCCGCCAAACTTGGGCTAGGCTACACCCTCCCCGAGATACGCAACTCTGTCACGAAGAAAACGATCGCCTGCTTCGAGCCGGCACTCGACTACATCGTCTTGAAGATCCCACGCTGGGACCTCAACAAATTCGAGAACGCAGCTCCGCGCATCGGCACCGAAATGAAAAGTGTCGGGGAGGTCATGGCGATCGGCCGCTCATTCGAGGAAGTGTTCCAAAAAGCTATTCGCATGCTCAACATCGGTGCGGGCGGCCTGACGGCGCAAAAGAACGGCAATTTCCAGATTGCTGACTATGTCGACGAAATAAAGAACCCGACATCGCGGCGCGTCTTTGCGATCGCAGAAGCTCTAAAAGCGGGCGTTTCGGTAGAAAAATTGCACGAGATGAGTTCGATAGATCCGTGGTTCCTGCACAAAATGCAGAACATCATTGCGCTGGAGAGCGAATTGAAGCACAGCAAACTGGATACCCCTCTCATGCGCCGCGCAAAAAAGGCAGGATTTTCCGACGCACAACTTGCCGTCATTAAAAATACGAAGGAATCGGATATCCGCACGCTGCGAAAAAAGCTCAAGGTTCTGCCCGTGGTCAAACAGATAGATACGCTCGCAGGAGAATTCCCTGCCGAGACCAACTACCTCTACATGACCTACCACGGCACCGAGCACGACGTGGTTCGCGGAAAGAAACAAATTGCAGTCTTGGGGAGCGGTCCGTATGCGATTGGTTCATCGGTGGAATTCGATTGGTCGAGCGTGCAGGCGCTTCGTACGCTCAAAAAAGAAGGGTACGGGACGATAATGATAAATTACAATCCGGAAACAGTCTCGACCGACTACGACACTTCGGATCGGCTTTACTTTGAGGAACTCTCTCTCGAGCGCGTCCTCGATATCACGGACTTTGAAATGCCCCAAGGCGTCGTGATCTCGACAGGCGGGCAGATTCCCAACAACCTCGCGCTTTCCCTTCACGACAACGGCATCAAGGTACTGGGAACGCATCCCGAGGACATCGATCGCGCGGAAAATCGACATACGTTCTCAAAATTGTTGGATCGCCTTGGAATAGACCAGCCGCCTTGGGCGGAACTCACGACGACAGACGCGGCGCTGCAGGCAGCAGAAAAAATCGGCTACCCTGTCTTAGTGCGCCCCTCATACGTGCTCTCGGGGGCCGCAATGAGTGTTGCGATCGATAAAGACGCGCTCGTCAAATTCCTCAAACGCGCGGCCGACGTGTCCTCGGACCACCCCGTCGTTATTTCGAAATTCATTGAGAACGCGCGCGAACTGGAAATAGATGCTGTTGCCAAAAACGGCACAATACTTGCGTGGGCGATGACAGAGCACGTCGAAAACGCGGGCACGCATTCGGGAGATGCTACCGTCGTGTTGCCGACAACAAAACGCACCAACCAAGAAACGCGGGATTCCGCAAAAGCGATCGCGGCGGCAACGGCGAAAGAACTCCGTATCACAGGACCTTTCAACATACAATTTATCGCGCAAGAGAATCACCTCAAGGTGATCGA